>JAJDET010000285.1 GCA_029259655.1 Planctomycetota bacterium
AATGCCTTCGCGATGCTTGCGCGGGCTGCGCCGCGCAAGCGAGGCGTCGGGAGGCGTCGACACGTGGGGGACGTCGGTGGGGGACGTCGCAATGCGCACTCGCTCGCGGGCTTCGCCCGACGAGCATCGCGATACTGGGAGCCGAAGCGCATGCGGCTCGTCGGCCCGGGTGCGATACGCGACTACGGGCACCACGGCACTCCGCCGATGCATGCACCGGTGCCCGGCGCGATGCCTCCCGGCGGGCGGAAGAAACCTCATGGGGACACGCCGACATCGCCTACGGCGGTCGGCTCACGAGCGAGAGCGCCTGACGCGCTCCGCTCGGCGCGCGCCGGCAACCGCCGGCGCGCGGGCATTCCGGCGCCACCGGCCCCCCCGGCTAGCGCTTCGCTCGCTTCCGCGGGCTCATCTCCGCCGCGATCCGCGCCTTCGAGGCGGCCCAGGAGCAGATCGGGCACTCCGTCAGGTCGTGACCCCGGGCCGGACAGTACTGGCGACCGAACAGGATGATCTGGAGGTGGAGGCGATCCCAGCGGTCCTCGGGGAAGACCTTCTTCAGGTCGCGCTCGGTCTGCACCACGTTGCGACCGCTCGAGAGGCCCCAGCGCGCAGCCAGCCGGTGGATGTGCGTGTCGACCGGGAAGGCGGCCCTTCCGAAGGCCTGACACAGGACGACGCTCGCCGTCTTGTGCCCTACGCCCGGCAGTGACTCGAGATCGTCGAGGTCGTCGGGCACCACGCTGTCGTACTCGTCGACGAGGATTCGCGAGAGCTCGCGGATCGCCTTCGACTTCTGCGGCGAGAGACCGCAGGGGCGGATGATCGATCGGATCGTCGCGACCGAGAGGCGCGCCATGTCCTCCGGAGTCGATGCGTGCTCGAACAGGAGCGGCGTGACCTTGTTGACGCGGGCGTCGGTGCACTGCGCCGAGAGCAGGACCGCGACGAGCAGCGTGTACGGATCGCGGTGGTCGAGCGGAACCTCGGGGTCACCGATCCGCTCGTCGAGGATCTCCGCGATACGGGCGGCCTTGTCCGCGCGCTTCAAGACGTCAGCGCCGGCCGCCCAGCGGCGCGGGGTCGCTCCGCACCTTCATCGTCTCGAGGACGTCTTCTCGCGCATCGGTCCCCCTCATGTGGATCGGGCCCTCCACCGCGGTCAACGGATCCAGGTAGACCTGACCGTTCGGGATGCTCTTGGGCTTTCCGCCCGGATTGGGGCCCCGGGGAGGGTCGAAGGAGAGCGCGGCCTGTTCGCCGCCCGACACGAAGCGGTTTCGCCCGAGGATCTCGATCTCCTTGCACCCGCCCAGCGAGACCACCGGCCGATCGCCCATGGACTTCGCGAACTCGAAGTCGTTGTCGCGCAGGACGAGCCGTCCATTGGGGACTTTCTCACCGCCGTCCCAGGCCACGAACGCGCCGGTTCCGTAGGGGAGTTGTTTGCTCGTGAGTCGGTGCAGTTCTTCGTGGAAGCCCGCGCGGTAGGTGTTGCGCTCGAAGAGGATCTCCCCCGACAGCCGACCGGCGACCGTGAACGCGGACCCGCCCTTGTGCCCGTCCCACTTCGAGAGGCCGGTGTCCTCCACGTAGCAGTCGCGGACGGTTATCGTGCCGACGCCGACCATTCCGTCCTTCTCACGTGCGGTGAACTGGCAGAACGTGCGACCGAGCCGCGTCGCCTCCACGTTCTCGATCAGGATGTCCCCTTTGGGGTTCTGGATGTAGAACGCGTGCTCCTGCTGGATGTTCTCGATCCGCGCCTTGCGTTGGGTGCCGCGGAACACGAAGTCGCTCATGCTGTGGCCGTAGACGCCCCACTTGGACTTCTTGCCCCTGTTCGACACGTGGTCCCAGGACCCGATGATGTTGCAGTCCTCGAAGTGGAAGCCGACGTGTGTGCGATCCCGCCGCAGCGTGAAGAACAGGATGCCGGCGCGGTAGCCCGGTTCGATCTCGAGGTTCCGGAACACGAAGTGTCCGGTGGTCTTCGCCTGGTTGATCGAGATCGTGTCGCCTTCGCCCTTCTTCGGGTGGAGACGCACAAGTCCCTCGCCGATGACCGTCACCGGTCGCCCCGGGAGCCCGCCCGATGTGGCCGCGTTGCGGACGTTGTCGCGGTCGAACCCGAGCGTGAAGCCCGGGTAGTCGCCCGGCTGGACGCGGATCGTCGAGCCCGGGCCGGCCTGCTCGAGGGCGTCCGCGATGGGGTTCTTGGACGGCTGCTTCTCCTTGCCCCCGACCTGGATCGAGTCGGGCGTGCAGGTGACGAAGACCGTCGGCAGGATCCGGCCCTGGCCCCTCTGGCGACGCCCCCGATCGAGGGGCGACACCAGGGCCGCGAGGGCGAGGAGCAGCGGGAGGGCGTGGGCGTGCATCGTCCTGTCGGCGCCGGAGTCGAAACCCACGCCCGGGCGGAGCCTACGGGCGGGGTTCCTCCAGCAGTAGTCCGAATCGACGGGGGAAGGCATGTCGGAAGACCGAAGTTTTCTCCGGGTGGGCCTCCGACCCGCCTCGGGCCGGGTCAGGGCTCGAAGAGCTCCGACAGGACGGCGGTGGCATAGGAGCCCCGCGGGAGCGCGAAGCGGACCTCGAGGGCCGTCGGGTCGTCCAGGACGGGGCCGATCCACGGCTCCGTCGGGCGGATCCGCAGGGGCCGCCGGCCACCCTCGTTGCCGAACATGCGGCGCGGATCGATCGAGTCGGCCCCGTGCTCCGCGAACACCCGCCTCTCCAGCTCCCCGACGGCGGCACCTGGCGCGCGTCGCGTCGTGCCCGCTCCCACGAGCGGTCCCGTCGGTGAGATCTCGAAGGCCTCGGCCCGGGCCCGGGCCTCGCGCAGGTCTTCCACCACGAAGGTCCGCAGTGTCCCGTGGTCGAACGCGACCTCGCCCTCTTCGACTCGCGAGATGTACGGCATGCGCTCCGCCAGCACGAGGTTGAAGATCCGGGCCTGCCAGGCTCCGACGTAGAAGCCGAGCTCGCGTCGGGTGAGAGCGCGGAGCGCGCGGCTCGCGCGACCGCGATGCCGCGCCATCGCCTGCGAGAGGCGGCCGCAGTCGGCGTACCCGCGCGGCCAGGTCCGGGCGGCAGCTCCGTACTCGCCGGCCTCGAAGAGCTCCCGGGCGCGCAGCACGGGACCCTCGTCCGACGGGCCGGGGCTCCCCGCGATGAGTCGCACGGCTTCCTGCGCGTCGCCGGAGACCAGCGCGGCCCCGACGCGCCACGTGTCGCCGCGGTTCCCGAAGCGCTGCGGGCCGAATGCGTTGGGGAGCCCGTCGCTCTCGAGTCGGCCGAGCATGGCCCGCGCTTCCTCGACACGCGCCGGGTCGCTCGCACGCACCACGATCCGGAACCGGTTGCCGGAGAGGTGTCCGACCCTGAGCTTGTTCCCGTGCCGCACTGCACCGAGCACGCGTACGCCCTCGAGCTCGAGCTCGAGCGCGAGCACCTTCTCCGGACTCACGTGCTCGACCGACAGGGTCTGGCGCGTGACCGCGCGGGCGTCCTTCCGGCCCGCGTAGCCGATCGAGCCGTGCGGGACCTCGAGCGCTCGCGCGACGAGGCGCAGGAGGTCGGGGGTCGCAATCCCGCGCTTCTCGACCTCGAAGAAGACGTGGTCGCCCTCGCCGGAGGGCGGGTAGAGCGGGAGCTCCTCGACGCAGAAGTCCTCCGGCTTGGAGCGCACGACTCCCGGAAGCGGAGCCGTGTCGCAGAGCCGCGGGACGGTCGAGACGGTCACGGCCTCAGGCCGGCTCGACCTCGAGCAGGGCGTCGCCCTCCTCGGTCTCCGATCCGTCGTCGACGAGCACGCGCTTCACACGCGCGCGCTCCGGGAGGCCGTTCAGCGCCCGGTAGGGGACGAGCGTGAACGTCTTCATGACCTCGATCAGTCCGACGGGAGCTCCCTCGACGAGGACGTCGCCCTCCGATGCCATCGACGGCTCGTTCGGTGCGGAGCGGTGCCAGAAGCGACCGGTGTGCGGTGCGCGGACGACGAGCTCCGAGACCTCCACGCTCGCGGAGACGGCTTCGATCGCCGAGGCCTCCTCGCTGAGCGCCTCGAGCTCGTAGAGGATCGCGCCGTACTCGGTCGGTTCGTGGACACGCTCCGGCGGGTCGTTCGTCACGCGGCCGCTCACGCCGGCGGGCACCACGAGCGCGCGCGAGACGCTCAGGGTCTCGATGCGTCCGACCTCCTCGCCCGGGACCAGGAGCCGACCTCTCTGGACCGCGCAGGTGAACCAACCGACCTCGGGCGCTCGGAGCAGGGTGCGCTCGCCGTCCCGCTCCACCGAGAGCTCGATCGCGTTCATCCGGCTCATCCTCGGGGTACCGAGAGGGCCTCGATGTCGTGCAGCGACCAGATACGCGGATTCTTGACGCGCCGGTGGCCCGTGCTCTGGTACGCCATCTCCGCCAGCGCGACGAGCCAGGGCCGGAGCTCGGAGAGTGCCACGATCTCGTCCGTGTCCATCTGCGACGCGGCCTTGTACGGATCCATGTCGCTCTCGATGCGGTCCTGCGTCGCCTGCATCCCCGCCTCGATCTCGGCGCGCTCCTCCGGGTCCTCTGTCGCGATCTCGAACTCGTCGTCGAGCTTCGTGTTGTACGCGGCGATCGCGAGCGTCCGTCCCTCCATCACCGCGAGGCGTGTCAAAGTCGTGGAGAGCTGGACCACGGGCTCGAAGGGGAGCCCGGCCATCGCGTAGTAGCCCGCTCCCGACGCCTTGCGCAAGAGCACCGTGAACATCGGGACTTCGTTCGTGCTGTTCGTGTAGATGAGGCTCGAGCCGTAGCCGAGCAAGCCGAGTCGCTCCGCCTCCACCCCGATGTCGAAGCCGGTGATGTCCTGCAGCCAGACGATCGGGATCCCGTCCGCGTCGCATGCGCGGCTGAACGCGGAGACCTTCGCGATTCCCTCCTTGTAGAGGATTCCGGCCGGCTTGACCGCGCTGTGGTGCTCGGGGTCGTCGACGATTCCCTGGCGGTTCGCGACGAAGCCCATGTAGAGCCCGCCGACGCGGCCGACGCCGACGACCATCTCGCGGCCGCGGTCGGGGAGCACTTCCCAGAAGAGGCTCTGGTCGACGAGCCGGGCGAGCACCTCGACGGCGTCGTAGCTCATCCGGTGGTCGCAGGGGAGGATCCCCTCGATCTCGGCGTGCGGGAAGTGCGGCTCGAGCGGGCCGCCGCCGTGCCGGTAGTACTCCACCGCACTCCCGGGCAGCTTCGCGACCTCCGAGCGAATTCTCACGATCGCCGTCTCGTCGTCGGGCACGCGCTCGTCCGCGCAGGCCGACTGATGCACGTGGACCTCGGGACCGCCGATGTCGAGGCTCGAGAGGTGCAGGCTCTTGGCGCCCTTGATGAGCGCAGCACCCGCGATCACCACGTAGGCCTGCTCGGTCATGTAGACGCGGTCCGAGATGATCGGCATGTAGCCGCCGCCGGCGATGCAGTCGCCGAAGACGCCTGCGATCTGCGGCACGCCCCCGGCCGAGAGCTCGCTGTTCTTCTTGAAGATGTGCCCGGCTCCCGTGCGGCCCGGGAACGAGTGGGATTGCTCCGGGAGGTAGAGTCCGGAGCAGTCGACCAGGTACACGACGGGGAGCCGCAGTTTCAGCGCCATCTCCTGGGCGCGCTCGATCTTCTCCGGGGTCCGGGGCCACCAGGAGCCCGAGGCGACCGTGTTGTCGTTCGCGATCACGACGCACCAGCGGTTCTCGATCCGGCAGAAGGCGGTGACGACACCGGCGGCCGGCGACCTGAGCTTGCCGAAACTCCGCCCGTGGTTGACGAAGGTGCCGACCTCGTAGACCGGCGAAGCGGGGTCGATCAGAAGGTCCAGCCGCTCTCGAGTCGTGAGCTTTCCCTTGCCGTGGACCCGCTCCACGTACTTCTCGCCCCAACCCGCGGCGACCACGGCGCGGCGCTCGTGGAGGACGCCCTCGCGCTCGGCGAGCTCGCTTCGGTTCTTCTCCAGCGTGCTCGCATCGGCGAGGGCGTCGCTCGGTCCTCCGACCGGACTCAGGGGAACGTGGGCCATGGGTCAGTCGGCCTTCGGGTTCCAGCCGGGGATGGAGGTCGTGTCGTAGTCGCCGGCCAGGAACGCGCCGGACTCGAGGACCGCGCGGTGCAGCGGGATCGTCGTGGCGACGCCCTCCACGCGCGACGCGCGCAGGGCGTTGATCATGGTCTCGATCGCGAGCTCGCGCGATTCGTCGTGGGCGATCATCTTCGCGACGAGCGAGTCGTAGAAGGGCGGGATCACCTCGCCGACGGAGAGGTGCGAGTCGACGCGCACGTGGCCCGGGCCCTCGCCGCGCGCGAGCTCGAAGATCTCCAGTGCCCCTGGTGAGGGCTTGAAGTCCAGTGCGGGATCCTCCGCGTTGATCCGGCATTCGATCGCGTGACCGTTCAGGACGATGTCTTCCTGGGAGAGCTCGAGCCTGTGGTTCGCCGCGATCTCGAGTTGCCGGCAGACGATGTCGATGCCACACACGAGCTCGCTCACGGGGTGCTCCACCTGGAGCCGCGTGTTCATCTCCATGAAATAGAGGTCGCCGTCCTCGCTGCGCAGGTACTCGATCGTCCCCGCGCCGACGTAGCCGATGTCGATGGCTGCACGGACGGAGCGCGCTCCGAGGTCTTCGCGCTCCTCCGCGGAGAGCACCGGAGAGGGCGATTCCTCGACCAGCTTCTGGTGGTTCCGCTGCACGCTGCAGTCGCGCTCATAGAGGTGGACGCCGTGGCCGAAGGCATCGACGAGCACCTGGACCTCGACGTGTCGCCCGCCCTCGAGGAAGCGCTCGAGATACAGCCTGGGTGTTCCGAACGCGGCCGCCGCTTCGGCGCGCGCGGCGGGGAAGGCCTCGCGCAGCTCTTCCTCGTTCTCGCACCGCCGCATGCCCCGCCCGCCGCCGCCCGCGTCCGCCTTGAGCAGGACCGGGTAGCCGACCTCGGTGGCGCAGCGCGCCGCTTCGTCGGCGTCGGTGAGCGTTCCGATGGATCCGGGGATGACCGGGAGGCCTGCGAGCCGCATCGCCTCCTTGGCGGGCGACTTGATCCCCATGCGCGCCATGACGTGGGGCGGCGGACCGACGAACTTCACGCCGTGCTGGGCGCACATCGCCGCGAACCGCGGCGACTCGGCGAGGAAGCCCCACCCGGGGTGGATGGCGGTGCAGCGCGATTGAACCGCGGCCTGCACGAGCCGGTCGCCGCGGAGGTAGCTGTCGCTGGCGGGGCCGGGCCCGATGCAAACGACGTCGTCGACGTCGGCGAGCCAGCGCGCGTCGCGGTCGGCGGACGACACGGCTGCAACGGGAGAGATTCCGAGCTCGCGGCATGCGCGAACGATGCGGACGGCGACTTCGCCGCGGTTGGCGATGAGCAGACGGTGGAACAATGGCGCTCCCCCTCCGGAGGGGGCAAAGAGGGTAGCAGCGTCCCCGGGGAATCGGGCTACCCTTTGCCCATGGCGCTCCTCGCCTCGACTCTCATCGCGTTCGTGTGCGCCGGGGGAACCGGTTCGGGACCGATCGAGAGCGTCGTCCGGCAAGATCGCGAGCTCGAGCGAGCGCTGTCGTCCATGGTCGACTCACGCTCCGCGGAGCGCTCGCGCGGCGAACGCTGGATCGCGGCGCATGCGCGCTCCGCCGACTTCCCCGCGCTCGCAGAAGCAGCCGAGAACGGCGGTGCGGAGGTCGCCGTGAGATTGGCGCGCGCTCTGGGATCGGACGAGCGTCACCTCGGGCTCGCGTTGCTCTTCGCGGACGAGCGCAAGGGCAGTCTGGCCCGTATCGGCGAGGATGCGGTGCGCGACATGCTCGCCCATTGGAGCGAGGGGCTCGGCGGCGACTTCCGGATCGACGCCATTCAGGATGCGACGTTCCGTCAGGCGCTCGAACGCACGCGGGATACCTGGCCGGGCGAGCGCTACCGCCTCGCGCTGGGTGGATCCGTGCGCGACGCGGTGGATCGGCTGGTCCGGCTCAGCGGTCTCACCGTGCCCGTGGTGGTGGATCCGATGCTGCGCGAGGTTCGGGGACCCATCCGGAGACCGCTCGTCCTGGAGGGGACCTGGGACCAGATCCTGGCGCAGATCGCGAATCAATCAGGAGCGAGCCTCGTGGGCCCGCTCGCGAAGGATTCCTCCGACGAGGACGTGCCCGTGTTCGTTTGTCTGCGGCCCCCGTCCATGCTTCTCGCGAACGTCCGCGCGACGCTGGTGGACTGGTGCCTCCTGTCGGCGGAGGAGGGGCCGATCGCCGAGCGTGCGGCGCGAGCACTGGGAGAGGTCGGCTGGCCGGCTGCTCTCGCGTGGCTCGAGGAGCGCTGGGTCGAACGCGGGGACGGCCGTGCGCTGGAGGGGTTACTCGTCTCCGCCGCGCGCGGGCGCGTCGTTCCCGCGCTCCAGCGGGCGGACGCGGTGCAGAGCCTGCTCGCGACGGCTGACCGCGCCTTTGCGGTGGGGGACGTCGAATCGCTGAGACTCGCACGTGCCATCGCGAGAGCGCTCCGCGCTCTCGGTCCCGTGGCGATCGACGGAGTGCGCCTGGACACGCTCCTCGTCGAGCTGCCCGCTGACGAACCGACCTCGTCTCGGGTGTCACGCGAGCGCTCGCACCAGTTGCGCCTGGTCGTCCTGGAAGGCATGGCGAGCTCGAGGTCCGAGGTCCTCGACTTCACCGCGCGTGCGATCACATCGGCCGAGCACTCGGCGGCGATCCGACTCCAGGCGATGCGTACGCGCGCGACGGTCTCGACGCCCGCGCCCGAGTCCGTGCGTCTCGCCGCACCGCAGGGCGTGCTGGATCGGCTGGGGACCGTCGCCGGCGCTCGGGAGGTCGCCCGGTTGTTGCTCGCGGGGAACGTCGACCTGCCTCCTCGGTGGCGCGATCCCGCGCGCACGCCCGAGGTCTCGGTCTTCGGGCGGTCGGTGGTCTTCGACTTCCTGATCGGTACCGGCGAGGTCGAGGCCGCGCGCGACCATCTGCTCGATCTCTGCGAGCTCGATCGGGGCCTCGCGGCGTCGGACGACGCCGTCCTGGCGCGCCGAGAGCTCGGGCGAGTCCTTCAGGACTGGGGAATACGCGGCCAGCGCGAACGGGTGGTCGCCTTCCTCGAGTGGGTCGGTGAGGGGCTGACCCGGGGACCGGAGCAGCGCGCCCTGCACGGCATCGCCGTGCGTGCGGGCGCCGCGGTCCCGAACCGGGAGCGTCGCGACGTGAGTCTCCTGCTCGAGCTCTCGTCGGGCGAGTCGGATGTCGTCGAGGGCCGAGAGGACCTCCTGGGTGCTCTCTCCGCCAATCCCTCGGAAGCCGTCGCCTCTCCCGCTCGGGAGCTCCTGATCCAGCGCCTGGAGCAGGTGATCACCGTCCCGGGTCACCCGTCACGAATCGAGCGAACCGTCGAGGGTTTCGACCGCGCGATCTCGGACCTCCTCGCCTCGGGTGCCGACATCGCCGCCGCCGAGCTCATCACGCACGTCCGCACGTCTCTCCGCCGCGTCCCCGACAGCCCCACCACGGCCCGCGTCTACTCCCCCGCCTGGCCCCGCTCCCGCCACGGCCCCCTCGACCTCGACCGCCTCGAACGCCCCATCGACTGACACGGCCCGCGCCCCGCGACCAAGGAGCCCCGCCGAACAAAGAAAGCTGATGAGACCCCGCGCCCCACGCGGCCGAAGGCCGCGCCGGCGCGGAGTCGCGCCGTGCCGCCCGCAGGGCATCCTCGGCGCGCGCTGATGCGCGCCGAGTCAACCCGGTAATCAATACGGCTGATACGCCTTGCCCGCCGGCTGCGCGCCCGTGAGGCACAGTCCCAGGATGTTGCCGCCCAGGTTCTCGAGCATCCCCTGGGCTTGCTCGACCATGTGGCGCGCCGTCTCGCCCAGGCGGACGACGAGGATGATTCCATCGGAGATCGCACCCAGCATGCTCGGGTCGTTCAGGTTCAGCGTGGGCGGCGTGTCGATCAGGACGTAGTCGTACTCGCGCTTGAGCTGGTGGAGCACGCTCTTGATCCGATCCAGGTTCAGGATGTCGCTCGGGTTGGGCGGTCGGGCTCCGGCACCGATGATGTCGAGCCGTTCGACGGACGTCTGGCGGATCACCGCCTTGAGCGGGGCCTCGCCCAGGAGCACCTCGGAGATCCCCTGGCGCCGCGGCAGACCGAGGTAGCGCTCGATCGAGGGTGCACGCACGTCGCCGTCGACCACGACCACGCGGATGCGGGACTGTTCGACCAGGGCCAGGGCCAGGTTCAGCGTGGCGACCGACTTGCCCTCTCCGCGGACGGCGCTGGTAATCAGGATGGTGCGCGAGGCGCGATCCGGGTTGAGCGTCAGGATGGAGTTCCGGAGCCGTCGGTACTGCTCGGCGATCACGCTCTGCGGGTCGTTCTTGACCGCCAGCTCCTCCCGTTCGGCCTGGATCTGGCGGGCTTCGTCCGGCGGGGCCGGCACGAAGGCCTGGGGGGCGGGCTTGCGGCGGAAGAGCGGCATCTTGTCGGAGACTCCGTTGGAGCTTTCGGCTGGGCGCGCAGGGGACCGTAGGGCTTTCCCGGGCGGCGTCAGCCGGTCCTCGCGAGCCTACGGTCGGCGGCGGTCAGGGTGGGCCGGGCGGCTCGGAAAAAAGGACCGCCTGTCGCGGAGTCCCCCTCGAGGCCAGGGGATCGACGAGCGGGCGGACGGTCTTCCGAGCTCGCCGCGGCGGAAGGCCGCGCGCCGCGCGCAGGAGGTCCGGGAGGTTCTCCTCCTGCCAGGCCAGGGCCCTCCGGTAGTCGGGGTACTGGCGCTCGCGTCGGCGGAACTCGGGTCCGTGGTGGAGCGTGCGTCCCCCCGCCGTCCGTACGGGGGGCAGGTCGACGTGGAGCAGCTCGTGGAACAAGACGTAGCGCACGAACCAGGAGGGGACCCAGTCGCTGTCGAGCGCGGAGTGGATTCGGATCAGGCCCTCCTCGGAGACATAGCAGCCGAGCTGCAGGGATCGACGCGCGCGCGAGCGCGCCCGTCGGCCCCACGTGATCCGCGGCCAGCGCTCCGGATTCGCGGGCGCGCTGTTCGTCGAGACGAGCTCGCGTGCGAGGTCCGCGAGGTCGTGGTGCTTGCCGCGCGGCCGGATCCGGACCGTGCGCGCCGGTCGGGGGGGAAGCTTCTCCAGTGTCTCGGCGATGAACTGGTCGAGCAGAGCCGCAGCGCGGCGCGCACGGCGACCGGACCTCAGCCACCGGACGACGGCGTCGCGCACCGGGGGAGCTGCGTCGCCGAAGAACGCGCTCATGCGAATCTCGAGCCCGTTCTCGTCCAGAGGGCGTGCTTCGAGGACGCGGGTCCGGGCTCGACCGAAGCGCACGCGCACCGGGGAGCCCAGTTCTCGCGAGAGGAATGCTGCCCAGTCCCGCTCGTCGAACGGCACGCAGGGAGTCTAGTGGCGTGCGTCAAGGATACGCATCATATCTTCCGCGTCTTTCCGCCCGTGGCTGCGTCGCAGCCCCTCCCGGTATCCACGAATACCGCGTCGTCGCTGCGCCTTGCCACGAACGCAAGGCCGCGGAGCATCTGACGCGTATCTCTGACCGACCCCACTACGCTCTCCCCAGCGGAGTTCCACTGACAGCGGCCCGCGAAACCGCGAAACTCCAGGCTAACCGCCCAGGTAGAGGTCCTGGGAGAGCTCCCTGCCCGCGGACACGGACACGACCACCTCGGAGTTCTTGATGTCGAGGATGATTGTGAAGGGGCTGTCGGCGCGATGGGGGCGCGACGCCGTGAGCGTGTATTCCCCCTCGGGGACGTTCGCGATGAGGTAGCGGCCGTTCGGGTCCGACTGCGACTGGATGTTGATCATCTCGACGCTGTGGTCCCGGTTCGCGATCGTGACGTTGGCCCCGGCGAGCGGGTCGCCGGCGCGGTCGAACACGGTCCCTCGCACGGTCCCGCCGGCTTCCATGGCGACTCTTCCCAGCTCCGTCTCCTCGCCCTCGAGGACACGAACGTCCTGGATCGTCTTGCGCGGATAGCGCGGGTGCTCGATCACGACCTGGTAGACATCCGGGGCCAGGAGCTCCATCTCGAAGTAGCCGTCCTTGTCCGTGAGCGCATGCTGGCTCGTCGTGCGCTGAGGCATCGCGGCGGCGAACACGCGAGTCAGCGCGTTCTCCCGGTAGTCGTTGTCCTTCGTGAAGATCTTCGCCTTGGCGACCGCCTTCCCGGTCCCGCTGTCGAACAGGCGACCCGTGATCCGTCCGCCGCGTCCCAGCCGGATCACGACGTCGGTGGTCGTGAGGCCCTGGGTCACCTCGAAGTCCGTGGAGTAGGTTGCGGCGTACCCGCCGGACTTGACCTGGATCGCGTAGCGGCCTTCGCTCACACCGCGCATGGTGAACGTGCCCTCGGCCGAGGCGAACTTCTCTTCCTTGACCGATCGTCCGTAGGCGCCGCTCTGCTCGATGAACTGGTGCAGGGTGGCGACGTAGCTCGCTACCGGTTTCCCGTCGCCGCCGTCGAGGACCTGGCCCATGATCGTGCCCTGCTCCGCCATCTCGATGTCGATCTCGGTGGCCGGGACCGTCGCCTCGACGCGCTGGCGTCGCTCGATGCCCCAGCCCTGAGCGCGGACCGTCAGGAGGTAGGCGCCCTCGACGAGATCGGGGAGCGAGAACCGGCCGCGGCGGTCCGTCGTCGTGACGGCCTTGAGGCTCTGCGGGGGCTGGTATCCGATGACCTCGACCGTGGCGTCGACGATCGCCGTGCGATCCGGTGCGAAGACGCGGCCCGCGATCGCAGCCGAGGGGCCGAGGCGGAAGTTGAACTCGTGGATGCCGTTCTTCGGGCGCACGTTGAGGTTCCGCTTCGTCTGGCGACCGTAGCCGTCGGCGATCGCGGTCAGGTGCATCTGGCCCGGCGTGATGTTCGTGAACCTGTAGTAGCCCGCTTCGTCCGTCTCGACCTCGAGCGAGGCGTCCTCCAGCCGACGCGCGGGATCCGGCGCGAAGAGCGCCCCCAGGAACATCGAGGACAGTACGAGGTCCGCATTCGGGATCGCGTCGCCGGCTTCGTTGCGGACGTGGCCGTGGATCATCAGGCCTTCCTCGAGCTGCACGTTGAGCGCGGTCTCGCCCTCGTGGTGCACCATCAGGTAGGGAACTTCCCTGCGGCTGAACTCGGAGTGTTCTGCCGTGAGGGAGTAGCCGCCCGGTTCCAGGTTGCGAAACCGGAATCGTCCCTGGTCGTTCGATCTCCCCGTGCGGGTGCGCGAGGTGTCGCCGTTGTGCGCGAACATCTTCTGCAGCTCGGAGACTCCACCCGGAGCCGCGCCGGAGCTCAGCGTCAGGCTCACGCCGGAGACCGGGAGGCCTTCGGGATCGAGCACCTGTCCGACGAGCGCGTTGTGATAGACGAGATGATCGATCTCGACTTCTTCGCGCGTGTTCCCGGACGGGGCCGATTCCTCCTCTGTCTCGACCGCGCCGTCGGGGACGGGCTCGAACTCCACATCCTCGATCGGGCCGCGAGGTTTCACGGGCGTGCTCTCGATCTCGGCGACCGTGTTGCCGGTGCCGTCACCGGAGAGGGAGAACAGGGCGAAGAGCAGGGTCGCAACGGCGACGATGACGAGGATCAGGACGAGGAGCGGTCGCATGACGTGGATCGATGGAGTTTTGCCGCCTCCTCACCACCGAAGGCGGTGCCAGGAGGTGATTCGCGGCTTGGACGTCCGACCCCGGCGTGTCTTCCGCCGAGGACGATGTTTGTTCTAAAGGCTCCCGGGATGGACCTGGGGACCGGGCCAGACGGCTTCGGCGTAGATCTGGGCCCCCAGAAAATAGGCGAGCAGGACCAGGGGGAAGTCGAGGCGTTTCTTGACCTCGATTCGCGTGTCTCGAGACAGGAAGCTCGCCACGATGCGCGCCGACTCCCCGGTCCGGGGAGCGTGCAGTCCCCACCCCTTCTGGAACCCTTCCAGGGGCACGAGGTGGAACGGCTTGCCTCCCGAGTGGAGCTTCAGAACCCGTCCGAAGAACCCGTCGCGCTCCGAGCTCCCGAGCCACTCCCGCCCCTCGCTCCACATCGTGAACTGCCCGCGCCGCAGGCCCGGATCCCGGTCGAACAGGAGCACGGCCCCCTTCTCGGGCCGGTAGGTGGCCCCCGTCACCAACCCCACCATGTTCCGGTGCAGCTCGAGCACCCCCAGGCGCTCCCCGTCCTCGCGGAACACGTGCCGCGAGCTCCAGAGGCCCTGGACCTCGACCTCGTAGACCGTCTTCAACCCCGCTTGTTGGCTCATGGAACTGACTGGGTTCCGTGTGGAATCTCTCCCGCAAGGCGTTCCAGGCGCTCGACTTGCGAGGGTCGAGGGGGTCCTCACCGGCTCGACGGACGCTCGCCGGGGCGGAGCCTCGACTTGGAGCGCGGGTCTGCGGAGATTCCACACACAACCCAGTCAGTCCGAAAGGGTAGCCGGGGGGTGGGGGGGAGAGACCGAAAACCCCCCGGAAGCCGTCCTCCCCGCCCGGCGTCAGGGGACGGCGAGCTCGCGGAGCAGGGCGACCGTCTCCGCGACGAGGTCGATCGCCTGGCCGATCTCGTCGGGAGGGGTGTCGCGCGAGAGGGACAGGCGCAGGGCCCCCAGCGCTCGGTCCTCCGGGATGCCCATCGCCAGGAGGACGTGGGACGCGCCCTGCTTGCCCGAGCTGCAGGCCGAGCCCGAGGACGCCGCCAGGCCGCGCTCACCGAGCATCATCACCAGCGCCTCGCCCGAGATGCCCGCGAAGGTCAGGTTCGAGGTCGACGGGACGCGCAGCGCACCGGTACCGGTCGCACGCGCGTCGGGGAGTCGCTCGAGGAGCTCCCGCTCGAGGCGATCGCGCAACGCGCCAAGCGATCGGCGCGCGGGCTCGTTCTCGACGTGCTCGCGCGCGAGCTCGGCAGCCCGCCCGGTGCCGACGATGGCCGGCACGTTCTCCGTGCCCGCACGACGGTCGCGCTCCTGGGGGCCCCCCACGAAGAGGGGTTCGAGCTCGAGACCGGGGC
Source organism: Planctomycetota bacterium (assembly GCA_029259655.1). Classification (GTDB taxonomy): domain Bacteria; phylum Planctomycetota; class UBA1135; order UBA1135; genus OFTM220. The sequence continues at coordinate 15,044 of JAJDET010000285.1, forward strand.
GAATCCACAGCGCGCCGCAGCCCTTCGGACCGTGGAACTTGTGAGCACTCGCCGAGAGCAGGTCGAGCGGGAAGTCGGCGACGCTCACAGGGATCTTTCCCACGGCCTGCATGGCGTCGAGGTGGAACGGTGCACCGTGCTCGCGGGCGACCTCGCCGACGGCGGCCAGAGTCGCGGGGTCCGTGACGACCCCGGTCTCGTTGTTCACCGACTGCAGGCTGACGAAGGCCGTCCCGCCGTCGATCGCCGACCGCGCGGAATCGAGGTCGAGGCGCCCCTCACCGTCGACCTCGAGGCGCACGACCTCGTAACCCTCGCGCTCTTCGAGCCGCTCGATGGGGGCCAGGACCGCGGCGTGCTCGACACGGCTCGTGACGATTCGCCGTCGCGCCGGGTGCAGCGCGAGCGAGCCGGACAGGGCGGCGTAAATCGACTCGGTGCCGCCCGAGGTGAACGTCACGTCCTGCGGGCTCCGCGCGCCGATCAGGCGCGCGACCGCCGAGCGGGCGTGGGCCAGCGCGTCCGCCGCGCGCTCTCCCGGCGGGTGGAGGCTCGACGGGTTGCCGAACTCGCCGCGCAGGAACGGCAGCATGGCGTCGACCACCTCCGGCGCTACCGGGGTCGTCGCGTTGTTGTCGAGGTAGAGCGACACCGCCGGCTCAATACAGGGCGCTGAGATCGCCGGGGAGCTCCCGCCCGGTCTTCTGGCACGGCTCGCAGAAGTTGTTGTCGACGCCGGGCGCGTGCTCGCAGCGGCGACACTCGGCCAGCTTGGTGAGCGCCTCCGCGACGCGCCGCTTCTCCTCCTGGAGGTGCGTGATCTGGTCGTCGATGAGCAGCTTTCGCTCCGCGAGGGCGGCCTCGACGCGATCCGTGATCTGGCCTCGGTCGGCGCCCTCCACGCGGGTGTCCATGAGCTCGCGGATCTTCCCCAGCTCGAGGCCCAGGGTCTGGAGGTCGCGGATCATCCGCAGGCGGTTCAGGTCGACCCGGCGGTAGTAGCGAAAGCCCCCCACGCTGCGTGCGGCGGGGGACATGAGCCCCAGCTGCTCGTAGTAGCGGAGCGTGCGCAGGTTGGTGTCGCCCAGCCGGGCGAAGTCGCCGATGCGCAGACAGTCGGGCGGGATTCCCATGGATGCGAGCCTGGGGTCGTGAGGCTCGAACGGTCTACCTTAAAACAGACACCTCCCGTGAGGTTCCCGGACCTCGGATTCCAGCCTCGAGAGGGGTCGAGAGGCCTCTGAACGGGATCCTCGCCCGTAGCGCCTGTCGGCCGGGGGCTGGAAACCAAGGCGTTCGAATCCGACATAGTCTCCGGAACAGCTCTCCAGGAGACCCCCCATGCCGTTCTTCATCTGGGATCCGCTCTGGATCGTCGCCTCTCTCATCGGTGCCGCGATCTCGCTCTGGGCGAGCGCTCGCGTCCGAAGTGCCTTCAAGAAGTACTCGCAGGTCGGCGTCGCCACGCGCATGACCGGTGCGCAGGCAGCGGCGGCCGTCGCCCGCGCCGGGGGCGCCCTCGACGTGACGGTCGAGCGCCACCAGGGCTTCCTCTCGGACCACTACGACCCGCGCTCGAAGACGCTGCGGCTCTCGCCCGAGGTCTTCGACGGCCAGTCGATCTCCTCGATCGCGGTCGCCGCCCACGAGGCCGGGCACGCGATCCAGGACGTCGAGGCCTACGCGCCGCTGACCTTCCGCTCGAAGATGGTCCCTGCCTGCACGCTCGGGAACAATCTGTGGCCGCTCTTCGTCATCGGAGGGTTCATCTTCGGCCAGAGCCTCCCGTTTCTGCTGCCGGTCGGGATCCTGCTCTTCTCCGTCGTCGTGCTCTTCCAGCTCGTCACCCTGCCGGTCGAGTTCGACGCCACGAGGCGCGCCAAGCTGGTACTGGCGAACACCGGGATCGTCTCCACCCAGCAGGAGGCCGAGGGCGTGACCAAGGTGCTGGACGCCGCCGCCATGACCTACGTCGCCGCCGCCGTCACGGCCATCCTGCAGCTGATCGTGTTGATCCTCCGCGCGCGCCAGTAGCTCCGGCTCTTTGCCCGCGCGGAGGGGGCGGGGTACGGTAGCCGGTCCGCTCGACCCCATCCGCCCCCCCCAGGAGGAGCCCCCGTGGACCGCATCCGGTTCGACTACACCAACGTTCTGGCCGATGTCGTCGGCCCCGAGCACGGGATCACCGACGCCGAGCTGGCCGCGCTCGAGGGACCGTCCTCGGACGCGCTCTCCGCAGTTCTCGGGCGACGCGGCGAGGACCTGCGCTGGCTCGACCTGCCGTACCAGACGGCGGTGCACGACGAGATCGTCGACTACGCCGCGTCGGTGAAGGGGCGCTTCAAGAACGTCGTCGTGCTCGGGATCGGCGGGTCGGCGCTCGGGAACACGGCGCTCTTCTCGGCGCTGAACAGCCCGTACCACAACGTGCGGCCGCCGGCCGGGATCCCGCGGCTCTTCGTGCTCGACAACATCGACCCCGACCTGGTGGGGGAGTTCGTACACGGGTTCGATCCCGAGGAGACGCTGTTCAACGTCATCTCCAAGTCCGGCGGCACGGCCGAGACGATGAGCCAGTTCCTCGTCTTCCGCGACGAGCTGATCCGGGAGGTCGGCGAGGAGGCGCACCGCGAGCACCTCGTCATCACGACCGACGCGGAGAAGGGCGTCCTGCGCGAGATCGTCGAGCGCGAGGGCTACCGCTCCTTCGTCGTCCCCGACGGCGTGGGCGGGCGCTTCAGCGTCCTGTCGCCGGTCGGTCTCGTCTCCTCGGCGCTGGTCGGCATCGACATCAAGGGGCTCGCCGCCGGCGCGGCTGCGATGGACGAGGTCTGCCGGACCCCGGTGCTGCTCGAGAACCCCGCGCTCACGCACGCCGCCGTGCAGACGCTCATGCAGCAGTCGAAGGGGAAGAACGTCGCCGTCATGTTTCCCTACAGCCACCGCCTGCGCGACATGGCGGACTGGTACGCCCAGCTCCTCGCCGAGTCGATCGGCAAGCGCAAGGGCCGCGACGGATCGGACGTCTACGTCGGGCCGACGCCCGTGCGCGCCGTCGGCGTGACCGACCAGCACAGCCAGGTCCAGCTCTACGTCGAGGGCCCCTACGACAAGTGGTTCACGCTGCTCTCGGTCGACCAGCCCGACCACAAGGTGGAGATCCCGCACGCGTTCGAGGATCGCGAGGGCGTGAGCTACCTCGGCGGGCGAAACCTGGGCGAGCTCTTCCACGCCGAGCGCGACGGGACGCGCATCGCGCTGACCGAGGCCGGCCGGCCGAACGCGACGATCCGGCTCGAGAAGATCGACGCCCACGCGCTCGGCCAGCTGATCTACATGCTGGAGCTCTCGGTCGCGGTGATGGGCGAGCACTATCAGATCGACGCCTTCGACCAGCCCGGCGTCGAGGCCGGCAAGATCGCCGCCTACGCCCTGATGGGGCGCGCGGGTTTCGAGGCGCGGCGCGCCGAGATCGAGGCCGCGCAGGCGAAGGCGAGCCCCCGGGTCGTCTGATCGCGGTCGGCTCACGAGCGGGAGCGCATGACGCGCTCCGCTCGCGGCATCGCGCCCGGGCGAGACGACGGCTTGACCGCGGAGTACGAGGCACGCGGTGCCTCGCGGTCGCGCGTCATACCCGGCGTGGCGAGCTCGGACGCCAACAGTGAGTCGTGCGCGTTTCTCTCCGCAGTCGCGCACTCTCCGCGCACGGGCGGATGCCCGCGCGCGCGAGGAAGGCGCCTCAGCGCCGGTCCCTCGTGAGCCGACCGCCCTAGGCGGTGTCGGCGTGTTCCAT
>JAJDET010000286.1 GCA_029259655.1 Planctomycetota bacterium
TCGAGCATCGAGTCGAGGAGCTCGCGCGAGTAGGCCAGGCCCTCCGCGGAGCCCTGGACCTCGATGAACTCCCCTTCGCCGTTCATCACGAGATTCATGTCCACGTCGGCATCACGGTCCTCGACGTAGCACAGGTCGACGATGGCTTCGCCCGCGAGCACGCCCACGGACACCGAGCCGAGCTGCGACGTGAGCGGCCAGCTCCTGAGCAGCCTGCGCTCGCTCATGTCGCGAAGCAGGTCGTAGATCGCGACGTACGCGCCGCTGATGGCTGCGGTCCGCGTCCCGCCGTCCGCCTGGAGCACGTCGCAGTCCACCCAGATCGTGCGCTCGTTCAGGAGCGAGAGGTCGACCACCGCGCGCAGCGAGCGACCGATGAGCCGCTGGATCTCCACCGAGCGCCCGTCGACCCGACCGCCGCGGTCGCGGCTGCGGCGCTGCGGGGTCGCGGAGGGCAGCATCGAGTACTCGGCCGTCAGCCACCCGCGCCCCTTGCCCTGCAGGAACGACGGCACTCCGTCGCTCAGCATGGCCGTGCACAGGACCCGCGTATCGCCGAACGACACCTGGACCGAGCCCGGCGTGCTGTTCGTGAAGTGCCGATCGAAGCGGACCTCGCGCAGGTCCTCGATTCCGCGACCATCCGGTCTCGCGGCCTTCGTGCGTTTCTCCTCCGTCGTGCTCATGGTTCTCCAGGAGGCATTCTAGTCTCCAGCGGCAGGGGTACCAGCGAGCTCACGTGCTCGAGGGCGAGCTCTTCCTCCCTGCCGCCCTCCGTCACCAGGCGCAGCCCCTTCTCCGGCGTCAGGTCGCTCAAGCGCCCCTCGAGAGTCCGCGCACCCGCCTGGACGCGAACCCGAGCTCCGCGGCACCCGAGCTCCTGCAGGTAGTCGCGTGCCAGCCCGGCGGAGTCGTGGAAGGCGCTCTCCAGCGCATCGGAGAGCTCGGCGAGGACGCGCTCACGCGCCTCGTCCAGGGTCACCGAGACTCCCTGGAGTGCGAGGCTCGTGACCGAGCGCTCGGCCGTGAGCTCGTCGGGGAACGACCGCTGGGAGACGTTGAGGCCGACTCCGACCACATGGTGCGGTGCGACGGGATCGAGCCCACGTGCCTCGACGAGGATGCCTGCGAGCTTCGCCGGGCCGACCACGACGTCGTTCGGCCACTCGAGGGAAGCTTCCACCCCCAGGACGCGGACGGCCGCGAGCACTCCCAGGCCCGTCGCCATCGTGAGCACGACCGGCGAGAGGGGGGGCGGAGGGGGGAGCAGGACGACGCTGAGGTAGAGCCCTTCGTCGGCGGCGCTCACCCAGGTGCGCCCGAGGCGTCCGCGACCACGGGTCTGGCCCCGGGCCGCGTGAACGTCGCCGTGGCGGGCGGCGCCTTCCTCGATCGCATCGAGTGCGCGCGCGTTCGTCGAATCGACGACGCCGTGTCGGATGAGCTGGAACTGCACGTGGACTCCCGCGAGGGGAGTCTACGTGAGGAGCGACTCCTCTTTCAGCGAGAGGAGGTTCTTGAGCCGTCCCATGACGTTGGAGTGGATCTGACAGACGCGGCTCTCGGTCAGCGAGAGCAGCTCCCCGATCTCACGCATGGTGTGGCCGTCGCGGTAGTAGCGCTCGATGATGAAGCGCTCCTTCTGCGTCAGCGAGCGCGTGATGTAACCCATCAGGTCGTTGCGGTTGAGCTCCGCGACCGGATCCACGGCGCTCTTGTCCTCGAGGATCTCGACCTTCTCCGCCGAGCCTTCGTCGTCGCCGTCCTCCCACTTCTCCGACAGGGAGAACATGGTCTTGGCGCGCGCATCCTGGATCTCGCGAACCAGGTCGCCGTGCTCCATCTCCAGGACCTTCGCGAGCTCGGCGTGCGTGGGCTCGCGTCCATAGGAGCCCGTGAGCTTCTGCAGGGCCTTCTCGATCTTGCTCGCCTTGAGGCGCACGAGGCGCGGGACCCAGTCCTGCGAGCGGAGCTGGTCGAGGATCGACCCGCGGATCCGCGTCGAGCAGTAGGTCTTGAACTTGATGCCCCGGCTCGTGTCGAAGCCCCGGATCGCGTCCATCAGACCGAAGAGGCCGGCGCTGATCAGGTCGTCGAGCTCGATCGACTTCGGGAGCGTCTGGAGCAGGCGCTCGGCGATGTAGCGGACGAGCGGGTAGTGGCGCTCGATCAGCGCGTTCCGGAGCTCCTCCATCTCTTTCGTCTTCGTGCCCTGCGAGCGGAGGTTCTCCTTGTGATAGAGCTTCCACAGATCCTCCGTCGGGTGCGCGCCGAGTCCGGTGGGCGCGAGAGGTGCTTCCTTGGAGGCCGTTCGCGTCGGCAGTGCTGCCGGCGGCTTCTCGACCTCGATCTCGGCCTTCGTCTTTTTCTTCGTCGCCTTCACCTTCGAGGCCGGGGCCTTCGCTCGCTTTGTCGCTGTCTTCGACGCGGCCTTCTTCGTCGGAGCGGCCGCCTTCTTGATCTTCGTGCTCGGAGACTTGGTCTTCGACACGGCCTTCTTCGTGGAGGCCTTCTTCACGGTGGTCGCCTTCTTCGCAGGCGCCCGCTTCGCAGCCTGCATGGTCGCCTTCTTCGTTCCCGGCTTCTTCTTCGTGCTCGTCGGCTTCCTGGTCGCCTTCTTCTTCGCGGCCTTCTTGGTCGTCTTCTTGGTGGACCGCGCTTTGGCCTTCGCCGACGGACGGGCCGTCGACTTCCCGCGCGACTTCTTCGACTTCTTCCTCGTCGTCATCGGCTTCTGGTTCAGTAGCTGATCAAGGAGTGCGCTGGAAGGCCGCAGAGCTTCTCGCGCCCGGACAGGAAGGACAGCTCGATGACGAATGCCGCTGCAACGGGCTCGCCCCCGATCTTCCGGACCAGCTTGAGGGCGGCTTCCATCGTTCCGCCCGTCGCGAGGAGGTCATCGACCATGAGGACGCGTCGAGCGTCACGAACCGCGTCGATGTGAATCTCGATCTTGTCCGATCCGTACTCGAGCTCGTAGGACTCCGACTCGGTCTTCCAGGGGAGCTTGCCGGGCTTGCGGACGGGAATGAAGCCCTTGTTCAATCGGTCGGCGAGGGCCGTGCCGAAGATGAACCCGCGAGACTCGATCCCGCACACCAGGTCGTACTCGGCAGGGTCGACGACCTCGGCCAAGAGGTCGATCGAGAGCTTCAGGCCCTCGGGGCTCTGGAGCAGGGGCGTGATGTCCTTGAAGACGATCCCCGGCTTGGGGAAGTCGGGGACGTCCCGGATATAGCTTTCGATCAACGACTCCTCCTGCATGCGGATCCCGGTGCGCGGTGGGTAGCGCGCGGCCGTCAGCCGTTTTCGCACCATCGACCGCGGAGCGTCGCTACCTTGAGAAAGCCCGCTCCCGGGCTCTACATTTCCTCGGGGGCGGCGACTCCCAGGAGTTGCAAGCCGTTTCCTATAACGACCTTGGCGCTGCTCACGAGCGCAAGTCGGGCTGCGGTCAGGGACGCCTCCTGACCGAGCACGCGCTCGCGCGAGTACCAGCTCGACACCTCCCGGCAGAGCCCGAGGAGATACTGCGCCACTACCGAGGGCTCGGACTCGCGCGCCGCCTGGCGCACGACGTCGGGAAAACGACCCAGGGTCAGGAGGATCGGTGCCGCCTCGGCCAGTCCGGCCCAGTCGGGCTCCGCCCCGCCCTCACCGGCCGCCTCGGCCTTGCGCAGGATCGAGCCGAGCCGCGCGTGGGTGTACTGCACATAGGGCCCCGTCTCACCCTCGAACGAGAGCACCTCGCTCCACTCGAACACGACGTCCCGCGCGCGCTCTTTCTTGAGATCGTGGAACACCACGGCGCCGATCCCGACCTCCTCGGCGACGGTGTCGGCCGACGCGAGCTCGGGGTTCTTCTCGGCGATGATCGCGCGCGCCTCGGTGACCGCCCGGTCGAGCAGGTCCTGGAGCAGGACCACGCGACCCTTGCGCGCCTGCATCTTTCCCTCCGGCAGGCTCATCATTCCGAATTGCACGTGCTCGACGCGCGGCTCCCAGTCCAGCTCGAGGCGGGAGAGGACGTGCTTGAGCTGACGGAAGTGCAGGCGCTGGTCCGCACCGACGACGTACAGGCAGCGCTCGAACGCGAACTCCTCCCAGCGATGGAACACTGCCGCCAGGTCGCGCGTCGCGTAGAGCGTCGTGCCGTCGGTCTTGCGCAGGAGGCACGGCGCGATGTTCTTCTCGAGGTGATCGAGGCGGACGATGAGGGCGCCTTCCGACACCTCCGTGATGCCCGCCGCCTCGATGCGCTCGACCGTCGAGTCGAGGAACGGCTCGTAGAAGGCTTCACCCCGCACGAACTCGAACGAGACGCCCAGGCGCTCGTAGACCTTGTCGAACTCGTGCAGGCTGATCTCCACGAGGTGCTTCCAGAGACGCCGCACCTCGCCCTCGTCTCCCTGCTCCAGCTCGCGGAACGCGGCCCGGGCCGCCTCGGCGAACTCGGGGTCGCTCTCGGCGAGCTCGTTCACGCGCACGTAGAGGCTCGGCAGGATCGAGAACTCGATCTCCTCGAAGGCGATCTTCTCGCGCGCGATGCCGGCGACGAGCTTCCCGAACTGCGAGCCCCAGTCACCGATGT
>JAJDET010000287.1 GCA_029259655.1 Planctomycetota bacterium
GCGTGGCCGACAAGTCGGCCACGCGTGACTTGGCGCGCATCAGCGCGCGCCAAGGATGCCCTGCGGGCGGCTACGGCGCGACTCCGCGCCGGGCTCGGCCTTCGGCCTCGCGAGGCACGGCCTTATCGGCCGGACCTCTAGGTCGCCCGCAACCCGGCGCACCAGGCGAGCCGTCGGCGGAGCTCCGGTTCGAGGCCGGCCTTCAGGGTCAGCGGCTGCGCGCCGCAGGAGCCGCAGGCTCCGACGAAGCGCACCTCGACCCAGCCGTCTGCGGCGACGCGCAGGAGCTCGAGGTCTCCCCCATCGGCGACGAGCATGGGGCGCAGCTCCTCGAGCAGCGTCTGCACGGCCGCCACCCGCCCGGGATCCCCCTCGGGTTCGGGGGGGGGTACAGCGGGTTTCGGGCTCGGGAAGAGCGCGCGGCGCAGTCGTTCGAGGATCTTCAACCGGAGGTGGAGTAGGCCAGTGTCCACCCGCGTTCCAGGTTGCGATAGGTGAGCTCGCCCCGAGACAGCTTGCAGGACCTCACGAGCTCTTCGGGAGCGGCGGTCGCGGCCGCGTCGACGCGGAGCAGGAGCGCGCCCTCCTCCCTCACGAGGCTCCAGCCCCAGGGCCCGTCCGCATCGCGCGCCGCGAGGTGCAGCAGGCTCCCGATGAGCCACGGGACCTCCCAGCCGGCCTCGACCATCCGAAGTCGGGTCAGCGGTGCGTCCGGTGCCGGGAGCTCCTTAGACTCGCGCTCGAGGACACGCCGGACCCAGTCGAGGACTCGTGCGACGCCGTCGAGCTCGCGACGTGCCAGGAGAACGTCGGCACCGCTCGCGGCGGAGAGCACGCCGAGGATCCACCCGAGCTCTCGGGTCTCCTCGACGACCTCGTCGACCTTGGGGCCGACGGGCCCTCGCTCGAGGTCGCGCGTCTCGCTGACGAGGCTGCCCCCCACGCTGGACACGCGCTCGAGGACCAGCGGGAACAGCGCCTCGTAGAGCGCACTGCGGGGCCAGCTCACGGTGGTGCCAAGGCGGGGACTTGAACCCCGACTCCCTTGCGGGAAACGGATTTTGAATCCGTCGCGTCTGCCAATTCCGCCACCCTGGCGTGTTTCGGACCCGCCACGTCCGCGAGAGTCTAACCCGAGGCGCCCTGCTAGAGTCTCCGGACCGTGTCCTCCGCGTCGACCACCGCACTCGTGCTCGCCGTCCTCCTCGGAGGGGCGTGCTCGCCGGGTTCGAGCGACGCGATCCTCGTTCGGGACGTCCACGCCTACATCCTGGGAGGCGAGCCGCGCTGGGAGGTGGTCGAGCAGTCGTCGCGCGCTCCCAAGGTCACGGAGTTCTCCCCGCCAGGCGAATCGGGGCCGCGCGGGAGGCCACGACGCGAGGTCCGTCGGACGCTGCTCATGCCCCCGCCGGCCCGGGTCCGCTTCGAGGTTCGCCCCGACGAGGACGGGACCTCGCTGTGTGGGGCGACCGCGCTGCGCACGGCCGGCGAAGACGAAGGAGTCGATCCGGCTTCGCTGCCGCCGTGGATCGTCTTCGAGGTGCGGGTCGACGGAGAGCTCGTCGACTCCCGCCGCGCTTCGAGCACGGAGCCCGCCGACTGGGCGGCGGTCGGCGGCTCGCGGGGAATCCCCGTCCGAGCGGGAGCCGTCATCGAGCTCGCCACGCGCTGCGAGGGCGACGACGGGAACGCCGTCGTTCCCACGCTCTCGATCCCGGCCGGGTTCGGGCAGCTGCGCCTGGAGCGCCAGCGTGAGGTCCCGCGTGCCCGCTCTTCCCCGGAGCAGCCGAACCTCGTGCTCCTGGTGCAGGACACGCTCCGGCGCGACCGGCTGTCCACGTACGGGTACGAGCGAGAGACGTCGCCCACGCTCGATCGTCTGGCCGCCGACGGCGTCGTCTTCGACGAGGCCTACGCGACGTCGTCGTGGACCTGGCCCTCGACCACCTCGATCCTGACCGGGCTGCTCCCCGAGCGTCACGGCGTGACGAGCGAGAACGCTTGCTACGTCGACGCGAAGCTCCAGCTCCTGCCCGAAGCCCTCCAGCGCGTGGGGTTCACGACGGGTGCCTTCTCCGCCAACGCGCTGATCCAGGCCAGCAAGAACTTCGACCAGGGGTTCGAGACCTTCGTCGGACAGTCCTCGGGCTTCGCCGAGTCGAGCGACCTCGTGCCCAAGGCGTTGGAGTGGGTGCGGGAGAACGCCGGTCGGCGCTTCTTTCTCTACCTGCACCTGGCCGACACGCACGGCTTGACGCACACGCTGCCCGAGGCACGCGAGCGCTTCGCCGCAGACGTACCGGGGAGCTTCGATCCCAACGAGTTCCGGCGCTACTCGTCAGCACTGCGGGAAGCACGCCTCCGGCCGCCGAACGACCAGGAAGGGCTGCGCGTCGCGCAGCGCAAGGAGACCCGCAAGGCCGTGAACCAGCTGTACGACGCCGCGGTCTACAGCGGCGACCTGTGGCTGGAGCGCCTGCTCGGCACCCTCGAGGAGGTCGGGGTCACCGAGAAGACGATCGTCGCGTTCACGAGCGACCACGGCGAGGAGCTCTACGACCACGGGGCCCTGCGTCACGGCCACTCGCTCTACGGCGAGCTCGTCCGCGTTCCGCTGGTGATTCGCGGGCCGGGCGTGGCGCGTGGCGTGCGCGTGACGACGCCGATCTCGAATCGCCACATTGCGCCGACCCTGGCGCGGCTCGGTGGCGTCGTGATGGAGGGGCCTATCGACGCGCTCGACCTCCTCGCGGGCGAGCTCCCCGAGCGGCCGGTGTTCTTCAGCACCGAGCACGGCCTGTGGAAGGACGTGCCGGGCCGCACGACGATCCGGGGCGTCCGCGACGGGGACTGGGTCCTGCACTTCTCCGGGAAAGCCGACGCGCGGCTCTTCCGCTTCGGGGTCGATCCGCTCGAGGCGCAGGACGTCGCGCCGGCGAATGAGACACGCGTCGAGAGCCTGCGGGAGCTGGTCGAGGAGCGGGGCTCTCTTTCGCGGAGGCCCGACGGCGTCGACGGCGCCGGCGAGCTGACCCTCGAGCTGCTCGAGGGCATCGGCTACATCGGCGAGTGACGCGGCGGCTACGGCTCGTCGAAGAAGTCGAGCTTGTCGAGCGGCATGACCAGCGCAGTCACGACGTTCGCCATGTGGCTCGCCACGCGCTTGAAGTAGCGGAAGGCCAAGGCATTCGCGGACACGTTCGTACCCTGGACTGCCAGGCATCGCGTCAGCTCTGCGTCGCACGTGTCCTGGACGGCGTCCGCCTCGGCCAGGAACCGGCGCGCTCCCTCCTCGTCCTGCGTGCTGTGCAGGTTGCGACCCCGGACCAGGAGCTGGCTGATCTCGTCCTTGAGTTGCGTGAGCAGACCCGCGTCGGCGCCGAGGTCGGGCCGTGCGGCGGCCAGGTCGAAGATGTTCTTCGCGTAGTCGCCGATGCGCTCCGCGTCCTTGGAGAGGCTCATCATCACCAGGAGCGCGGGGAAGCTCAGCGCGCCGTGGACCGAGCCGTGGACGACGATCATGCGCCGGATCTGCTGCTCGGTCTCATTGATCCTCTGATCCGTCCGGAACAGATCGTCGCGGATCACGTCGGGTTCCGTGCCCCCGACGAGGGCGTTCGCGGCGGCGTCGAAGATGTGCCGACCGTCCTCGAGCATCTGGGAGAAGCGGAGGTTGATGTCCTCCCAGCCCTTGCGTCCGATGGGATTCAAAGCCATGACTCAATACTCTCCGGAAACGCGGCGCAACGCGCCAGCTCGACTCACCGCCACAGCAACCAGCCGGTGAGGGGGATGGCGACGAAGACGCCCAGAACATAACCAACGACCCACCACGGCGAGCGGGTCGCGCGCTCTGCCAGCCCTGTGGCAAGGAAGATGGGGATCTTCCGCAGGGGAGGAACGAGCACGCACGCCGTCACGCCGACGGTGTTGAACAAGAGGTGTACGAGGGCGATCGTGAGGGCGGCCGGGCTATCCTGAGCCATGCTCGCGATCAGTGCGGTCACGGTCGTCCCGATGTTCGCGCCGAGCATGATCGGGAAGGCGCTGGAGAGCCCCATGACCCCGGCGGCGCACATCGGGACCAGGAGGGACGTCGTCACGCTCGACGACTGGACCGCCACCGTTAGCAAGACCCCGACCAGGATCCCGATCAGAGCGTTTCCCTCCAGGGTGCGGTTGATGGCCGCCTCGATGCGCCCG
>JAJDET010000288.1 GCA_029259655.1 Planctomycetota bacterium
CGGTACCCGCGGCGATGCCTCCGGCGGGCGGAAGAAACCTCATGAAACACGCCGACACCGCCTAGGGCGGTCGGCTCACGAGGGACCGGCGCTGAGGCGCCTTCCTCGCGCGCGCGGGCATCCGCCCGTGCGCGGAGAGTACGGCACTGCGGGAAGAAACGCGCACGACTCACTGTGGGCGTCCAATACCATGCCTCGACGAAAGGTCGGCATGAACTACACGACGACGAGACGTCTCTTCACGGCCGCGACCATGGCCTTCATCCTGGTCGGTTGCGGGAACGACGAGGCGTCCTCAACACCGACCCTGCACCTCGCGCTCCTCCAGGACAGCGCCTCCGTCGAGAGCGCGGGGCCGCCGCCCGCCGCCCGCCAGGAGATGCACTGGACCTTCCCCGACGAGAGCTCGGACTGGCTCGCGCTCACGCCCGAAGAATCCGGACTGGGATTGCTCGACGTCTCCGGGATCGACGACGGCCTTCGGCTCTCGATGGCGGACGCCCCGTTCTCCTTTCGCATGGGCGGGATCGTGGCCGAGCTCGAGGATCTGCGCTTCGCCGACTGGGAGAGCCTGAACGTCAAGGCTCGCACCGGCGACCGGTTCGTGGGCGTCACACTTGCCTACAACGTCGACGAGGAGGGGGCGATTCCCGGCGCCGAGTACTTCTTCATGTCGACCGACGAAGCACCGCCGGTCTTCAACGACGGCTCCGTGCAGAGCTACGCCATTCCCCTGCGACCGCGAGGAGGTAGCGAGCCGCCCGAGCTTCTGCGCAGCATCGCGATCGTGCTCGCCGCCCCCGGGCCGGCCGCGATCGACGTCCTCTCGGTCGACCTCGTCCCGCGCGGAGCCGACTACCTGGAGGAATCGGGGACGCGCCAGGTCTCGCGGGCCGGCAAGACGTACCACACGCTCTTCGCGCATGCCCCCGCCGCGCTCTCTTTCCCGGTCGACCTCACTCCCGAGAGCCGGCTCGACTTCGGCCTGACCGTGAATCGGGGAGAATCGATCACCTACCGCGTGGTCGACGAGCGGGCCGGCGAGAGGCACGTCCTGTTCGAGGAGCGGATCGAGGACCCGGACGCCTGGCACCAGCGATCGGTGGACCTCTCCGGTCGGCCCCCCGGCCCCGTCGCGCTCACCCTCGAGGCGCAGAGCGACCTCGCCGGCGCGGTCGCGCTGTGGGGAGCGCCCGTCGTCTCGAGCGGGCGCGCATCCGAGCGGCCCAACGTCGTCTTCTACGTGATCGACGGCGGCGACGCGGACCTGATGAGCCTGTACGGGTACGGCCGTCCCACGACGCCTTTCCTCGAGGAGCTGGCGCAGGAGGGGGTGCTCTTCACTCGCGCCCACTCGAACGCCACCTGGACCCAGCCGTCGACCGTGTCCTTCATGACGTCGCTGCACCACAGCGTGATCGGCGGTCTCCGGCGAGGCGTGCACTCGTCGTCCGTGCCGGACGGGGCCGTCACGATCGCGGAGCACTTCCGACGCGCCGGGTATCCGACGGCTTCTTTCACGGCGAACCCGAACGCGGGCCGGATCATCGGTACGGATCGCGGTGTGGACCTCATGCGCGACGTGGAGACCGAGCACCACTCGACATCGTCCGTCGACCTGCACGGCTACTTCCGCGAGTTCCGCGAGGCCTACCCGGTGGCCCCGTACTGGGTCCATATCCAGACGACCGACGTGCACGAGCCCAACGAGCCCGAGGAGCCCTTCGCGGGGCGCTTCGCGAACACCGAGGCTCGCGAGTCGCTCGAGGGCTGGAGCGAGCGAATCTGGCAGGTCGCGTGGGCCGACTTCGGTACGACCAGCGTGGTGGGCTTCTACGACCTGGCGCTCGACCGCGCGGGGATCGACCGCAAGGAGTACTTCGGAACGCGGCGCGACCTGTACGACGAGACGATGCTCCACCAGGACCACGAGCTCGAGCGCTTCGTCGCGGATCTCAAGGCGAGAGGCGAGTGGGAGAACACGATCTTCGTGCTCGGCTCCGACCACGGTCATCCCGCCGGGACGTTCGCCCGCTTCGGGCGCGGCCTGATCGACCCGCAGCCCGAGCCCTGGCAGGGGGCGATGTGCGACGCGTGGGCGACGCGCATCCCGATGCTCGTCATCTGGCCGAAGAAGATCACCGGCGGCCGGCGGATCGACGCGCCCGTCTCGATGATCGACGTGCTGCCCACGCTGCTCGAGCTCGCCGACCTGCGTCCTCCGGAAGTGGTCCAGGGTCAATCGCTGGCCCCGCTGCTCCTGGGCCAGGAGCAGGAGCTGGCGCCCGTGATCCTGGACGAGTTTCGCATCGACGAGCACAGCGGCGAGATGGTCGGGAACATCGAGATCATCGACGGCCGCTGGGGCGCGTCGCTCGAGATCGGCCCGGCTCCCGACGGCTCACCCACCGAGACCGGACGACGGTCCGTTCCCGCGGGCGGACGCTGGGGCGCCGTGCACCCCTTCTTCCCCGAGGTCCCGCGCCTCCTCCTGTACGATCTTGAGGCCGACCCCTTCACGACGCACGCCGTCAACGACGAGCACCCCGAGCTCGTTCAGCACTACACGGAGCTCCTCCTCGAACAGTGGAGTGCCCACCAGGCGCTGGCTCAGCGCTTCGACCAGGGCGAGGCGGAGCCGATGTCTCCGGAGCAGCTCGAGCAGCTGCGGGCCCTCGGCTACATTCGCTAGGGCTAGGTCCTAGGTCCGGCGCTCGAGCCCCTGCTCCAGGAGACCCTCGATCCTCTGCAGGGACTCGCGGATCTCCACCAGCGTGCCCGGTTCGTCGGTCGTCGGCGCGACGGCGGGCGCCGGGCCGCGCTCGGTCACCTTGTCGCGCTGAGCGAGCACCGCGTCGCGAAAGCCCACCGCGTCGACGACGCCGGGGAGCTGCGCCTGGCCCATGCCGGTGTTCGCCCCACCGCCGGCCGTCTCGACGCTCAGCGAGCAGAGGCCGAGCGAGCGCAGGATCGGGCCCTCGTTCACGGCCAGGTCGGTGATCTTGTCGAGGGGCACGTTCTTCTGCGTGCGGAACAGGAAGCCTCGCCGGATGTTGAGCGAGCGTTCCGTGAGCTCGGCCTGGAGTGCCTCGTACTGCCGGCGATGGACGCGCTGCCCGATGCCCAGGAGCCAGATCACGAGGAACGGAATCCCGACGATCGACGCCGTGATCCCGACCGTGGAGAGCAGGAGCCAGTAGCGTGGCAGGCGCTCGTCGAACTCGGCTCGCCGAAGGATGCGATCTTCCATTCGGCTCACCAGAGGAGCGAACGGAGCCCCTCCGTGCAAGACCCCCGTGCCTGTGCGATCCTCGCGCGCCGTCGACCGGTCGGATCGAAGCGGCCGGGGGCGAGAAACGCGTGAAGAAAGAACGGCAGCCCACCCGGCACAGACTCCTCCTCGCGGCGGGATCCCTCCTCCTCACGCCCGTCTTGCTCGAGGTCGGGTCCTACGCCTTCGGCACCTTCGAGCTCGACCTGAAGCCGCCGATGGTCACCAACGCCGAGGAGTACTCGCGCGCTCTCCGTCCCGACCCGCTCCTGTTCTGGAGCCTCGCGCCCGACGCCGTGGACGCGAACGGCGTGCGCCTGACCAACGCTCATGGATTGCGCGGCCCCGCCATCGGACCCAAGCGCGAGGACGAGTACCGGATCCTCTCCCTGGGCGAGTCCTCCACGCATGCGGGCCGCATCCCCTACGAGAGCACGTACTCCGCGACCCTCCAGCGGCTGCTGTCCAGGGTGGACGGCAAGCGCGTGCGCGTGATCAACGCCGGCGTCCCCGGCTACTCACTCTTCCAGGGCCACCAGTACCTCGCACACCGCGGGCTCCAGCTGGAGCCCGACCTCGTGTTGCTCTACTTCGGCTACAACGACTTCCTGCCCGTCAGCTACCTCGAGAGGCAAGGGAGCCGGGGGTTCGACGACGCGGAGCTCCACGAGTACCGCCGCTCGACCCACTACCGAGTCCACACCTTCCTGGGTCGGACGAGCAATCTCTACCGCGCCTTCCGGAACTGGCGCGAACCGGGCTCCACGGCCGAGGGAGCCGCGGAAGACCGGCGGCCTCGCGTTCCGGAGGCGAAGCGCCGCGAGCTCCTGTCGGCCTTCCTCGAGCTCTGCATGCAGCACGAGATCCAGGTCGTGGTGGTCGTCCCCTGGTACATGAAGTTCGAGGACCACGCCCCGCTCCTGCGCGAGTTCGCCCGCGAGCACGGGCTGCTGGCGATCGACCTCCCGGAGCTCCTGCGAAGGACGCCTCGAAAGCCGCGCGAGGAGTACTTCCTCGATCGCGTGCACCCCACGGCGGAGGGCCACGAGCTGATAGCGCGAGAGATCCGCAACGGGCTGCTCGCGTTCGGTCGCAACCGCTAGCCACCCGGTGCGCGCGGTCCTAGACTCCTGGCCCTTCGGCGCTCCGTAGGCGGCGCAGGAGTCTCATCCCATCCACATGAACGCAGGTCTGTTCCTGATCTCCGCGGCGATCCTCGCCCTCCAGGTCCTGCACATGCGGATCCTCTCGGTGCAGATGTGGTACCACCACGCCTACATCGTGGTGACCATGGCCATGCTGGGCTTCGCCGTCTCCGGGACGGTCGCGACCCTGTGGCCGACGTCGAAGGAGGAGGCTCCGCGACGCATCGCCTGGTGCAGCACGCTCTTCGGCGTCACCGCCGTGGTCGGGCACGTGCTGATCACGACCATCGCCTACGGCGAGACGACGATCTCCGGTTTCCTGATCCTGCTGTCCCCGTACTTCTTCGGCGGCATGGTCGTCACCCTGGTCCTGTCCACCACGGACCGGGTGAGCTTCCGCTACTTCGTCAACCTGCTGGGCAGCGCGCTCGGAGGCTGGCTCTTCATCGTCCTGATCCAGTCCCTGGGCGGTGAGCGGTTGCTCGTGTTCTGCGCCGCCATCGGTCCGCTCTCTGCGCTCTTTTTCCTGCGCGGAGCTCGGGCCCCGAAGACAGCCGGAGTGGCGCTCGCCTCGCTCGCGGGCTGCGCGGTGCTCTTCGCGACCCAGCCGGGGTTCCTGGACATCATCATCGCGCCGGACAAGCGCCAGCACCTCGACGGCGAGATCGTCGAACAGCGCTGGACACCTCTGGCCCGGCTGGATCTCGTCGCACACCCGCCCAAGTACCCCGCGGTCGAGCCCGACCGCTACCAGATCGTCCAGGACGGGGCCGCCGGGACCGTCATGCCCTCGGCGGAGACCTGGAAGCCCTTCGCGGCGTTCGACTCCCACGCCGTCGCCTACGTGCCGGCGGTCCGGCGCCTCGAGGAGACGGGGCGTGCGCCCAAGGTCGCGATCATCGGGCTCGGCGGGGGCATGGACGTCCGCTACGCGGTGGAGATCGGTGCCTCGCGCGTACTCGGTCTCGAGATCAACCAGGAGATGATCGACATTACCGGGAGGGACTACGCCGAGTTCAACGGCGGCGTGTACCAGCTCCCCGGTGTCGAGATCGTGCTCGGCGAGGGCCGCAGCACCCTGCAGCGCCTGGGCGAGAAGTTCGACGTCATCAGTCTGGCGGGCGCCGACACCTACACCGCCGGAGCCTACGGCGCGTTCGTCCTCTCGGAGTCCTACCTCTACACCGCGGAGGCGCTGGACGTCTATCTGGACGCGCTCGAGCCGGGCGGGACGGTCGGCATCCTGCGCTTCTACGACATCCCACCGCGCGAGACCCTGAGGCTGTTCGGGATGGCGCTGGAGCAGCTCCGCAAGCGGGGCGTCGAGGAACCCTGGCGCAACGTCGCCGTGGTGCGCAAGTTCTGGATGAGCGGGACGGTCATCGCGAACGAGCCCCTCGAGGCAGCGGATCTTGCGCTGTACGCCGCGGCGGACAATCCCGCGGGCGACCTCAGCGAGGCGCTCTACGTACCCGGCCTGGAGAAGACGAACCCGTTCACCGAGCTCGCGCAAGCCTTCCGCGACGGCACGGAGGACGAGTTCTACGCCGGCTACCCGGTCGACGTCCGCGGCGTCACGGACGACTCCCCGTTCTACTTCAACTTCCACCACGTGTGGGACATGGCGGTGATCGAGGACTCCGCGTTCGCCAAGGAGTTCAACGCGACACTCCCGATCGCCCCCAGCATCCTGCGGAACCTCTTGCTCCAGATCGGAGCGCTCGTCGCCGTGCTGGTGATCGCTCCCCTCTTCCTGCTCCGGAGGAGCGGACTGGCGTGCGAGAACGCGGGCCGCCACCTGGCGTTCTTCCTCGCGATCGGCGCGGGGTTCATGTTCCTCGAGATCAGCACGGTCCAGAAGCTGATCCTCTTCCTCGGGCACCCGACCTATTCGCTCACCGTGGTGCTCTTCAGCTTCCTGTTCTTCGCGGGCCTGGGAAGCCTCGCCTCGTCGCGCCTGATTCGCGACGAGGTCAAGGGACTCCGGACGCTCGCCCTGGTGCTCCCGGGCCTGATCATTCTCTTCGCCCTGGGACTCAACCTGCTCCTGCCCGGGCTCCTGCACCTTCCGCTCCCGGCACGGGTCTGCGTCGCCATCGCGCTCCTGGCCCCGGTCAACTTCGTCATGGGCATGCCGTTCCCGGTCGGCCTCACCCGGCTCAAGCGGCTCCAGCCGAAGCTGGTCCCCTGGGCGATCGGGGCGAACGGGGGGGCGAGCGTCATCGGCTCGGTCCTGGCCGTCATCCTCGCGATGGAGGTCGGCTTCCGCGCGGTCGCAGTAGCCGCGCTCCTGGTCTACATCGTCGGACTGCTGGTGGTCACGACCGGACCGCTCGGATCGCGCGCGGCAACGAACTGACGGGCGTCAGTCACCCACGACGAGCGGGAGCAGCCGCAATGCGAGCTCTTCGGCGATGAGTCGGTTGCCGCGGTCGCCGAAGTGCACGGAGTCCAGGAAGAGCTCGACCTCGCCCCGGACTCCGTCGAAGAGCGAGCGGAGGTCGAACACGTGGAGCCGCGGATCGGTGAGCTCGCCGAGCTGTCCGATCACCTCGTCGTAGGCGTTCCGATAGTAGGACACCGTCTCGTCCTCCTTCGTCCACTCCAGCTCGCGCGACGTCAAGGGCTTCCCCGTGAGGTGGATGGTCGGCTGGAGGAAGAAGGCGTAGGAGATGCCCTCTGGTTCGAGGACGTGCAGGATCTGGCGGACGTTGCGCGTCAACCGCTCCCCGATCAGCGCGGGCGTGGGTGGGGTCGGCTCCGGATAGGCGACGTTGAAGACGAGGTTCTCGTCGACCAGCTCCAGGACGTCGTTCTGCAGTCGGAAGAAGAGCTCGTCCGCGTACGAGCGGAACCACAGGACGTTCTTCTTCTCCTCGGCCCAGCGGATGTCGTTCACGCCGGAGAAGGACACGATCAGATCCGGCTCGAGGTCTGCGACGCGGTTGACGACGAGGATCCGTTCGTGCGTCGTGGTCCACGCCGGGTTGGCGAGCGGGTACACCTCGATCTCCTTGGTGAACGCCTCGGGCTTCCGCTCGTTCAGGAAGGTCTCGAGGAAACCGCCGATCGTGGTCGCGTCGCTGGGCGCGGCCGAACCGTACATCGTCGAGCCGCCCAGCACGAAGATCCGGTAGGTGTCCCGGGACTTCACGACGGTGAGCTCCCGCTCCGTCCGGCACGAGTACAGGTTGATGCTGGCCGTCGCGCTCTTTCCCGGCCGCGGTAAGTGCCCGACGAAGGGCGCCATGACACACGGCACGACCCAGGAGTACCCATCCATCTCCCTCCGGGCGGTCTCGGGGTCGAGGTAGACCTCTGCGAACCGGTCGCGCTTCTCCTCGTCATCGACGAAGTAGCCGAAGGTCTCTTGCTCCCTGAAACCCTCCACCCTTGCGCGCAGCGGCGCCACCGCGGACTCGCGCCCGACGTAGAAACCGCCGGCCAGCGCGACCGAGAAGCCGACGACCTGAATGCCGATGAGGATCAACCTCGCACGTCGAGAAGACATGTCCCGCTCTCCCGTCAAGACGTGTAGTAGGTCGGCGCCCCCGGCCCCACGGGGAGGTCGAAGACGAACACCCACAGGTAGAACAGCACCATCCAACCGAGGAGGTAGGCGATCGAGTACGGGATCATCATCGAGATGAGCGTTCCGATCCCGAGCTTTCTGTCGTAGCGCATCGCGAACGCCAGGATCAGACCGAAGTAGCTCATCATCGGCGTGATGATGTTGGTCGTGGAGTCCCCGATGCGGTACGCCGCCTGGATCACCTGCGGGCTGTAGCCGACGCTCATCAGCATCGGCACGAAGATCGGAGCCGTGACCGCCCACTGTGCGGAAGCGCTGCCCAGCATCAAGTTAACGCAGCAGCACATCAGAATGAAAGGCACGAAGACCGCCGGCCCCGTGAGCCCCAGTCCCGGAGCAGGTCGGCCCCGACCACTGCCGTGA
The DNA here is from genome assembly GCA_029259655.1 of Planctomycetota bacterium. Classification (GTDB taxonomy): domain Bacteria; phylum Planctomycetota; class UBA1135; order UBA1135; genus OFTM220. The sequence goes on from JAJDET010000288.1 coordinate 8,372, forward strand.
TGGTCCCCAGCACGAGGGCCCGGATGCCGGCGCCGAGGAGCCCGGACCGCTCGGCCACTCCCACGCCGAGCAGGGCGACGAGCACCGTCCCGAGCGGCGCGAACGAGGTGAAGTTCGTCACCAGGTTCATTCCGATGCGGCGCAATCCCTCCGGGTTGAGGAGGCTGACGGCTCGGATGATGCCCTCCTCCGTCCTGCCCTTCGCCCCTTCGGGGCGCGGGTCCAGGACCTGCCACTCGAAGTACCCGGCGACCCCCGAGAGCAGGAGCACGCCCAGAACGATGAGTGCGAACAGCGTGACCGGATGCGGCAGGAGGTTCCCGAGCCACTCGACCACGTCGAGGAAGCGGGCGATGGGATTGCGACGCGGCCGACCCCCCCCGGAGTCGCTCTGAGCTCTGGACATGGGCGCCTACGGTAGTCGATCGGCGCCCGCGGACCTCGCCCGCGCTCCGGGCTCAGGGACGCAGGACGACCGAGGTCAGGTTCGAGAGGCCCACGAAAGCGGGCGAACCGTCAGCGACGAGCGTCTGGAGGAACACCTCCACGTCGGCGAACGCGGGATCGCCGGGTACGGTCACGGAGAGGAAGCCCCGACCCTGCGCGTCGAGCCCCACGACTCGCAGGACGAACCCCTTCTCCAGGAAGTACCAGCCCAGGCCCGGGAGCTCGGCCTTCGCCGTGAACACGTCGAAGAGGACGACGGCCGCACCGAAATCCGGCCCGTGGAGATCGAACCCGACGCTCCCACCGAGGACGGGCCAGGAGTCCGGCGAGATCGTCGCCGGCGTTGCCGGTGTGGCCGTGCCTGCGAGCACCGCCCGCACGACCGCATCCTGCCCACGCGGCTCGGTCGTCACGATGTGCGGCGTCTGCGTGAGGAACTGGAGCACCTTCTGACTCGTGACGGAGTCGTGATAGAGCGCTGCCATCCGCGCAGGCACGGACTGGCAGTCCTTGGAGCCGACGATGAAGTGTACGCGCGTCTCGTGCGACGGGTTCGCGGTCGCGTAGTGCGTCACAGCCGTCGAGTGGAGGATGCTGTCCTCCCGGAGGTGCGCGTCCGAGGGGGCCGGATCGCAGATCCTGCAGGTCACGAGGCCGGGCCCGGGCACCATCAGGCAGGGCGGCTCGCCCGGGGCCGAACACTCGATCATGTTCGTGGGGAGAACGGTCTGGCACAGCGTGGGCCAGGGGGTCGCGTCGTTGCAGACGTAGTCCAGGCGCACGAAGGGAGGACCGCCCGCGAGCACGGCGAGGTCGAGGATCTCCGACATGCCCCAGGTGCTGAGCGCGTAGCCGACCTCCCCGGCGCCGCCCGACGTCCCGACGGCGGCAAAGGCCCCGCTGGTGTGGACGTTCTCGTACACCCAGTCGAGCAGAGTCGCGTAGAGGCACGACGACGCCCTGACGCAGGTTCCGAGCTGGATCCACCCGCTCCCCCCCGGCCCCGCCGGTCCCGCCCACCGGCGCTGCACGACGCGAAAACCGTCCGCCGCGAGCTCGGCCACGACGACGTCGCCGCCGACGTCGTCCTCGAAGAAGAGAGTTCCGGTGCCGCGCGTTCCGAGCACGACCGTCCCACGCAGAGACGTGCCCGACGCGGGCTCGTTGATGCGCAGCTCGACGTCGAGCGCCGGGGTATCGGCGCACTCGATGCGAAGGGTCTTGCAGGTATTCGTCCCCGCGAGCGGGCTCGGGCCGCTCGCGCAGGCGCCCGCGTCCTCCACGGTCACGCAGCCCAGGCTGCCGGCGACCGGAGTGCACTGTCCGTCGACGGACGGCGCCAGCGCCCAGCAGGCTGCGATCTGGAATGCGAGCGCGGAAACGATCCAGTCGGTCTTCATCGGGTGCGCCTCGTCGTGCGTTGCGGCGGATGGTGAACCACCCGGTCGGATCGCTCTACCTGCTTGATGGTGTAGCGGACATCGCAGCGTCCCACCACCGCACAGGGCCGGAACAGACGAGCGCTAGGTATCCGTTCGTTCGGCTCTCGAACCGAACGAACGGTCCCGCTACTTCCTCTCGAGGAGCTCCGGGCTCTCGATGCCCAGCTCTACGGCCGCCGCGTCGCGCAAGAAGACGAACAGCGGCACCCGGCGCCACTTCGGGAGCTGCATCGCCTGCATACCCCTCCAGAAGTAGCGGTTCGAGTGCTCTCGGTTCTCCAGACGCACGTGGATCATCGTGAGAACGAAGAGGTCGGAGGGGTCCGGCTCTTCCGAGTCCTCGAGGAGCCGCTCGTAGATCTCCAGGGCCTCCCGCGGGCGCCCGTCCATGAGCAGCGCGCCGGCGAGCCACGACCGTGTGTAGCCGCTCTCCGGCTCCATCTCGACAGCCCTCTGCGCGAGCTCCACCGCTCGCTCCGTGTGCGCGTAGAACGGATCGGGACAGAAGGCCAGGAAGAGCGCCATCGTCGCGTGGAACGACGCGTCGTCCACGAGGACCTCCCGACCCCGGTCGTACTCCTCGTACACATCCTCGTACCGCCCGGCGAAGAAGAGCGCCAAGAGCAGCTGACCGTGCGCGACGGCGTCGAGGGGGTTCCTCCGCAGGGTCTCCCGGAACCCCGCGATGGCTTTCTCCAGATCGCCCGTCGTGTAGTAGGCGTCGGCGAGCCGGCGCCGGGTTCCGGACTGATTCGGGCTGATCTCCAGAGCCTTCTCGAAATCCGCGAGTGCCTTGTCCAGCTCCCCCTCGTCGAGCCACAGTCCGCCGCGGTCGCGGTAGGGGCCCTCGTCGGTCGGGCCCAGCTCGATCGATCTCCCGAAGGCGTCCAGCGCGAGATCGATCCGGCCCGCCTTCCGGAGCGCTTGCCCGAGGTGCCGGTAGAGGTGACTGTCCTCGCCCGCGATTCCCAGCGCCTCGCGGAAGATAGCGACGGCGTCCTCCTGACGGTCGAACTCCTCCTTGCACAGGAGCCCCATGCGATGGAGCGTCTCCATGCTCTCCGGCCGGAGTGCGAGCGCCGCCGTGTAGAAGCGGAAGGCCTCTTCGTTCCGGGGAGGCTTCGACCTCCGCAGCGCCTGAGCCAGGCTGAAGGTGAGCGCGAAGTCGCCGCGGTGGGCGCGTTGTCCGCGGCGATAGACGTCGAGCGCTTCCTCGTTCGCTCCGACACGCTCCAGGCTGCTTCCCAGCAACGAGAGCGTGGAGCCAGGCACCTCGCTCGGCACGATGGAGCGCGCAATGTCAACGAGTACCGTCCGGAGGCGCTCAGCGACTGCAGTGCGCAGCTTGACCCGCAGCGGGTCGTCGTCGAGATGCCGTGCGAGAGCGACGAGGCGCTCGGCGTCCGCGGCGCCGTCCTCCGTACGCCGCTTCACGGCCGCCCAGGCATCGAGGGCGACTGCGACGTCGGCGTCTATCCCCCGGTCTCGCAGGATGCGCACGGCCTCGTCGTCGTGTTGCTCGTCGAGCCGGAGCCCGACGTCCGCGAAGACCTCGTCGTAGTGGCCGTCGATGTGATCCCAGTCGGGCGCTCCCAGCTCGTCCCCTTCCTCCTGACGGATCTCCTCGAAGGCGCCTAGCAGTCGCGCGTTCCCCAGCGCGAGCTCCTCGCGGTGCGCGGCGGCGAATGCCTCGGCGTCGATGTCCGCGAACTGCGACCGCACCCTGCGCTCGGTCTCCTCGCTCGCGTCGCCCGCGTCGAGGACCGCCACGGCCCTCGCAGCGGCGGTACGCGCCTCCTGCCACCGCTCCTGGCCGCGCAGGAGGCTCGCCTCGTTCAGCGCCGCGACAGCCTCGCTGTCCGTCCGTGCGATGCGATCCGCGCGCCCGCGCTCGATCCATACCCAGCCTCCGCCACCGCCGACGACCGCGATGAGCACGGTCGCTGCCAGCGCCAGGGTCAGCAGACGCGCCTTGCGCTCCTGCTCGGCCCGGATGCGAGCCTCCCGCGCACGCTCCTCGACCGACACCAGGTGCTCGTGGAGGGTCTCGGCGACGACGCTCGCGTCCCCCGGACGCACCTCACGCGCGGGCATGAGGCAGTCCGTAGCCAGCTGCACGAGCTCGGTGTCCGCCCCGCACGCGTCCAGTCGCTCGCGCGCCTCGTCGAGCTGGGCGTGCGCGGCCATCTCGAGCGCCGTCCCGTGTTCCCCGGCGTACGGCGGCTTGCCTGTCAGGATCTCGCACAAGGTCGCGCCGAGCGAGAACACGTCGGAGCGCTCGTCCATCTTGTCCACGTCGCCGGTCGCCTGCTCCGGCGGCATGTAGGCCGGGGTGCCCATGACCGAGCCCGCCATGGAGTCCGAGCCGTCCGAGTCGGGCCGGCTACGCACCGTCTCGATGATCGAGATCTGCGACAGCTTCTCGCGTGCAGCGGCGGTCTTGCTCGCGCGATCGAGGACCTTCGCGAGCCCCCAGTCCACGACCTGCACCTCGCCGAAGGCGCCGACCATGATGTTGTCGGGCTTGATGTCGCGGTGGATCACGCCCCGGCTGTGGGCGTAGGCAATCGTCTGGCAGACCTGCTCGAAGATCCCGAGGAAGCGCCGGCGATCGTCGTCCGGTGAGCGGCGTTTCTTGAGCATCGAGCCCAGGTTGCGGCCCTTGACGAGCTTCATCGTGAAGTACGGCCGCTGGTCGGCCATCAATCCGAGCTCGTACACCGGCACGATGCCGGGGTGCTGGAGCTGTCCGCCGATCTGCGCCTCCTCGATGAAGCGCTGCAGGAGCACCGGCTCCTCGGCGAGCCGCGCGTGGAGCACCTTCATGGCCACGTCGCGACCGAGGTCCGTGTCGTGCCCCTTCAGCACGATGCCCATCCCACCCTGGGCGATCTCGCCCAGGATCTGGTAGTTGCCCCGGCCCTCCGGCACCTGGCTCTTCTCCGACGAAGCGGGATCGATGACCGGTTCCGCCCCCTCCTCGAAGGGGTGATCGCGCAGGACGACGCGAGGCGCCTCGCCCGTCACCCGATCGACGGCCGCGAGCACGCTCTTCGCGGGGGCGTCGTCCGGCGGTCCGGTGCGAGCTCGCGAGGGGCCTTCTCCTCCGTCGGGCCTGGACTCGTGTTCCTCATTCATGGGAGCCACCGAGAAGCCACCAGCTTACCCGAGCCCGCTCCTCCACGTTTCCGGAGTACGATCCACACGACGAGCGCCGCGACGGTCACGGTCGTGAGCCACAGCCCCGCGTACCACCCCGGCGGAACGTAGCGGAGCTCCAGGCGGCGCGAGCCCGACGGCGTGTGCAGGGCGGTGACGATGCCGTCGGCGCGGAAGAGCGGGGTCTCCACTCCGTCGATCTCCGCCGTCCACCCCGGATACAACGCGAAGGTCTCCGCCAGCCGCAGCCAGCCCTCCTCGCCGTCGAGCTCGACCTCGAGGCCGTTCGCCCGCTGACGGGCGACGAGCTCGCGCGGCTCGACGTCCTCGACGGGTGCCCACGGTATTCGCGCGACGTCGCCGTCGACGACCCGCAGGTCGAACGGAGTTTCGGTCTCCGCTCCGACGAGCACGACCATCGAGGCGGCCGGGTCGTAGTCGGGCGATCCCAGCACCTCCCGCTCGAGCCCGGCGTCCCGGTCGGCGACGAGCCCCACCACCTGGGCCGGCCGGGAGGCGCGCGGGAGCGGGCGCTCCACGCTGAAGACCCAGCGCCGGCCCGCGGACTCCCCGAGCTCCCCGTCGAAGGCATTGGTCGGGAGTACGGAGCGACGCACGAGGCCGGGAGTCTCGCGGTCCGTGCGTAACACGGCGGTGTGCACGCCGAGCACGCGCAGGGTCTTCGTCAGCACCTTGCGCTTGACGTCGCGCGTCGCGGCCTCGTACTCGGCGTAGCGCACGCTACCGAGCCTCCCGCTGGTCCCCTCGAGGCCGCGCCCGTAGATCCACGCCAGATCCCAGCGCGCCGTGGTGTACACACGGAAGCCCGGGCTCCGCTCGCCGTGGTCCTCGATGGTCGCGACGCGTTCCTCGGCCTTCTGGATCGGAACGAGGCGCAGCTCGGTCTTCTCCCCCTGTCCCGGCCAGAGCCCGTGCTCGGCGCCGAGTCCGAACACGACGACCGCCGCGGCGACCGGCCACAGGAGATCGTGCGCTCCGAGCCTGGCCCGCGCGATCCCGATCCAGTGCCCGAGCCCGACTCCCGCGAACGCGATCACCGACGGGACGTAGAGCGCGAGACCGCGCGCGACGTGACGCGTGCGGTCGTAGCCCGGGACGACCGAGAAGAAGAGCTCGTGCAGGAGCCCTGTCGCGAGCACGAAAGCCAGGACGGATGCCGCGATCCACGCCGCCGCCTCGCGCCACCTCCAGCGCAGCGCCACCAGAGCAGCACCGAGTGCGAACAGGAGCGAGCCCGGGTGCACGTCCCCTGCCCCCGTGCTCCAGGGCCGCCAGACCTCGCCGCGCGCCGTCTCGACGTCGAGGGCCTCGCCGCGGTTCGTGAGCGGGATCCACTCGAGCAGGGGCAGCACGCGGGCGGCGGTGAGCCCGAGCGCGACCGCTGCCGCCGTTGCCCCGAGCCTCGAGAGACACCTCGCGCGCGATCCCTCCGCACGTTCGCCGCGCGGCTCGAAGAGCCCGATCGCAGCGATGAGCATGGCCGTGTAGGTCGCGACGAAGACCCCTCCCGCGTGGACCTGCACGGCGAGCAGGGATCCGAGAAGCACTCCCCACGCGCCGGGCCTTCGCGACCGCACTCCGCGGCGCGCTGCGAGGGCAGCCCACGGCAACCAAGCCTCCGCGAAGCCCCAGTACGGAAGGCCGTGGCCGAGGCGCCACAGCGTGAGGTGGACCGCGAAGACCCCGGCACAGGCGAGCCCCGCCAGGCGACTCCGCGCGAGCCCGCTCACGAGGAAGAACATGCCCCAGGCGCCGATCAGACCGTGCAGCGCGATCTGAACGTGCAGCAGCGTGTTGGGATGGAGGAACGGGAGGAGCGCCCAGACCGGCGGGTAGAGGAGCGGCTTGTCGATCACCGAGAAGTAAGGGCTCCCCGAGAAGGCGTGCGGGTTCCAGAACGGCAGGGCGCGCTCCTCGAAGGCCTCGCGCATCAGCCGCAGCGTGGGGCCGTGGTCCTGCACGAGGTCCGCGTCGAGCATCATCCTTCCCGGCTCCAGGAGGGGCCCGTTGCGAGCGATCACCAGGACGGCGAGCAGCCCCAGCGCGAGCGCGTTGCGGGCGCGTCCCGTCGCCGCGCGGTGTTCCTCCACGGGTATGCCCGTTTGCACGTGCGTCAACGACATCCGTATCGTGGGCGCCGGGCCTGCCTCCGGCGCGGGGAACGCATCTTGCACGGTCCGGGCGCTCCGGGTCCCCTCCCTTCTCTCCCTTCCTCCTCATGAGACCCCACCTCTTCGGCGTACTGGCCCTCCTGTCCTCGCTCCCGATCCTTCGCGCCCTCGACCCGCCCGAGGTCGCGCTCTCACGTGCAGCGGTGCGCGACGGCGGCGTCCACGACGTCATGGAGAGCGCCTTCTGCGCGGGCTGCCACCCGGCGATCTACGCGGAGCACGAGCAGTCGACGCACGGCCGCGCGTTCACCGATCCCGAGGTGCGGCTCGCCACGGCCCGCTTCGACCTCCAGGACTGCATCATCTGCCATACGCCGCGGCCGATCTTCGAGACCGGTGTGGGACTCAACCCCACGCGCCGTCACTACGGCCTCGAGGAGGGCAACACCTGCATGACGTGCCACTGGAAGCCGGACTACGACTACGCGAGCTTCCAGGGCGGCGCCGAGTGCCGAGGCGCCTTTCACGACGACGTGGGGACCGTCGAGGCCTGCGCGTCCTGCCACCGCAACCACGGCACGCCGTATCAGTGGGAGAAGAGCCCGACCGGCAAGGGCACGGGACGCACGTGCATGGACTGTCACATGGCCGAGGTCGAGCGGCCGGTCGCGCTCGGGGGTCCGGTGCGCGAGGTGCGGACGCATGTCTTCCCCGGCTCGCGCAGCGAGTCCCAGCTCCGCCGGGCCTACCGATACACGGCACGCCTCGAGGAGAACGCGGCCGTGGTCACGGTCAAGAACCAGGGCGTGGGGCACAACTTCCCCACCGAGCTCAAGCAGCGCTCCGTCGAGTCGCTGATCGTCGTGCGCGACCTCGAGGGCAACGAGGTTGCGCACTCCCGGAAGATCTTCCGCGATCCCTACAAGCGTCCCTACGGACTCGAGCTCCCGGTCAACACACAGATCCCGGGCGGCCAGTCGCGCACACACCGAGTGCCGCTCAAGGTCGAGGCCGGGACCGTGGAGGCGACACTCTTCTTCAAGCGCTACTACCCGATCGACGACTATCACCCGGAGCTCTCGCGCGTCCTCGAGTCGCGCAGCCTGCCGTTCTCCGGAGTGACCCCCTCCGACGAGGAGTTCGAGGACACGCCGGAGGTAGTACCGGTAACGCCGGAAGGCATCTCGGTCGATCAGTCCAGCATCGCGAATCTCGTCGACTTCGCGCGCCCGCCGATCGGGACGGTCGAGGTCGACATTCCCGAGGGAGAGTCCCCCGAGGACATCGAAGCGCTCATCGCCCTCTTCCAGTTCCCGGTGCCCCAGGCCAACGGCGCAGCGCGCGAGCGGCTGCGGGAGATCGGGCTCCCCGCCGTGCCGGCGCTGATCGAGGCGCTCGGGTCCTGGGACAACAAGACCTACAACCAGGCGATGACGGTGCTGGACGCGATCGGGAGGCCCGCGCGCCCGGCCATCACGGCCGCCCTCGAGCACGACCAGCTCTACGTTCGGCTCCACGCCCGGAAACTGATCACGCGCCTCGTGTGGCGTGGCGCGGACGTGGAAGAGCCGCTCGCCCGCGCGCTCACTGCTCCCGCTGCGCTCGATCGCGCGAGCAGCGCGCATGCGATCGGCAGCCTGCGCATCGACTCCCTGGAGGACGAGCTCCGACGGCTCCTCGCCGACCCGGACCCGGACGTCGTTCGCGAGGCGGCTCTCGCCCTCTCGGAGACCGGGGCGCGTGATGCCGTCGGTGAGCTCGAGGCCGCACTCGGCCGTGCGCACTACGACGAGACGAGGCGCGACCTGGCGCTGGCGCTGTCCCGGCTGGGATCGACGGCCGGGATCCAGACTCTCCTGGCCGGGCTCGACCACGATGACGACCTCGTCCGCGAGAGCTTCTTCGAGTCCTTCTTCGCCGTCACCGGAGTGCATCTCGGGTACGACCCCTTCGCCACGCGACCGGACCGGCTGGCCGCTATCGCCGCGTTGCAGGCCTGGTGGGCCACGGAGGGCGGACCCGGCGCTCTGCTCCCGCTGGACCCGCTGCGCGATCCGATCGCGGAAGCGCACGCGCGGCACCTGGTCGGCAAGCTCGGCGGCAGCGACCTCGGTCCGTCGGGATCGGACGCCGACCGTTCGATGGAGGAGGAGCTCGTGGGCATGGGGCACTACGCCGTGCCGGCCCTCGTGCGCGGGCTCAAGTACCCGTCGGGCTTCGCGGGCAAGCGCGCGCTGGTCTGCAAGACTCTGGGGAGGATCGGCGATCCCCGTTCTGCGCCCGCGCTGGCCGCGACGCTGCGCGATCCCGTCGTGTCCGTGGCGGCCTGGGCCGCCTGGGCGCTGGAAGGACTCGGCGATCCTGCGACGCTCGGTGCGCTGGCCACCTACGAGCAGCGCGTGCGCACGCTCATCGCACGGAAGGCCGTACCGAATGAAGCCGGCCCTGGCGACCGCCTGCTGGCGCAAGTGGCCCGGGCTCGCCTCGCCACCGGCGATCGATCGGCCCGCCGCACCCTGGCCGCGCTCCTGCTCTCCGCGGACGAGTCGGCGCGCAGGCTCGCCTTCGACAGCCTCCAGCGTCTGGACGGCGAGGACCGCGGCTACGACCCGGGGGCGGATGCGGCCGCGCGAAGCGAGGCTGCGGCGCGCTGGCTCGACTAGCCCGCATCCCTCACGGGGTCGTGAGCCAGAACGCCTCGAGTCGGTTCCTGCTGGTGCTTTGCGCGTGCCGGCCCCGCAGTCGACCTTGAACAGGTCGTCGAGGACGCCGGTGCGTGCAAAGTGCCGGCGGGGGCCGAAAGGCCGGCGAAGCCGGCCGTTCGTGGTGTTCTGGCCGCGAACCCGTGAGGGATGCGGGCTAGAAACGGGCTCCCGCTCTCGCTCCCGGACCGCGCCGGCCGAAGAGGAGGCCATGTCCGGCGTGCTCCTCGCCGCGGGCCTCCTCATGGCCGCGCTCCTGATCGTCCCGGGGATCCAGCTCCGCTGGTACGAGCGGCACCACTGGATCGCCGGCTACAACACCGCCTCGCCGGAAGAGAAGCGCGCGTACGACATCGAGGGTCTCTCCCACCACCTCGGCAACGGCCTGATGACCCTCGGGGTCGTACTGATCCCGGCGACGATCGCGGCTCTCCTCGACAGCCTCGGCTGGTGTCTCGCCTTCCTCGGCGTCTTCGTGTTCGTCGCAATGATCACGGTCGTTGGTGGCCGGCGGTTCCTCCCGAAGAAGACGCGGCCGCCCGGCACACCCGAGTTCGCCTTCCAGCGCTTCCTCCAGCGGCTCTTGCCCGAGACCGCGTTCCGCGCGATCGAGGAGGGAACGCGGCAGTGGATCCTCGAGTGCCCGTGCGGTCTCGAGCGAGACTTCTGGGACGCTGGAGGCGTGCGCTACAAGGCCGTCGGCGAGCCTCGGATGTATGCCGTCTGCGAGCGCTGCGCCAAGGGCCGGTGGCACAAGATCCGGCGGCGCGAAGCGCGCCGCGCCGCGTGACGCAGAGGAGATTGCCGCTCGGGGGACGAAGCGGGCCCGGAGCCTCGCCCCCCTCGCGGCTTCGCTGCTCTCCTGGCTGCTAGAGGACGCTCGCGAGCTCGACCGTTTCACCCACTCCGAGCACTTCCTCGAGCACCAGGCCGACGCCCGGCGCGTAGTACTTGTACTCGAGCCCGTGAGGGTCGAGCGGGTTCCAGTCGAGCGTCTGCACACAGTTGGCGTAGGTCGTTCCGTCGGCGAGCTCGACGTCCACGCCGAGCGCCACGATGTACGCGGCATCCTCGGCGGCGCCCTCGTAGAACTCCTGGTGATAGGAGTCCCCGCGCCGGAGGGCGACCTTCATCACGTACCCCGGCTCCGCGATGGACCCGACTCCGGCGACGTCCAGGCCCGACTCCCAGGCACCGTCGTTGTTCATGCCGACCAGGTTGCCGTTCTCGTCGTACTCGAAGTTGTCGACCTCCTCGCCCATGTACCAGACGTTCCCGTCGTCGTCCTGGGCGTACCAGTCCTCGGTATCCTCGATCAGGACACCCTCGAGATGCACCTGATCCCTCACGGCACGACACGCGATTCCCATCACGGTCCGGGTCTGTGTCATGACCTCGATCGTGATCGTCTCGGCCCCGTCCTCGGTCTCGCTCGTGTAGTTGTAGACCGTCCCGACGGGAAAGGAGAAAAACGTGTTGTCGATCTGGGAGGGGTTCGTGAAGGTCGCCGCCGAGAAGTCCGGAACCGCCATCCGGCCGGTCCGGAAGATCCCCTTCAGCTCGACGCGCTCTGCGTGACCGAGGGGTTGCTCGAACACGACGCCGATTCCGCGGGCGTAGAACTTGTGGTCGAGCGCGCCGGGGTCGGCCGGGTTCCACTCGAGCGTCTGCAGGCAGTTCTCGAAGACCGAGCCGTCATCGAGCTCAACCCGCGCCGTCAGTGAAACGATGGCGGCCATGTCCTCGGCCTCGCCCCCGTAGAACTCCTGGTGATAGGAAGCCCCGGGCAGGAGCGTGGACCGCATGAGATGGCCCGGTTCGGCGAGCTCTCCCACACCCGCGACGTCCAGGCCGGACTCCCAGGCGCCGGCGTGGTCCGTCGAGACCAGGTTGCCGTCCTCGTCGTAGTGGAAGTTGTCGACGTCCTCACCCATGTACCAGACGTTCCCGTCGTCGTCCTGGGCATACCAGTCGAGGGTGTCCTCGATCAGGACGCCGTCCTCGAACACACGGTCTCGAACCTCGACGCACGCGATTCCCAGGACGGCGCGCTGCGTGTCGAGCACCTCGACCACGATCGTCTCCGAACCGTCGGCGAGCTCCACGAGGAAGTTCGTCGTGATACCGGGCTCGAGCGGCAGGAAGGAATTGTCGATCTCCGTCGGGTTCGAGAACGTCGCCCGCGAGAAGTCGGGTACGCCGACGGCCCCCGGCCGGAAGCTTCCCTTCCACTCCAGGCGGCCGTTCGAGGAGACCTTCTCCTCGAGCACCGGGCCGATCCCCGGCGCGTAGTACTTGAACTCGTCCGCACCCGGGTCGAGCCGCGTGGCGTCCCGCGTCTCGAGGCAGTAGTAGGTCGTCCCGTCCGCGAGTGTCACCGGGACGTTCAACGCGACCACGAGCCCGGTGTCTTCCGCCTGGCCGGCGTAGAACTCCTGGTGGTAGCCGGCGCCCGGAAGAGGCAGGCCACGCATCAGGTGGCCCGGCTGGGCGATAGCTCCGACCCCGGCAACGTCCTTGCCGGCTTCCCAGGCACCTCCGTGAGTGACCGCGAGGACGTTGCCGTCGTCGTCGTACTCGTAGTCGTCGACCTCCTCTCCCATGTACCAGACGTTGCCCAGGTCGTCCTGGGCGTACCAATCGTGCGTGTCCTCGATCAAGAGGCCGTCTTGATAGACGCGATCCCTGACCACGACGCACGTCACGCCCATGACGAGGCGCGTCGAATGGAGCGTCTCGACGATGATGAGCTCCGTCTCACCGTTGCTCTCGGCGACGTAGGTGTTCACCGTCCCGGGCGTGAGCGGAAAATACGGGTTGTCGATGCGCGTGGGGTCCGAGAAGGTCGTCCCGGTCATGCTCGGAACCGTGAGGGGCACCGCTCGATTGTTGGAGCTGCTCCGGTGGCAGCCGGCCGACAGGAGCAACGCGGTCAGCGCGATGCATCCCAGTGTCAGCGTGGCACGCACGGGATTCGTCGAGCACGTCGTGGGCTTGTCTTCGAATGTCATGGCGGGTTCCTCTGGCAGGATCCAAGGACTCTTTGCGTTCCCTAGACCACCGGCGTACCAGAGTCCCACCGCGCTTCATTACCGCGGAATGACGTGTCGTCGCGCCGTCACGAACGACAACTCGACCGACGTGTGTGCAACCGCGCCGTAATGTCCGGAGCGATTTGCTCGTGCGACCGCGCCTCGGACGCCGCCGTCGGTTCAGCGATCGCCGACGTGTCGGATGCCGCTGGACCCGGGGCCGCGTCCCGGCCTGAACGACGAGCCCTTGCCCGTGCCACCGCCACCGGAGCCCTTCCGACCGCCGTCCAGGACCTCGATCTCACCCGCCTCGATCATCGCCTTCAGGGGCGGGTGATCCGCGGCCTTGGGGGAGATCTGGCCGATGTGTCCCGGGCCGAGATGGAGCTTCTTGCCGCCGGGGAGCGGGACGCGCAGGGGGCGCGAGAGCGTGTTCTTGATCTCCATCTATTCCTCGATCGGCGCGTTGCGGTGAGTCGCAACGCGCAGACTATACAGGCTGCCGGCCCCTGGCCAAGAGCCCGTCCGGCTTGCCACCCTGCCCCACATGCGCGAGCCTCCCGAGATCGCGTCCGACGTCCTCGCGCAGTTGATCCGTGACGGGAGCGATTCCTGGGATGAATTCCGCGCGCTCGCGGCTGACCGCCATCAGTGGTTCATCCCCTGCGACCACGTCGGCGCCTACCACGCCCTGCGTGAGCTGAGATCACGCGCCGCGACGTTCCTCGAGCTCGGATCCGCGGCCGGGGTCGTCACTGTGATGGCCAGCCTGCTCGGCTACGAGGCCTACGGCATCGAGTGCGAGCCCTGGCTCGTGGAGCGCTCGTTCGACCTCGCCGAGCGGTTCGGTTCGACCGCGACGTTCGCCGAGGGCTCGTTCGTACCGCCCGCCTATCGGGACGAGATCGAGCACCTGGACGCCAACTTCCTGGCCGTGACGGACGACTCGTGTGCTTACGACGAGCTCGGGCTCGAGCTCGACGACTTCGACCTCGTCTACGCCTACCCCTGGCCGGGCGAGGAGGAGTGGCTCGCCGAGATGGTCCGTCGCCACGCCCGCGAGGATGCACTCCTCCTCACCTACGACGTGGCGGAGGGCTTCCGGGTCAGCGAGGAGTGAACGCCGCGATCCACTCGTCTTCGTGAACGAGCTGGAGCTCGGGCATGGCCCGGCACGCCTCCAGGACCTGACGTCCACGGTTCCCGAACACGCTCCTCCACTTCTCCGCGCGCGCCGAGTCCTCTCTCGCCATGGGGACGCGGCTGATGGCGTCGCGCTCGGCGCGAAGGTTCTTGTGCACGATCACGTAGTCGACTCCGTCGAGGTGCCGGGCCAGGTCGGGCAGGAACAGGACGGAGCGAAAGCGGACCCCGGGAGCGCCGAACATCGGCTCCGTGCTCGCGACCCGAACCTCGTGACCGTGTCGGTAGTGGTACTGGGCGTAGACGGCGAAGGACCAGGACCGAGCCCAGGGCGCCTCGATCAAGGTCAGCTCGTCCTCGGACTCTTCCAGTGCGCGATAGAAGTCCGGGAAGCGCTCGGGCTCCGCGGTCCAGGGAGCCCCCGGAGTCGCGTACAGCGCGGTGTCGTTGGAGAACACGTTCCCCGGCCGGAAGACCAGCGGAAGCGGACCGAGACCGGTGACGGAGAGCAGCGACAGGAGGACGAACAGTCCGGTGGCCGCCTGCGAGGCGCGTTCTCCCCCAGCGCGCACGAGCCATCCCGCGGCGCGCGCCTGCGCGGCGAGGCCGATCGACGTGAGGACGATCACCGCCGGCAAGCCCGCGATGCTGTAGCGGGCGGCGACCAGCGCTCGTGACGAGTGGAACGGACCGGCGGTCTGCACCCCGGCGATCTGCGCGAGCGTCACGCCCGCGAGCGCGACCACCAGCCAGCGACACCGACGAAACCCGCTCGCCAGGCCCACGAGCGACGACGCGAGGAGCCAGCAGAGGAGCGAGTCGTTCTGCGTTCCGAAGAGCGCGTGCAGCGCGCGCCACCAGACGCTGGGCGTCGGCGGGCCGGAGCTGCTCTTCATCGACACGAGCTCCATGAGCGACGCGAGTCCCGGCGCGAACAGGGCCGCGGCCACCCCGACCGCCACGGCCACGACGAGGAGCGAGCGCCGGCCCCAGTTGAACGCGGCGAAGAGAATCCACAGCGCGACGACGGCGGGAGCGGAGGTCACGTGAGAGAACGCGGCCAGCGCACTGGAGACCGCGAACAGGACTCCAGAGCGCCACGTCCGTCGCTCGACGAAGCCGTGCCAACCCACGAGAGCGAGGACCAGGAACAGCACGACCAGTCCGTAGGGGCGCGCGAACCGGCTGTAGAAGATCGCGAGCGGCAGGCTCGCGGCGAAGAATGCGGCGACGACGCCCTCGAGCCTCCCGAAGCAGGCTCGGGTCAGTCCGGCGACGGCCGGAATCGCCAGGACTCCGGCCAGGACGACGGGCAGGCGCAGCCCCCACTCCTCGAGCCCCACCGTGCGCAGGAGCACCCAGTCCCAGAGCGCCAGCGGGATGCTCGCGTCGGTGGCGTAGTAGTGAGAGGCGAGGTGAGCCGGACCGTGGCGAGCGGCGGCCTTGATCGTGTGGCTCTCGTCACCGAGGACGACCTGGTCGCCGAGGTCCCATGCCCGCAACGCGAGCCCGACCGCCGAGGCGACGACGATCCAGGTGACGGTCGCGGCACGTCTCCCTTCCCGCTCCGTGTCCGGTGCTCGGTTCACGGGGAGCTCTCGTCCTCGGGAACGTAGCGGACGAGGAACAGCGAGGTTCCCGCGGAGAAGCCCTGCTCCGGGCGGAGCCGGTGACGCTCGCCGGCGCCTCGCGGAGGGACGCGCGGCGAGGGCGCGTTGGAGGGGATGATCTGAGCGGCGAGATAGGTGGGGCGTCGCGGGAAGAAGAAGCGCGGTCTCACGAAGCGCTCGTGGCCGGGCGTCTCGCGCAAGCCCTCGGGAAGGGCGACCTCGTTGACCTCCCGGGTCACGAGCCCGCGCTGGTCGTGGATGAAGAGACCCGAGTAGTACCCCACCGCACCGATCGCGCCGAACACGATCGACTCTCCCTTGCGCGTGTTCTCGGCGAGGGCCCGGCCGAGCACCGACCAGCTCTCGGCTCGCTCACCCATTCCCTTCCACATCGCGTACTCGGTGACGTAGTCGTTGCCCCAACGGAAGTGCGCGCGGCGCAACAGCGTCTCGGGAAGCACGTGCCGGTCGAACGCCGGCAGGACGGAGCTCGCAGCGACGAGCACTCCCGCGACGAGCGCCGCGCCGCGGAAGCGCTCGACCGCTCGTTCGAGGGACACCCCGAAGAGCGCCGCGAGAAACGGGATCGCGGGGACGAAGAAGCGGCCCATCGTCATGAAGTCGCCTCCGACGAGGACCCCGTAGACGTACGTCGCGCCCACCAGAGCGAGCGGCGGTCGGAGCGCCGGCCGACGCAGGGCCGTCGTGACGACGACCAGCGGGACGAGCAGCGCGGAGGGAAAGGCCAGCCAGTGGGTCGAGAGGTAGAGCGCGCCTCGGTACAGCGAGAGCGCGGAGAGGCCGACCTTCGCCCGGACCGTGTTCGGCAGCCAGTCCTCGTAGTAGGAGAGGCGCCAGAGGACGTGCAGCACCACGAACACGACGGCGGTGGCTCCGACCGCGAGGGCAGCCCTCTGCAGCGACCGTCCCCCGTCCTTCCGCGGAACGAGGAACGCCGACCCGACGATGGCGAGGATGAAGTAGATCCCGTCGGCGCGCAGGGTCAGGGCTGCCACCGCGGCAAGGGCGGCCTGCACTGTCCGCGGCCGTGCACCGTGGAGTCGCTCGAAGACCGCGAACACGGCGAGCGCGAACGGCATTGTCCCGAGCCCGCCGGTCGACCAGACCGCGGCCGGGGAGAAGGTGGCGAAGAACAGGGCTGCCCCGCCGGCGGCGACTCCCCTCCCGCCGAGGCCCCTCATCGCGTACACGACCGACCAGACGAGGAGCAGCGCGCCGCACGCGGCGGTCGTCGCAGAGGACCAGATCCGCGGGTCCCAGCCGAGCCCCTCGAAGATCGACATGACGAGGACCCAGCCGAGCTGCGTGTAGCCCTCGACCGGCGGCTCGACTCCCGCGTTGTAGGTGAGACCCAGGCCGCGGGCCAGGTTTGCGCTGTAGCGGAACACGATGAACGCGTCGTCGCACACGAAGCGCATGCGCCACACCAGGAGCCCGAAAACGACCGCGGCCGGGGCGCAGACGCGCGCGATTTCACGCATCGGTGGACACGCTCGTTCGCCGATTCGACGGGCCGGATTCCTCGGCGCGCCGCGCGAGGCTCGCCTGTGCCAGCCGCACGGCTTCGTGCGCCCCGACGATCGCGAGGACGTCGCCCGCTTCCAGGCGCTCGCGCCCCGTCGGCAACAGGATCTTCGCCTCCCCGCGCTGGATCGCGACCACCGTCGCGCCGGTCTGGGCGCGCAGGTCGAGCTCCGCCAGCGTCCGCCCGACAGCGACGCCTTCGGCACGCAGCGGGATGGACCGCGCCGTCTCCAGACCGGGCATGAGGCCCGGCTCACCCTCGGTCAGGTCGTCGCCGGTGGACTGGCGGACGAGGAGCTCCGCCAGTTCCTCGGCTCCGGAGCGGTACTCTGCCTCGATCGCGCCGGCGTTGCGCCACAGGAGGAGCACGACCGCGATCACGGCGAGCCCCAGGAGCCCCATCCCGTAAGCCTCGTCCATCAGGGGTCGCAGGACGGCGATCGACGGGACCCCGACGGCCAGGAGGGCGACGAGCCCCACCATCAGACGGCCGGTGTGCGCCGCGAGGCGCGCCGCCGGAGTGGGCTCCTGGTAGCGGCTCAGCACGCTGACACCGAACCGGTTCGCGAGCGCGAGCGCATTCCGAACCAGGCCGATCACCATCGGCATGCCGATGGCGAGGACGGCGAACACGACCGCGTAGGGAGCGATGCTCGCCGAGATCTGGAACTGCGCCTCCACCCAAACCATCACGTCGGGCAGCCACGCGACGCTCGCTCCGAGCAGGAGCACGAGACCGACGCCGTCGAATGCCAGTGCCCGCAACGCTCGCCGCACGGGCGTGCGCCGTTCCGGGTCCGTCTGCCCCGCGTGGAAGCGTTCGAGCCATGCCTCGTAGAGCGACAGGAGGGCCCGGATGCGCGCGGGCAGACGCCGATCGACGGAGTGGACCACGCGGTCCGCAGCGCCGAGGAAGAGCGGTGTGGTGAAGCTCGTGAGCACGGCGACCGTGACGAGGATCGGTTGCAGCTCCGGGCGCACGGCTCCGGCCTGGATCCCGATGGCCGCCAGGATGAAGGCGAACTCACCGATCTGACCGAGCGCGAGCCCGGCGGTCAGGCTGCGGCGCAGGCCGAGCCCCGAGAGGAGTCCTGCACTCGAGACACTGGCGAGCTGGGCGACGATCACCACGACGAAAATGAGCAGCGAACTAGGCAGGACCTGCATCGCGAGCCGCGGATCGACGGTCATGCCGATGGACACGAAGAACACCGCCGCGAACACGTCGCGAAGCGGTTGCAGGATCGGCTCGATGCGCGCCGCTCGACCGGACTCCGAGACCAGGACGCCCGCGATGAACGCGCCGAGTGCGACGGAGTAACCGAGCTCCTGGGCCAGGAGCGCGAGCCCGAAGCAAAGACCGATGGAGACGACGGCCATGAGCTCGCGGTTCCGCGTACGAACGACCGCGCGAATCATGCGGGGCACGGCCAGCAGACCGCCGACCGTCATCACGAGCAGCACGGCCACGAGCTGCGCGAGCGTCGCGACGACGTCCGCCGGCGCCAGCCCGCCGCCCAGCGCAACCACGGTCATGGCGGCGATCAGTGCGATCGCGAGAACGTCCTGGACCACGAGCACGCCGAAGACGTGCTCGCGCACGTCGCGCGCGACGGTGACCTGCTCGAAGACCTTGCTGACCACCATCGTGCTCGAGATGGCGATGCACGCGCCGAGGAAGACGGATTCGACCGTGCCCCAGTCCAGGAGCTGGCCGAGGGAGAAGCCGCACCAGGCCAGGAAGCCCACCTGCAGGACTCCCGTGAGCCCGGAGACTGGCAGGACGCGCAGGAACTTGGCGATCCGGAACTCGAGCCCGACGGCGAACATCACGAGCACGACGCCGAAATCCGCCAGCGCCCCGACCCGTTCGGGGTCCGCGAACACCGGGATCGGGATGTACGGGCCGACGATCAACCCCGCCGCGAGGTAGCCGAGCACGGTCGACTGCCGCGCCGCCCGGGCGACGACGGCCGTCAGGGCGGCCACGCACAGGACGAGGGCCAGGTCGGCGACGAAGACGGAGCCGTGCATGGAACCGCGCCAATTCTGCGCCGCGCCGGTGCCCGCGGCACGCGTCCGCGGCGATCTCCAGTCCGGATTCGCGCGAACCGACTCGAGAGGCTCGGGCCGAGACCCGTTGGCAGGGCGTTGCCGACGTGGGGTACGTTAGGAGGGGCTCCCCCACCGCCTTCATGCCCATCTCCCGGCCGACCGCCTAGATGCAGCCCTCTTCGGAGCCCTCCTTCCCGGTCCGTGTCCGGGGCGCCCTCCTCCTCGGCCTGGGCATCGTGCTCGCGAACGCCGGGTACCTGCACTGGCTCTGGAAGTACTTCGACCACTGGGGGATCTGGGACTGGGACCTGCAGCTGGCCCTGTTCGAGTCCGCCCGCCGGAGCCTCGTGGTCCACGGACAGCTCCCGCTCTGGAACCCCTGGCTGGGCGGCGGGACGAGCCTGGTCGGTCACCCGCTCGGCAACAGCTATTCGCCGAGCTTCCTCCTCCCGCTCGTGCTGGGAACCATCCCGGGCGTCAAGCTGACGATCCTGCTCTACCTCTCCGTCGCGCAGGTCGGGGTCTACCTCCTCGCCAGGCGCCTCTCGCTCGACACCCTGCCCGCGGCGCTGTCGGCGCTCCTCTTCTCCTGGGGCGGCGTCTTCGCGCAGCACCTCACCCACGGGCACATCGGCTGGATCGGATACGGGTGGGTGCCGTTCACGCTCGTCGCCCTGCACGGCATGACGCACAGGATCGATGCGAAGAACGTCGGCGCGGCGGCCTTCTTCCTCGCGCTCGCCTGGCTCGACGGAGGCCCCTACCACTACGTCTACGTCCCCCTCTTCGTCTCGCTCTACGCGGCCGCGCTGGCGCTGCGCGAGCGCACACTGCGGCCGTTGCTCGCCCTTCCGCTCCTGGGCGCCTTCGCGATCGCGATCGCCGCCATCGAGGTCGTTCCCGTCGCCGAGATGATCCGGGAGTACCCGCGCAAGACGATCGCCGCCTCGGACTTCTACGGCGTGCCGTTCGAGCCCACTGCGGCCGGCCTGCTCTACGACGCGTTCCTCTCGCGCGCGCAGGCCCACGACCCCGACCTGTGGATGCCATACGTGGTGAACGTCGGGGCGTACGTAGGCCTTCTGCCGGTCTTGCTCGCCGCCGTCGGCCTCGTCGGTCGCCTGCGCACGGCGTGGCCCGTGGCACTGCTCCTGGTCGTCGTCCTTCTGATCTGTCTGCACGGGACGCTGCCCATCGATCCGTGGCAGTGGCTCCACCGACTGCCGGGCTTCGACTCGATGAAGGTCCCGATGCGTTTTCGGATCTTCGCGCTCCTGTGCCTCGCCCTGCTCGCGGGGTTCGGGCTGGAGACCCTGATCGGGCTCTTCCCCAGGATCGCGCCCTGGATCGCAGGCGGCGTCCTCGCGTTCGTCGGCGTCGACCTGTTCCTGGTCAACGCGCCCGTCTACGAGGCGGGGTTCTCCATCCCCCCCATTCAGGTCAAGGAGCGGGAGTTCCGCCAGCACCGCAACTCGCCGTATCGCTCGAAGTACATGCGGACCGCGCGGGTCCCGCTCTGGCGCAACTGGCCATCCGCCTCGCTCCCGACCGTGATGCAGAACGTGGGAGTGATCCAGGACTTCCTGCCGACTTCCTGGCCCGCCCATGCGCTCCACTTCCGTCATCGCAACTACCCCGGGTCGGAGGTCGTCGCGCTGGCGGCCGAGGCCGAGGTCGTGGAGTTCGAGCTGACGCCGAACCGGATCCGCTTCACGAAGACCGGGGTGGGCGGCCTCGTCGTGATCAACCAGAACTACCTTCACGGATGGACCGTGGCGGAGGGCCGGGCCGGGGAGCCGATGGCCCACGAGGGACTGCTCGCCGTGCCCGTTCCGGCCGGCGAGCACTCGGTCACCCTGACCTACCGACCGCTCGCGTTCATGATCGCGGCACCGGTCTCCGCCCTGGCCCTCGCGGCACTCCTCGTCATCACGCTCCGCGGCAGGAAGAGGGTCGGGCCCCCTCCCTCATCGAGCCCGGGTGCGCGCGCCCATCAGGCTCGAGTCGCGGAGTAAGCGATCGCGGATGGCCTCGGCCGCGACGCGGTGGCCGAAGACGCTGGGGTGCGCCGCGTCCATGGGGTTCATGAGGCGCGCCTGGGGATGCTCGGCGTAGGCGTCGAGCAGATCGAGCACCGCGAGTCCGGAGGACCGGGCGGCCTCGGCGACCTGCTCGTGCAGGTCGCGCGACGCGTACTCGGGTTTCCCGAGCTGGAAGAGCCTCGGGAAGATCACGACGAGGCACGGGACGCCTCTCTCGCGCGTCGCCCGGTCGATCTCAGTGAATCCCTCGACGACTCCGGCCCAGGCGTCCTCGGCGTACAGGTCGCGCAACCCGGCCTCGATCTCGTCCCCCCCATCCATGCCCGTCGCGCGCGCGACGACCTCGAGCACGCGCGACCGCTCCCACCAGCTCGGCTTCCCGAAGTGTCGGTGCAGCGGCTGCAGACCGCGGTCGTCGACGTCGTTCAGCGCGTATCCGAGCACGACGAGCGCCGGGTCCCACGCGAGCACCCTGTGCCGCAGGACCGCCACCTCGTCGCGCGTCGAGTACCCTCCCACGCCGAAGTTCAGCACTTCGATGCCCGGGGATCCCTCGGAAGTCAGGTCGTTCAGGAGCTTCTCCAGGACCGCGGGGTAGGCCTGGTCGGCCTCGACCGCGAAGCCGAAGGTGTTCGAGTCGCCGACGACCGCGATGCGCACCAGATCGGGCGTCCCCCGAGGCGCGGGCTCGCGGCCGCGCATTCCGTACGAGTTGATCCGGACGGCGACGCCCCGGTGCCGCCCCTCGCCCCCGGGGGTCAGCTCGTAGGAGAGTCCGGGCACTTCGGAGGGCCTGTGCAGGAGGCCCCGCCACATGCCTCCCTCGCCGGTCGGCTCGCCGGCCGGCCCGAGGACCCGAAGCACGACCTCGGCGACGAGGACCGCCGCGAGCACGGACCCGGAAACGGCGAAGGCACGCGTGGACACGATCCTCGTCATCCCCTTGGAGGTCAGTTGCCGGCCAGCACGGCCCTGAGCTTCTCCCGCAACTGCGCACGGGAGTAGGGCTTCTTGAGGTAGCCCTCCGGACGCACGCGACCGCTGAACCGTTCCCGGTTCTCGCGAGCGTCGAATCCGGACACGACGATCACGCGGGCATCCGCCCCCATGTGACGGATGTCCTCGAGGACATCCACGCCGTTCGCGTCGGGCATGGTCATGTCGAGCAGCACGACGCGAATCTCGCCGCCGCTCTTCCGCAAGAGCTCGACCGCATCGCGACGCGTCTGCGCCACGAGCACCCGGAACCCCATCGACTCCAGGAATTCGCGCGCGACGAGCCCCACGGCCGCCTCGTCGTCGATGACCAGAGCCGTTCCGTCCGATCCCCACGCGTCCGGCGTCAGGTCGGCGACGGGCCCAAGCGCGGCAACGGCGCGCTCTTCCATGGCCGGCAGGTACACGCGGAAGGTCGTGCCCCGACCCGGCTCGCTCTCGACGCCGATCACGCCCCCGTGTCCACGAACGATCCCGATCACCGCGGCCAGTCCCAGGCCCCGGCCGGTCGCCTTCGTCGTGTAGAAGGGATCGAAGATCCGGGCGCGAATCTCCTCGTCCATTCCCAGCCCGTCGTCGGCGACCTCGACCTGCACGTACCGCCCCGGAGGGATCGCCGCGCTGTGATGGATCGCCGCGATATCGGCCTCGTCGAGCTCGACCTCGCGCGCAGAGATACGGATGTGCCCGCCATCCTCCTCCACGGCGTCGCACGCGTTCATCACCAGGTTGACGAGAACCTGCCGCAGCTGGGTCTCCGAGCCCTCGACCAGCGGCAGGCCGTCGGGGATCTCCCGGACCACGTCGGCGCGGGAGGGAACGGAGATGGTCAAGAGCCTCTCGATCCCGTGGAAGACCTGGCCGAGATCGACGGGGCACTTCTCCATCACTCCTCTGCCCGCATAGGCCAGCATGTCCTCGCACAGCTCGGCCGCGCGCTGCCCGGCGTACCGGATCTTCTGCAGGTGCGGAACCACCTTCGCGTCGCGTCCCTTTTCCAGAGCGAGCTCTGCATTGCCGACGACGACGACGAGCAGGTTGTTGAAGTCGTGCGCCACGCCGCCTGCCAGGATTCCGAGGCTCTCGAGCTTCTGGGCGTACTGGAGCGCTTCCTCGGTCTCCTTCAGTGCCGTGACGTCCGCCACCATGACGAGCAGACGATCGCCGACGGTGCTGACTCCGGCCACGGCATCGAGACGTCCCCCCCCTGCAGCGCTCGAGCGCTCGAGGCGCCAGGAGAACTGTGCCGGTTCGCCGCGCCGGATCCTCGGCAGCTCCAGGTCGAGGGCCTCCGCACTCTCCTCATCGAGGAAGTCCCGGACGGATCGCCCGAGGAGGTCCCCGGGCGTGCTTCCGAGCATGCTCGCGATACGGGCGTTGGAGTACGTCGTGCACAGCGTCTCGTCGAGCATCCAGACGCCCTCGTTCGCGGTCTCGACGATGCCCCGGAACTTCTCCGCGGCCTCGAGCTGCTCGCGGCGGCGGCGCAACTCGAGCAGGACGAGCGCCGCCGTCGCCGAGACTGCCAGACCGAGCGCCGCGAGCGGCAGGACCCGAGCCAGCGAGCTCGGTCCACCGTCGAGGTCGAACTTCGCATGAGCGGAGACGTTGCCGGAGAGATCGATCACGCAGAACTCGACCTCGTGGCGACCCGGATCGACGCTACCCAGATGCACCGGGGTCGCCGAGGTCGGAGCACTCCAAGGACCGCCGTCGATGCGGAACCGGCAGCGAAGACGCTCGGCGGGGGTCTCTCCCCATGCGTCGGCCGCGATCCAGACCGCGCTCCACTCGCCGCTCGTCTCGTCCCGGTGGAACTCGACCCGCTCCATGCTCGGTGGAGAACGATCGTCGGGGGAGAGCTCCACCAACCCCGACGTCACGGTGCCCACGAACAGCCCGTCGTCCGAGCCGATCTCCAGCGGCCAGAAGTCGCGCGAGGGAAGCCCGGGTTCCGCCGACGCCTCGTGCAGATACTTGCCATCCCACAGGTGCAGGCCGCGGCGTCCCGCCATCCAGACCCTACCCTGCGAGTCCTCGGCGAACTCGGCCGCCGACACCGTGGCGAACTCGGCGGACGGAGTCAGCCAGCGCCCGTCATGGCAGGCGAGCTCGACGCCCTGCGGCATCAGGCCGTGGCCGCGCCAAAGGGTCCCGTCGCGGGTGGCGAGAAGGGCGAAGCACTCGTCGCTCGGCTCGCCGAATGCCCGCCACACGTCGCCGTCCAGCTGGACGACGCCCCGCAGCGTCGCGGCGAACACGGCCCCGTCGGTCCGGAAGGCAACGTCGTAGGCGCGGTCGTGCGGGAGACCGTCCTCCGGGCCGTACCGGCGCCAGCGCCGTTGCTCGCGGACCGCGATCCCACCCAGGTCGTCGGCGTTCCACGAATCGCCGAGCATGAGGAACCAGAGCTCGAGGCTCGTCCCCGACCGTATGCGATGGACGAAGCTCTGCCCCACCCCATCCTCTTCGCGGTGGAGCTCCCAGGAATCTCCGGCGAGCTCGAGCGCGCCGCGGAAACCCGATCCGCTCCCAACCCAGAGGTGGCCCAGTTCATCCTCGCGTAGCGCCGTCACTGCGCGCAGCTCGACGCCCGCCCCCTCGCGGTGGACGTCCGTGAAGCGACCGTCCTCGAAGCGCGCGATGCCTGTCGGCCCGCCGACCCACAATCCCCCCCGAATGCTCGGTGCGATCGCGTCCACGGTCTGCGACAGTCCGACGTCGCGCGGGTCGTGAAAGCGCCAGCGCTCGCTCGCCAGGTTGCAGGTGAAGAGACGCCCTGTGATCGTCGTCGCGACCAATCTCTTCGCATCGGTCATCGTCAGCGAGACGATCTCCTCGTCGACGATCGAGGCCAGGCCCACTTCGTCCCATCCGGACCCGTCGTGGATCAGGAGGCTCGAGTGGGTGGTCGCCGCGATCAGCTCGCCGGACGGACCGACGGCGGCGGCGGGCAGGACCGTCCGCGCGGGAGCTCCGAGGACCACGAGCTCTTCGCCGTTCCACGCGACGAGATTGGACTGCTCCATCGGCGTGCCTTCCATGAAGTACACGCGATCGTCCGCAGGCAAGATGCGCGTGTAGCCGATGTTCCGCTCGAGCTCCGGGGGCAACGGAACCGACTGCCAGCCGTCGTCCGAGTGCCGGTAGAGCGCGTCCTGCACGGCACACCAGACGGAGCCCGTACGATCGCGAGCAATCCCGAGGATCCGGTCTCCGGGAGCCGGCGACGTGAGGAAGTCCTTCGCGCCGCTCTCCGACACCAGCACGAGCTCCTCGTTCACCGCCACCAACGGCCCCTCGGGCAGGATCCACATCCTCGCGGAGCGCACGGCGCCGTCCAGCTCGTGACGCCGAGGTTCCGCACCCTCGCGAATCCAATCGACCTGACTGCGCCGCATCACCGCGACCTGTCCGTCGCCCACTGCGAGCGCTCGCACGTCGCCGGGCGTTTCGGGCCAGGAGAGCAGAGGCGTCCAGCGCGTCCCGTCGTAGAGCGTGGCGCCGCGGGCATGAGCACCAACCACGGCGCCTCCGCCCCACGGACGGACGAGCGAGAAGTCCGGTCGGCTCCCGCCGCGGAAGACCTCCCGCCAGCGCCACACCTCTCCCAGCTGTTCCGTCAGGCTCGGGTCCTGTGCCGCCGGAACGGCGGGAGCGAGGGCGCAGAGGAACACAGCGACCCCGCCCCACCTCACAGTCTGACCTCCTCGCGCGTCACGCCGGGACCTCCACAGCGCGGGGCAGCGTAACTGCCGGGAGAGGAGGCTGCTCGGAGAACCCCCTGGCAGCGCCTCGGACCGCGACGGCGGCGCCCCGGGCGCCGCCGCCGAAGCACCGCACGGAGCGGAAGAGAACGCAGAGGAATCGGGGGACCCGGCCCCTGGCAGAGCCTGAAAGAACGATGGCTTCGGCGGTTCGACCGACCCGCTGCGCTCGGAGAGCTCAGCGGCCCGTTCGGACGACCGTCACCGGTCCATCACCCTCGACTCCTGTGCGTTCTGTTCCGCTTCGTGCTGTGGTTTCGCTTCGCCGTGCTGTCGAATCGCTTCGTCCGGAAGTGACCACTCCGCCGCCGCCGCCGCCGGTGTCTGGGTGGACTGGGCGGGGGCGGCGGAGAGTGGCGGTTCAGGGACCCCAGGACCGGCCGTCCTCTCGGATCCGGGGTGGAGGCGGAGGCGCCTCCACTCTCTACATGCCGCCGGAAGGTGGGGTGTTGGCATCGGATCCCGTTTCCGGGCTCCGCCCCATCCCCGGGACCCCTGGAGAGGTTTTTCCTCGAACCAGCCCTACGAATCTGCCGTTTCCGGCATGTTGGTAGGGGTCTCTCTCCACACCGCCCATGACTCACAGGATCGGCATCCAACCCGAAGAGGTCCTGGCGCACACGCCCTGGTTGCGCGCGCTCGCGCGCACACTGGTCGGCGGTGATGCAGCGCTCGCGGACGACGTGGTCCAGAGCACCTGGTTGGCCGCCTTCGCGGCACCGCCCGAGCGCGGCGTCTCACGCCCCTGGTTGGCGCGCAGCCTCAAGAACATCGCACACACACTGCGTCGCGGAGACCGACGGCGGGACCAACGCGAACAGGCCTACGCAGACGACGAAGAGCCGCAGCTGCCGTCGCCGGACGAGCTCTCGGAGCGACTCGACATCTTCCGGATCGTGTGCGAGGAGCTGGGCGAGCTTCAAGAGCCCTACCGATCGACGATTCTCCTCCGCTATTCCGAAGGCCTCGACGCGCGCGCGATCGCGGACCGTCAGGGGATTCCGACGGGCACGGTTCGCTGGCGCGCTCACCACGGCCTGGAGAAGCTGCGGGAGCGACTCGACGCGCGCTTCGGGGGGAACCGGGAGACCTGGATCGCGGGATTCATGGTCCTCTTCCCCCGCTCTTCCCGCCCGGCACCCATCGCGGCTCCCGGGGGGCTGATCCCGTTCGTCGCCCTGCCCACCGCCCTCAGCCTGGCGCTCGCCGCCGTGACTCTCACGCTGGTCTCGGCGGGGGCGGACTCGCCCGGGGCGGCCGCTTCCCTGGAACCGGATGGAACGGTCGAGCTTTCTTCACGCCGCCCCGTGACCATCGCCGGCCGGGACGAGAGCTTGCGAACGGCCGCGCATCTCGCGCCGGAGACGGCGTCCACTGCGGAACCCGTTACGAGGAAGCTCGTGATCAAGATCACGGTCCTCGACCGCGAGGGGGACCCGATCGAGACGGCACGACTCACGGCCCGCCGCGGTGAAGAGTCGCGCTCGGCCGACGCCGATGCGAACGGCCGCATCGCACTCGGCCTGCCTCCCGTGTGGCGCGGCTCGGAGCCCATCGACCTCCAGGCCACCGCCGAGGGACACAGCACGGTGACCCTGAGTCGACCGTTCGACATCGACGAGCGCAGCGACGACCTCGTGATAGACCTGGCCGCCGTCAGGCTCGAACCCGTCGGGCAGATGCGCGGCGTGGTCGTCGACAAGACCGGACGCCCGATCTCCGATGCACCGGTGGTCGTCGTCGCCGAGCTGCCCGAATCCGAACGCGACGTCTGGGACCTCTTCGGTCCCGAGCCCGACATGCGTCGGTACTCCACCGTCACCGACTCCGACGGGTCCTTCGTTCTCGACGAAGTCCCCACCGGCACGTGGCGCGTGGGCGCGGGATCGCGGGGCTCGGAGTGGGCCTGGTCGCTTCCGATCGAGATCGAGAGCGGCGCGACGGAGTCGCTCCCGCCCCTCGCGCTCCAGGAGCTCCCGCCCGAGCGCAGCTTGAGCGGACGCGTCCTCGATCCGGCGGGGCTTCCGGTCCCCTTCGCCGAGCTCTCCGTCGCCTACCCCGGCTCGGACGCACCGTTCCCCGCGAAGGCCGACCTGAACGGGCAGTTCATCGTTCCGTCACCCGATGGGAGGGGCGGTGTCGTCATGGCGCGCCCGCCGGACGGTTCGTTCTCACCCACCGTCGTCCCGCTCGAGCCCGGCACGCAGAACACGGTGCAGCTCGAAGCACCGCCGGAGCTCGGCCTCGAGGTGCAGGACGAGGGCGGTGAGCCGGTCGAGATCGTCCGCGTCGAGCAGTCCGACGGCCGGCACACGTGGCTGGACGACGCCGTGGACGGCAGGGCGGACTTGCTGCTCGCGAACGTCCCGACCACGATCCGGATCTCGGCCCCGGGCTTCGCGACGACGCGGCTCGGATCGCTCGAGCCGGGAGAGACCCGCTCCATTCAGCTCGTCCCGCTCTCCCGCATCACGGGTCGGGTCACCGTCGACGGCGAGCCCGCACCGGGCACACGCGTGCGACTGGTCGGTCGGCTCCCGCAGGACGAGCGGCTCCTGATCCACGGTTTCCCGACGGACCTCGATCTCCAGCGCACGGTCGAGGGCGAGACCGACGCCTCCGGATTCTTCTCCCTTCCGATCGAAGCCGCCGGCGAGTACGTCGTGCTGGCCGACCGACCCGGGAGGTCGGGCACGCAGGTCGTCGCCGGCATCCTCGATCCCCGCGTCGACGCGCGCCAGGACGTGGCACTGCACGCGACCGGTCGGATCGAGGGTCGCGTGCTCGCACCCGTTGGCGAATCACCCGCCGGGGTACTCGTGCTCCTGTCCCGGGGCGACGGGCCGCCGACCGTGGTTCGTACGGACGAGCACGGCGCGTATCACGCCGAGGGACTCGCCACCGGAAACTGGAACGTGCGTGCGACGGCCCCCTCGGCATCGGCACGCGGGCCGGAGCCGGGCTCCCACTCGCAGGCCATCGAAGTCGTCGAGGGCGGCACGGTCGTACGGGACGTCCCCCTCGACGCGGCCGCTCCCGCCGTGGCCTTCGCGTCCGAGCGCTGAGCCGGAAGGGTCTCAGCGCCGTGGCTGGCTCCCCGCGGGACGTCTACCATGGGCTTCCGCGCCCTCGGGGGCGCAGGCCCGCATGATCGCAAGGCAGACTCTCCAGAGCTTCATCGCCTTCGCTGCCTTCCTGCTCGTCGGGAGCGGCGTACGCGGTCTCGTTCCGTGGCCGTCGGACTCGCGCATGCGCCCGAAGCTGGACGCCTTCTTCGAGCACAAGGACGAGTTCGATGCGGTCTACTTCGGCTCGAGCCGCGTCTACCGCGGCCTGATGCCGTCTGTGATCGACCCGATGCTCAGCACGGACGGTCGCACCTGGCGGTCGTACAACCTGGGAATCCCGGGCGGGTGGACCTACGAAGCGGACCACCTCATGGAAGAGGTTCTCGCCGCCCGGCCCGCGAACCTGCGCTGGGTCTTCGTCGAGCCGATGAGCTACGGCGCATGGCTCCCGGAGAAGAACCGCTTCAGTCAGCGGACGGTGCACTGGCATTGCTGGTCGCACACCTGGCGAGCGGTTC
>JAJDET010000289.1 GCA_029259655.1 Planctomycetota bacterium
GCGCGCCTCGTCGCGCCGACGGGGATCGGGGCCGGCAACCGCCGATCGCCCGAGCTCCCCGCGCACCTGCCCGGCGTTCTCGGGCCGTTGCTGGCGGTCACGGACGTCGATGCGGGATACGAGGAGCTCGCGCGCCTGCTCCTGGGCGGCGTGGTCGTCACCACCGACCTCGCGGCGGCGCTCGGACTCGTGGCTCGCTCCCCCGAGCTCACCGCCGTCACGATGGACGGCGACTGCGTCGATGCTGCGGGCGTGACCGGCGGGTACCGCGAAGTGGCCCACGGGCCGGTCGGTCGGCGCGCGAGCGCCCTCGACCTCTCCCGTGAGGTCGAGGGTCTGGCACGGCGCGCAGGAGCGATAGGCTCGGAGCTCGCGCAGCTGCAGACGCGCCGGGACGTGCTGGAAGCGGACGCTCGCGAGGCGCTGGCCGCGCTGGACGATGCCCGCGATGCCCTCGGGGATGCCCGCGGAGCCGCGGAGTCGGCCAGGATCCGGGCCGAGGACGCGAAGGAGACGGCCGAGCTGGCCAGCGTGGAGAAGGACGAGCTCGAGCGCGAGCGCATGGAGACGGAGGAGCTCCTGCGGGAGGCGCGCGAGAGGCAGCGTCAGTTCGTCGAGGAGTTCCAGCAGGAGAACGCCCACCTGGAGGGGCTCTTGCAGAGCCGTCGCTCGCTGGAGGAGCGCCGCGAGGAGCTCGCCCGCGAGGAGAGCCACGCGCGAGTCGAGGACACCCGGCTCGCGGAGCAAAGGGACGCGGCCGGCCGGCGCGAAGCCGACACCGTGCGGGCCTGCGCCGAGCTCGACGAGGAGCGGACGCGAACGCTCGAGCTGGCGGAGCGCCACACGCGCGACGCCGACGGAGGCGAGACGGCCTACGAGGAGATCGACGGACAACGCGAGAGTCTCCTCACCGATCGGGCCGAGGCCGCCGAGCGTCTCGAGGACGTTCGGGGACATGAGCGCGAGGTGCGCGAGGCGATCGTCCAGCTGCGCGCGAGGACCGATGCGGTCACGCGCGAGCTCGAGGCCGAGATGAACGCGCTCTCCGAGGTGCAGCTCGAGGAGCAGCGCGTGTCCCTGGCAAAGGACGAGCTCCAGCGGCGGGCCGAGGAGGAGCTGTCCCTCCAGGAACACGAGCTCCAGACGGAGTTCGAGCCGGAAGAGGAGCTCCTGCAGGAAGCGGCGCTGGCCGAGCTGGAGCAGCGGGTCGCCGATCTTCGGGAGGAGCTCGACAAGCTGGGCTCCGTCAACCTCGAGGCCGTCGAAGAGCTCGAAGGAGTCTCGGCGCGGCTGACCTTCCTGGAGGAGCAGCAGGGAGACGTCGTGCGCGCACGCACCGCGCTCCAGAACACGCTGAAGACGATCAACGAGGAGTCCGAACGACTGTTCCTCGAGGCCTTCGCAGAGATCCGCGAGAACTTCGAGCGCCTGTTCCGCCAGCTCTTCGGCGGCGGTCGCGCCACGATCGAGCTGGAGGAGGGCGCTCCGGTCCTCGAGGCCGGTATCGAGATCTCGGCCCGGCCGCCCGGGCGCGAGATGCTTCCGCTCGGCCTGCTCTCCGGCGGTCAGCGCACGATGACGGCCCTGGGGCTCCTGTTCGCGGTCTTCCAGTCCCGCCCGAGTCCGTTCTGCGTTCTCGACGAGGTCGACGCCGCGCTGGACGACGCGAACATCGCGCGCTTCCTCGTCCTCCTGGACGGGTTCCTGGCCAGCACCCAGTTCGTCGTCGTGACCCACAACAAGGGCACGATGAGCGCCTGTCAGTCGCTCTACGGGATCACGATGGAGACGCGCGGCGTGTCGCGGCAGGTCTCGGTCGAGCTCGACGACGTCGACGAGTTCGTGCCCGAGGCCGAGGGCGACGCGCAGCGGGCCCAGGATGCCCGACGGGAGCTGTTCGACGAGGCCCCGCTCGAGCCTCTCCACGCGAACGGCAACGGGCACGAGCTCGTCATGACGGAGGACGAGGAACCGGTCGTCGAGCTGGTGCCGCACGCGGCGCCGGCGGAGGAAGCGGAGGCGGAAGAGGCCCCGGTCGAGGCGGAGCGCGAGGAGCTGGTCGGAGGAGGGTGATCGGGCTCGGCGCCCCTCAGTTCTTGAGGACCCAGGCCTCGAGGCCCGGGAGTCCGGCCAGGACGATGCGCCCCGCGATTCCGAGGCTCGCGGCGGAGACGTTCTCGAGCGTGTCCCGCTTGTCGTGCCAGTAGGCGTTGTTCGGGCCGTACTCGAAGTCGATCAGGTCGACGCTCGGGATGTTGGCGCTCATGAACGAGAGGTGATCGTCCTTGATCTCGCGGCGCGGTCCGTCGACGTGGGCGCCGAGCCCTGCCTCGCGCGCTGCGCGGAAGAAGATCTTCAGGAGCTCGGGGTTCGAGAGCGTCTCGTGCGAGAGCCGCAGGTCCTTGTCGCCGATGAGGTCGATCAGCACGCAGGCAGCGACGCGCCGGATCTCACCGGTCCGTTCGAGCTCGGCGACGTGGTGTCGGGAGCCGTAGCGGTTGTCGGGGTCGATCCAGGTCTCGCGGATCGACTCCTCGCCGTCGACGAACAGCACGCGGTAGGTCACCGGTCGGGCGGAGACCGGGGCGAGGGCGCGCGCGAGCTCGAGCAGGACGGCGGTGCCCGACCCGCTGTCGTTCGCCCCGACGAAGTGCCAGTCGAACCGCTTCGTATCGATGTGCGTCGTCAGGACGACGAGCGGTGCGTCTCCGGGGCCGATGTCCGCGTAGACGTTCGCGAAGGAGAGCTCGCCTTCCGGCGTCTCGCTCCGGAAGTTCTCGACCACCGGTGTCAGCCCGTAGCTCTCGAGCTCGCGCACGATGTAGGCGCGCGCCCGCTCGAGCTCCTCGGACGCGGCCGGCCGCGGGCCGAGCGCCACCATCTCCTTCATGTGCGTCCACGCCCGCGCCTCGTCGAAGGGAGGCGCGGAAGGTGCAGCGGACGAGCTCCCGCAGGACACGATTCCGGACAGGATCGAGAGGGTCCAGGCGCAGGCGCACCACGCTCCGTGTTCGGCAGATTTCCGGTAGGGCATTTTCTCTAGTGGGGTGACGCGAAAGTTCGGGCTAGATGTTCCGCGGGCTTGCGTTCGTGGCAAGGCGCCACGACGACGCGTATTCGTGGATACTCGGAGGAGTGGCAACGCAGCCACGGGCGGAAGGACGCAGAAGATATGGCCCGAACTCTTGCGTCACCCCACTAGGGCCTCGTCTCGCGAGGTGCTGGGCGGACCCTCCCCAGCATAGGAAAGGGAACGTTCGGGGGCCTCGGAGGTTTCGCTTGAAGGGGGCCGCGTGAGCCTCGAACCCCCTCGACGCGGAACCAAGTTCACACTGCGTTTCCACTTGGGAGCGAATCCGCCGCCGCCTAGAGAGATCGGGATAGTCTTCGGTGGAGGATGCCCGGTTCGCGCACGGCGCATGGCCGTTCCCGAGCACCTCCGGGGGACGCCCGCCTCCAGTTTGGCAGGGGATCGACCGACACAGACAAGGATGCGGCGCTTCCCGCCCTCCTTCGACGTGCCCCAGCCATGACCGAGCCCAAAGAGCCGCTGTTCTCCGTCCTTCAGAATCAAGCCCTCGGGGAGAGCCACGCGCAGCTCTCGTGGGAGGGTTCCTTCCAGGACTACCTGGACCTCGTCGAGCGCACTCCGGGTGTCGCCCGGAACGCCTGGCAGAGGATGCTCGACATGGTCGAGTCGCACGGCTTCGCCGAGCCGCTTCGACCCGGCGGTGCCCGGCGCTGGCGTCTCTTCGACGATCCCTTCGACGACGGACGGGATGCGGTCTTCGGGCTCGACGAGCCCCTCGACCAGCTCGTCCAGACGCTCCGCGCCGGCGCGCGCGGCCTGGGTCCCGAGCGGCGGATCCTCCTCCTGCACGGACCGGTCGGCTCGTCGAAGAGCACGATCGCCCGCATCCTCAAGCGCGGCCTGGAGGCCTACTCGCAGACCGAAGAGGGCGCGCTCTACACGTTCCTCTGGGACGTCGACGGCGAGCGTCAGGAGTCGCCGATGAACCAGGAGCCGCTCCTGCTCGTGCCCCAGGAGGCGCGCCCCGATCTCGAGCAGCGCCTCAACGAGGAGTGGGACAAGGACTACCCGATCACCATCCGCGGCGAGCTGGACCCGGTGAGCCGCTACTACTGGGCCCTCCTGATGGGCCGCTACGAGGGCGACTGGACGAAGGTCCTCGAGCACGTGCGCGTGCGGCGCCTCGTGCTCTCCGAGGCGAACCGCGTCGGCATCGGCACGTTCCAGCCGAAGGACGAGAAGAACCAGGACTCGACCGAGCTCACCGGCGACATCAACTACCGGCTGATCGCCGAGTTCGGATCGGACTCGGATCCGCGCGCGTTCAACTTCGACGGCGAGTTCAACGTGGCCAACCGCGGGATGCTCGAGTTCGTCGAGGTCCTGAAGCTCGACGTCGCGTTCCTCTACGACCTGCTCGGTGCGACCCAGGAGCACACGATCAAGCCGAAGAAGTTCGCTCAGACGCACATCGACGAGGTCATCCTCGGACACACCAACGAGCCCGAGTACAAGAAGCTCCAGAACAACGAGCTGATGGAGGCCTTCCGGGATCGGACGATCAAGATCGACGTCCCGTACAACCTCGCCCACGACGACGAGGTGAAGATCTACCGGCGTCAGTTCTGCCCGGAGTCCTTCCCGGACAAGTCGATCGCGCCGCACACGCTCGAGGTGGCGGCCCTGTGGTCCTGCCTGACGCGCATCGACGAGCCCACGCACTCCAACCTCACGCTCCTCCAGAAGGCTCGCCTCTACAACGGCGAGGAGGTCTCCGGCTTCGGCCCCGAGCACGTCAAGGAGATGAGGCAGGAGTCCGAGCGCGAGGGCATGTACGGAATCAGCCCGCGCTACGTGCAGGACAAGATCGCGACCACGCTGGTCTCCAACCGGCAGGCGATCACGCCGCTCGACGTGCTCGACTCGCTGCAGCAGGGACTCCAGCACCACAGCCTGATCTCCAACGAGGAGACGCGCAAGCGCTACGTTCAGCTGCTCTCGTACGCTCGCGAGGAGTACGAGGAGATCATCAAGCGCGAGGTCCAGGTCGCCGTGTCGGCCGATCGTGAGGCGACCGATCGCCTGTGCGCCAAGTACATCGACAACGTCAAGGCCTACACGACTCGCGAGAAAGTCATCGACACGAGCGGCCGGGAGCACGATCCCGACGAGCGGCTGATGCGTTCGATCGAGCGCAAGATCGACATCCCCGAGTCACGCAAGGACGACTTCCGCCACGAGCTCATGAACTACATCGCGGCCCTGCACCTCGAGGGTCGCCAGTTCGACTACCGGCAGAACCGGCGGCTGACGCGCGCGCTCGAGCTCAAGCTCTTCGAGGACCGGCGCGACACGATCCAGCTCACGAGCCTCGTGTCGTCCGTCGTCGACCCCAGCACGCGCCAGAAGATCCAGGTGATCCGGGACCGTCTGATCGAGCAGTACGGCTACGACGAGGCCACGGCCGAGATGGTCCTCGATCACGTCGCTGACCTCTTCGCGCGCGGAGAGACCAAGGAGTCCCCGTCCGACGCCGCGTGACGGGGGAACCGTGTACAGGATCGAGGCAGACCGAGCGCGCTTCCGCGAGATCGTTCGCGGGAGGATTCGTCAGGACCTGCGGAAGTTCCTCTCGACGGGGGAGCTGATCGGTCGCTGCGGCGAGCACGCCGTCTCGATCCCTCTGCCGCAGATCGAGCTGCCGCACATTCGCTTCGGACCCAACGCCAAGTCCGGCGGCGAGGGTGGCGAGGGCGAGAGCGGCGATGCGAAGGGCGGCGAGCCCGGCGAAGGACAGGCCGCCTCGGGTGCCGGCAATCAGGAGGGCAGCCACATCCTCGAGGTCGAGGTCGACATCGAGGACCTGGCGGAGATGCTCGGCGAGGAGCTGGAGCTCCCCGACATCGAGCCGCGCGGGGTCAAGGAGCTGTCGACGGAAGGCGGGCGCTACAACGGCCTGCACAACTCCGGCCCGGACTCCCTGCGGCACTTCCGACGCAGCTACAAGAACGCGCTCCGGCGCACGATCGCGAGCGGGCTCTGGGACCCGCGGCGGCCCAAGGTGGTTCCCATCCCGGAGGACTTCCGCTACCGCGTGCGCAATGCCTGCGAGCAACCGGAGTCGTCGGCCGTCGTCTTCCACATGATGGACGTGTCCGGCTCGATGGGGCGCGAGCAGAAGGAGATCGTCCGGATCAAGGCCTTCTGGATCGATACCTGGCTCCGCAGCCAGTACCGCAACCTCGAGGTCGTCTACATCGTTCACGACGCGGTCGCGAAGGTCGTCGACCAGCACACGTTCTTCCACCTGCGCGAGTCGGGCGGCACGAAGATCTCCTCGGCCTACGAGCTGTGCCTCAAGCAGATCCAGGATCGCTACCGCCCCGAGGACTGGAACCTCTACCCGTTCCACTACTCCGACGGCGACAACTGGTCGGCCCGCGACACCGAGTTCTGCATCACGATGCTGCGCGACGAGATCCTGCCGCGCGTGAATCAGTTCTGCTACGGTCAGGTCAAGAGCGCTCACGGTTCGGGGCAGTTCAAGAAGGACCTCGACAACGCTCTGGGTGAGGAGGACCGGCTCGTCACGACGGGCATCTCCGACCGCGGCGACATCCCCGTTTCGATCAAGTCCTTCCTCGGGCGGGGGAGATGACGTGAAGATAAAGTCGTCTTTGCCCGCCGCCCTGAAGTACCAGGCGCTGGTGATCGAGTCCGCTGCGCGCGACGCCGGCCTCGACTTCTTCGAGGTCGTCTTCGAGCTGCTCGACGCGAGCGCCGTGAACGGCATCGCCGCGTACGGCGGGTTCCCGGTTCGTTATCCCTCGTGGCGCTTCGGGATGGAGTTCGAGCGCCTGGAGAAGGGCTACTCGTGGGGCCTCTCGAAGATCTACGAGCTGGTCATCAACAACGACCCGACCTACGCCTACCTCGTGCGGTCGAACTCGCTGCTCGAGCAGAAGCTCGTGATGGCGCACGTGTACGGACACGCCGACTTCTTCAAGAACAACGTGTGGTTCGCGCCTACCGACCGGCACATGATCGACGGGATCGGGAACCACGCGACGCGGATCCGGCGCTACGTCGACACGCTCGGGCAGGAGCAGGTCGAGCTGTTCATGGACCGCGCGCTCTCGCTCGAGACGCTGATCGACCCGTACGATCCCATTCGCAGGCTCCAGCAGGGAGTCGGCCGCGGCGGGTCCTACACGCCGCTCTCGGAACGCGCGCGGATCGCACTCGACTCCCTGACCTCCAGCTCCCTGCGCGGCGAGGATGCCCGGGAGCCGGCTCTGGCGGAGCTGCGCGGCTCGTTGCCGACCTACGACGTGCTCGGGTTCCTGGCCGAGAACGCGCCGCTCCAGCCCTGGGAGCGAGCCATCCTCCGCATCGTGCGACGCGAGGCCTACTACTTCTCGCCCCAGCGCATGACCAAGGTCATGAACGAGGGCTGGGCGAGCTTCTGGCACAGCCGGCTCCTGACGACCGGCGGCCTGCTCGAGCCCTCGGAGATCCTCGACTTCGCCGACACGCACTCGGGCGCCACGGCCACGTCCGGACCCGGCATCAATCCGTACAAGCTCGGCATCGAGCTCTTCCGCCACGCCGAGCGGCACGGCGAGGACATCTTCCGGCTCCGCCGCGTCCACAACGACGTCAGCTTGATCGACAAGCTCGCCGACGAGGAGTTCACCGTCGAGAACCTGGTGCCCGCGATGACCGTCCGGGCTCCCGCCGGACCGCCGGGAATGCAGGCTCCCGGGAGCGGGGCCGAGGCCGAGGCTCAGGCGGGTCCGACCTGGCGCGACGTGAAGGCGCGTGTGCTGCGCGACCTGGCGTGGGGCGGCCTGCCGCAGATCGAGCTGGTCGACGCCGACGTGGACGGCCAGGGTGAGCTCGTGCTCGTCCACCACCACGACGGCCGCGACCTGCAGCTCTCCACGACCGGCGAGACGCTGAAGAACGTGGCCGCGCTGTGGGGCGCTCCCGTCCACCTCTACACGCTCGAGGAGGGCCAGGGGCGGATGCTGATCGCCGGAGCGGATGAGCTGACCTCGGTCGAGACGCAGGACGCGGAAGAGCGCTGTCGCGGAGACGCGGCCTAGCCCGGACTATTCATGACCACGCGGACCGAACCCCACGAACGGCCGGCTGCGCCGGCCTTTCGGCCCCTGCCGGCACTCTGCACGCACCGGCGTCCTCGACGACCTGTCAAGGTCGCCTGCGGGGCCGGCACGCGCAAAGTACCGGCAGGAACCGAATCGAGGCGTCCTGCCTCGCGGCTCATGAATGGTCCGGGCTAGAGGTCCGGCCGATAAGGCCGTGCCTCGCGAGGCCGAAGGCCGAGCCCGGCGCGGAGTCGCGCCGTAGCCGCCCGCAGGGCATCCTTGGCGCGCGCTGATGCGCGCAAAGTCACGCGTGGCCGACTTGTCGGCCACGCTCCTAGCAGCTAGCTGCTAGCCGGTCGCCCCCCCCGGAATTCTCGCGCAGGGATCCGCACCGCCTCCAACTCGCCCCTCGCAGCGGAGTACGATGCGCGATGATGCGCTCGACGATCGTCGCCCTCGTCCTGGCAGCCACGCTCGCGGCCTCCTGCACCCCGGAGGAGGGGCGCCGTCCCGACGTGATCCTCGTCAGCGTCGACACGCTCCGCGCCGACCGCCTCTCCTGCTACGGGTACCCGCGACCGACGTCCCCCGTCATCGATGGGCTGGCGGCGGAGGGCGCCCTCTTCCTGGACGCGACGGCGCAGGCACCCTGGACGCTGCCGTCGATGGTGTCGCTGCTCACCGGGCGCTACGTCGCGGTGCGCAGCTCGCTGGACGCCGTCGAGGACACGGCTGATCAGGACTTCTTCGAGCAGGCCGGGTTCCGCAGCTCGATCCACGCCGACGAGCACTCGCTGGCGGAGGTCTTCCAGCGTGCCGGATATCGTACGATCGCGGCGGTCGGGAATCCCTCGCTGCGGGAGCAGTCCGGGTTCGGCGACGGGTTCGACGTCTACCACAAGCCCAAGGTGGAGCGCGGCGGCTCGTTGCGCCCGCCGTTCGGGATGACACTGCTCGAGCACGCGCTCGAACGTATCGACGAGGCCTATCCCGAGGAATCGGCCCGGCGTCCGCCGCTCTTCCTGCTCTTCCATCCATTCGATCCCCACGCGCCCTACGAGGAACACGCGGCGAGCGAGCTAGCACTCGACGGAGCCGTCCCCGTCTTCCCCGAAGGCTGGCAGGACGCCGCGCTGCGCGAGCGCGGACCGGATCCCCCTTCCGGTGATCCCGGCTGGACCCGCGCCCTCGGTTCGATCGCGAAGGAGCGCGGTCGCTACGACCGCGAGGTGGAGTACACGGACCGCGTCGTGGGCGAGCTCCTGGCGGCCCTGCGCGAGCGGGGCTTCCTCGACGACGCGATCGTCGCCCTCGTCTCGGACCACGGGGAAGGTCTCTGGGACCGCGTGGCGGCGCGGCCGGTGAAGAAGCTCTCCGAGTCGCGCCCCGACGAGTTCTTCTACCAGGCGCACGGCGCGCACATGTATCAGGAGGCGATCCACACCCCGTTCGTCCTCTGGGGGAGCGGTGTGCCGAGCGGGCTCGTCGTCTCGGAGGCGGTCGAGAACGTCGACCTCTTCCCGACGCTCCTCGAGCTGACCGACATCGCGGCGCCCGAGGGGTTGCACGGCGTGAGCCTGGGTCCGCTGCTCGGCGGGGGAGAGCGCTCCCCGCGGCACGTGTTCTCCTACGCGTTCCAGACGGCGACCATCCGCGAGCCCGAAACCGGCTTGAAGCTGAACCTGCTCCTGGTCGACGAGCTCTCGGCGCGCTTCTCGACCGAGCTCTTCGACCTGGAGTCGGACCCTCTCGAGCGGCACGACCTCTCTTCCGAACGTCCGGAAGACGTGGCTCGCTTGCGCGGGCTCCTGAGTGAGTGGTTCGAGCGCTATCGATCCGAGCTTCCGGAGGACGAGATCCATCCCGAGCAGGCCGAGGAGCTGCGCGGCCTCGGTTACACCGAGGAGGACATCGGCGGATGATCCGACCGTTCGTCGCGGCCACGTCGATCCTCGTCGGGCTCTCCTGCGGCGCCGAGCCCGGCGTTCGAACGCGCGCGGACTGTCTCCTCGTGGTCGTCGACACCCTGCGGGCGGACGCGCTCTCGTGCTACGGCAACACTCGCGAGACGAGCCCCAACCTCGACCGGTTCGCCGAGGTCGCGGCGCGCTTCGACGAGTGTCTGGCGCAGGCCCCGAACACCGCGACGAGCCACGCGACGCTCTTCACCGGTCTGCACCCGTGGGCCCATCGCGCCGCCAACCTGACCAGCCTCGAGGACGGGACGCCGGGCCTGCCGCCGGCGTTCGAGACGCTGGCCGAGCGCTTCGAGGCCGCCGGCTACCAGACGGCGGCGTTCACGGACGGCGGTCCGCTCGGCAGGAGCTGGAACCTGTGCCAGGGCTTCGGCGTGCTCGAAGCGCGCTACGAGGGTGTGCGCGCGAAGGTCGACGGTGCGCTCCGGTTCCTCGACGAGGGGCGCGACGGACGACCGCTCCTGCTCTTCGTCCACACCTACCAGACCCACCTGCCGTACGCGCCCCCCAAGGAGTGGGTCGAGCGTTTCGTTCCCGACCTGGACGGGCCGCTCGCCGCCGCGGTCGCTGCGATTCGCGCGAGCCGCGCGCGCGGCGAGCTCCAGACCGATGGCCGGCTCATGCTGCGGGATCGCGAGCGGTTCACTGCGCGCGACATGCGCCACCTGCGCGCGCTCTACGACGCCGAGGTCGCCTACACCGATCACGAGCTCGCGCGCCTCCTCGACGCCGTCGGACCGGACTGGGTGGTCGCGGTGACGTCGGACCACGGCGAGGAGTTCGGCGAGCACGGAGAGCTCGGCCACGTCCAACTCCACCGCGAGACGCTGCGTGTGCCGCTGCTCCTGCGGTTGCCGGACGGTCTCGGTGCGGGCGAGACGATCTCCGTGCCGGTCGGGCTCATCGGCCTGCACGAGACGTTGCTCGAGGCCTGCGGGCTGGCGCCCTCGGGGACCGGGTCCCGGAGCCTGCTCGGGCTCCTGCGCGGCGAGCGCGAGCCGATGCGGACCCTGTTCGCGGAGACCACCGAGCACCTCTACGCGAAGCGCAAGCTCGCCTGGCGGCGCTCGGTGCGCTTCTCGGGCCGGGCGCTCCTGGCGGAGCGGGCCGATCCCGGCGAGCCGGCGACCGAAGTGCTGACGCTCTACGAGCTCGGGTCCGACCCCGCCGAAGCCCGGAATCTGCTGGCGACGGCCGCGGGGTCGGGGAGCAGCCGGTTCGTCGAGGAGGGGCGGAGCCTGCTCCAGGAGCACCTCGCGGACCAGGTCGAGCTGCGTATCGCCGTGGTTGGCAACCGGCCCCTCGTCCACGTGATCGAGCCCGGAGAGGACACCGCTCGCGAGCTCCGGGCGCTGGGCTATCTGGAGCTGGACGAGGACGAAGACTGAGCTCGCGTGGCGTCTTGTCTTGACGGCGGAGGACCGCGAGACTCGCGGCATGCGCTGCCTCCTCCTCACGCTCGGCCTGCTCCCGGCGCTCTCCCTCGCCGGCTGCAAGGATCCCTCGAACACCGCGCCGATGGGGACCACCGGTCCGGTCGGCGCCGTCGTCGACCCGATCGCCCCCTCGGCGGCCGGGACGCGCGGCTGCAACGGGCCGCGCCAGCCCTTCACGACCTGCCAGGAGATCGACCTGACGGCGGTCCTCGCCTTCCTGGCCCCGCCCGTGTCGTCGCTGACGCGCGTCGCGGGGGCCCAGTCGTCGGGAGACGTCCTGTACGCGACGGCCGTGCACTCGGCGAGCGGGGACTCGACCGTGCTCGAGGTCGATCTGACCGATCCGCTCGCGCCGGTGGTGACCGACCTCCTGCCGGCCGGCGCGCTCGACGCGTTCGTGTCGACCGCGCTCGGCGCGAGCACGCAGGGGGAGCTCGGCGAGCTGGCCGTGCTCGACGCCTCGACGCTGGTCGTCTGCGAGCTCGCGACCAACACGATCCTCGCGGTGGGGCGCTCGACACCCGGAGCGATCCTGCCGTTCGCGGGCGGCGCATCGACGACCGGCGGGTTCCTCGACAGCACGGCGGCGAACGCGCTCTTCGCGCTGGATCCGGAGAGCCAGCTCTGCCCGACCTCCGACGGTCGCGTCTTCGTCGCCGACACGCGCAACAACGCGGTGCGCGTCGTCATCGGGAACCCGCTCTTCGATCCGACCACGTTCGTACTCACGCTGGCCGGCGGCGGTCCGGCCGGGGGCGGTCACATGGACGGACCGTTCCCCGACGTCGAGTTCGACGCGCCGACCGGGCTGGTCGTCAGCTGCGGGAACCAGCTCCTGGTCACCGAGCGCGGGGACGGCGGGGAGGGGCACCGCATCCGCAGCCTCTCGATCTTCGGCTTCGATCCCGGCTTGGGCACGCTGACCGGCCAGGTGGACACGTGCGTCGGGGACGGGACGGCGGTTTCGCTCTTCGGGACCGGACGCGCGGCCCTGGTCGCGGCTCCCACGGGTCCGCAGACCTCGGGCGACGGCGAGATCTACTGGATCGACGCCGGGAGCGGCGCGGTGAGGCGTCAGATCGGCCTGTTCGGCGACGTCGATTGCCCACTCGCCGCGCTCGGCGACTGCACCCAGCCGAGCCAGCTCTGCATGCCGGGGATCGACGACTTCACGCCCGGAGCCTCGTTCTCGACAGCGGTCTCGGGGGACAGCGACCTGTACGTCCTGGAGTCGGGGACGACACTCTTGCGGCGGTTCGGGCCCTGAGGGGCGGTAGTCGCTAGAATCCCCGCCCTCCAGGCGGCGCCGGTCC
This sequence comes from Planctomycetota bacterium, assembly GCA_029259655.1. Lineage (GTDB taxonomy): Bacteria > Planctomycetota > UBA1135 > UBA1135 > OFTM220. The sequence continues at coordinate 12,868 of JAJDET010000289.1, forward strand.
GCAGGGGTGAGTCCCGTCCCGTTCGAGCTCCGCCATGACCCAACCGAGCGAGTCGCTCCCGGCCAACACCCTCGAGCTGACCCTGCGCGTCGTCGTCATCGGCGTCGTGCTCTCCGTGGTCATGGGGGCGGCGAACGTCTACCTGGGCCTCAAGGCGGGGATGACCGTCTCGGCCTCCATCCCGGCGGCGGTCATCGGGATGCTCGTGCTGCGGACCCTCTTCAAGGGGGGCACGATCCTCGAGGCGAACCAGATCCAGACTGCCGCCTCCGCGGGGGAGTCGCTGGCCGCGGGGATCATCTTCACCATGCCGGCGCTCGTCCTGATCGGCGTGTGGGAGGAGTTCGATTGGGTCCTCACGGCCGTGATCGCCTTCACGGGCGGCCTGCTCGGGATCCTCTTCATGATCCCCATGCGGCGCGTCTTCGTGACCGGGGACAACCCCGAGCTGACCTATCCCGAGGGCGTGGCCTGCGCTGCCGTCCTCAAGGCGGGGGACAGCGCGGAGGCCGGAGCGTCCGGTGCGGACGCGATCGTCAAGGGCACGCTCATCGGCGCCGGCTTCAAGGCACTGATCGGCTTCCTGGGCGTGATCCGGGGGACGCTCGAGGGCGCCGTCGTGGCGGGGAAGAGCATCCTCTTCATGGGCAGCGACGTGTCTCCGGCGCTCGTGGGCGTCGGGTTCATCGTCCGCCTCAACGTCGCCGTCCTGATCTTCATCGGGGGCGCGCTGGGCTGGTTGATCGGGATCCCCCTGCTCGGCGAGGGGCAGTCCTACCTCGACCACCCGGTCGAGGGAGCGATGACCTTGTGGAGCACGAAGATCCGCTACGTCGGAGTCGGAGCCATGGTCGTCGGCGGTATCGCGACGATCGTCAAGGTCCGCCACAGCCTCGTGGACGCCGTGCGTGTCATTCGCAAGGGGGGAGGAGATGTCTCGGAGGACATCCGGGACAAGAACATCCCGACCCGCATGATCCTGATCCTCTCGCTGATCGCAGCGCTGATGGTCGGAGGCATCTACTACCACCTGACCGGATCGATCGCGATCACGATTCCGACGACCGTGATCATGATCGTGATGTCGCTCTTCTTCACCGCGGTCGCGAGCTACATCGTCGGCCTGGTGGGGAACTCGAACTCTCCGGTCTCGGGGATGACGATCACGGCCGTGCTCTTCACGGGCGGGCTCCTGTACGTGATGGGCTTCTCGGGCACACAGGGGATGCTGGCCACGCTCGGCGTCGCCGCGATCGTCTGCTGCGCCGCTTGCACGTCCGGGGACGTCTGCAACGACCTCAAGACGGGTCAACTGGTGGGAGCGTCGCCCTACCGGCAGCAGATCATGCAGATCGTGGGGATCGCCGCTGCGTGCTTGGTCATGGCGCCCGTGCTCCAGCTCCTGCACGACCAGACGCCGGGCGGCATCGGAGGACCCGAGCTCTCGGCTCCCCAGGCGACGCTCTTCAAGAGCCTGGCCGAGGGATTCTTCGGCGACGAGATACTGCCGATGAACATGATCTACATCGGCGCCGCACTGGGTGTCGCGCTGGTGCTCCTGGACAGGTGGCTCGAGAACAGGAAGTCGAGCTTCCGCGCCTACGTGATGCCGATCGCGGTGGGCATGTATCTCCCGCTCGCGCTCTCGACACCGATCCTGATCGGCGGGCTCATCTCGCACTTCGTGGCGAAGGGCGCCAAGTCCGAGAAAGAGCTCGATTCGAAGACGCGCCGCGGTCTGCTCCTGGCCTCGGGGATCATCGCCGGCGAGGCACTGATGGGGGTCGGGCTGGCGCTTCTCAGCGCGGGCGGAATCTCCTCGCTCGCCCTGGGCATGACGGACGCCGGCGAGGCCGGCTGGGTCGGTCCGGCGACCTGGGTCGCCGCGATCGGGCTCCTGGTCTACTTCTTCCGCGAGTCCAAGTCGCGGAGCTGACCCGCACATGCCGGGAACACGGGGCTTGAAAAGAACGTCCCACGATGGGGTGATGGGGGCGGTTCGCGCCCTCTTCCCAGCGTCATGACGGCTCCCAAGGTCTCGATCATCCTGCCGACCTGGAACGGCGAGGACGACCTCCAGCGCCTCTTGCCCGCGCTCGCGGAGCAGGACTACCAGGGCGAGATCCAGGTCTGCGCCATCGACTCGAGCTCGACCGATCGGACCTACGAGATGCTGCGCGACGCCGGGGTTCGGGTCGTCCGCATCCCGCAGTCGGAGTTCGGACACGGAAAGACGCGCAACGAGTGCGCCGAGATGGCCGACGGCGAGTTCCTGATCTTCCTCTCCCAGGACGTGATGCCCGACGCGGGCTTCGTTCGCGGGCTCCTCGCTCCGTTCGAGGACGACCGCGTGGCCGGGGCGTACGGACGCGTGCTGCCCTTCCCCAAGGACGACCCTCTGACGGCGCGGACGGTACTGTCTCTGCCCGAGGCCTCGGACAAGGCCTCCGTGCGCGACCTGGACTCGGTGGGCGGCGTCTGGAACCTGGGGCCGTTCGAGCGCGCGCGCTACCTGCGCTTCAACAACGTCGCGAGCGCCATCCGCACCTCGGTCTTCCGCGACATCCCCTTCCCCGACACGAGCTTCGGCGAGGACTTCGCCTGGGCCGCGCGCGCCCTGACCTGGGGTTGGCGCATCGCCTACGCGCCGGGCGCGATCGCCTACCACGCGCACGTCTACTCCTGGAGCGGGGCTTACGAGCGCTACAAGGTCGATGCCTCGTTCCACCGCGCGACTCACGGACACAAGATCCGCCCGAGCCTGCAATCCGTGCTGCGCGGTATCGTCTACGAGATCCTCGAGGACGCGCGCTACGTGCTGCGCTCGAACGTCCCGGGCAAGCTCAAGTTCCTCCTGCGGTCCCCCGGACTGCGTACGGCCATGGTCCTCGGCCAGTACGCGGGCAGCCGGGGTTGATGATCCGGCTGCCCGCGGCCGGGTGATTCGGCGCGCATCGGCGCGCGCCGAGATGCCCTGCGGGCGGCACGGCGCGACTCCGCGCCGGGCGATGCCCTTGGCATCGCTGCGGCGCTTGGGGGGCGGCGAAGAACTGCAGGCTCCCTGCGCGTTAGGCCGTGCTTCGCGCTGAACCATGTGTGCGAGGGCGTGGGGCTCGGAATCGGCGTGGGTACCGGTATGTTGGGCGCGTGCCGGCCCGCTTCTCTGCCGTTCGCTCGGCGTCCGTCTTGATTCCGACGTTCCAGGGGGGGGAGTTCTTGGATCGGGTCCTCGAGGGGCTCGCCGGGCAGCGGGGGGGCGAGCTCGCCTGGGACCTGCTGGTCATCGACTCGGGCTCGAGCGACGGGACACTCGAGATCCTGAAGCGCTGGAGGGGGGACTTTCCGGTGCCGATGCGGGTGCGCGGGATAGACCCCGTGGAGTTCGACCACGGGGACACGCGCAACCAGCTCGCGGCTTGGAGCACGGGCGAGCTCCTCGTGTTCCTGACTCAGGACGCGATCCCGGGCTCGGAGGACTGGCTCGCGACGCTCGTGCAGGGCTTCGAGGACCCCGAGGTGGCAGCGGCCACCTGCCGCAACGTCCCGCGTCCGGACGCTTCCTTCGCCACGCGGCTCTTCTCACGCGACGATCCAGGCTACGCCGAGGAGGGCAGGCTCGTGCGCCTGCCGGACGACTACGACGCGCTCGATCCCCACGCGCGGCGACTGCTCTACAACTTCAACGACGTCGCTTCGGCCTTCCGGCGCGAGGTCTGGCGGCGGCACCCGTTCCCGCGCACGCCCTTCGGCGAGGACGTCCTGATGGCGCGTGCGCTGCTCGAAGCGGGCTACGTTCTGCGCTACGACGCGGACGCGCTCGTCGAGCACAGCCACGAGTACGGGCCGGACGAGGTGCGGGCGCGGGCGGTCGTCGACGGGCGGTTCAACGCAGAGTGGCTCGACCGGACTTGCATCGCGTCGGCGGCGGATGCACGCACCCTCACCGAGAGGTTTGCCGCGAGCGACGCGGAGACCGTTCGCGAGGCCGGCATCTCCGGCGACGCGGCTCGCTCGCTCGAGCGCGAGCTCTCCCTCCTGCGCAAGAGCGCGTTCGAGGGGCTCCACGAGGGCGGTCTCACGGAGCGCCGACGCCGCGCGACGGCGGTGCTCGAGCGCGAGAACCTGCACGTGCTCTACGTCGTGCACGGCTTTCCGCCCGAGACCTGGGCCGGGACCGAGGTCTACACCCAGAACCTCGCGACCGAGATGCAGCGCCGGGGCCACCGCTGCACGATCCTCACGCGCTCGCCCGGGGAAGAAGGCGGCGCTCCCGACTTCACCGTGACCGAGGACGATCTCGAGGGGTTGCGCGTCCTGCGCATGACGAACCGGCTACAGCATCGCCGGCTCGCCGACAGCTACCGGGACGCGCGCGCGGAAGAGGCGTTCCGCGCGGTGCTCGAGCGCGAGCGGCCGGACCTCGTCCACTTCCAGCACCTGATCCACACGTCGGCCGGGCTCGTCGGCGTGGCGAAGGACGCCGGGCTGCCCACCGTCGTGCATTGTCACGACTACTGGTCACTGTGCGCGCGCGTCCAGCTGATCCGGCCCGACGGCGTGCGCTGCGAGGAGAACATGGGGCTCGGATGCCTCTACTGCGTCAAGGACCGGGACCTCGGGAGCATTCCGGCCAAGAAGAAGCTCGGTGAGTCGCTCGGCGGCCTGCTCGATCTCGGCGCGCGCGCGGCGCGCAAGGGGCTCTTCGGGCGTGCGAGGGTCGACAGCGCGGGGGCCTACCTCGACATGCGGGAACGCGGTCCCTTCGTCCTCTCGGCCTACGCCTCCGCCGACCTGGTCGTCTCGCCCAGCCGATTCCTGCGTTCGAAGCTGCTCGCGTCCGGGGCGTTCGAGTCGGAGAAGTTCCTCTATTCCGACAACGGCATGCGGACCGACCACGTGCAGGCGCTCGAGACGAAGCCCGATCCGGAGGGGCGCCTGCGGCTGGGCTTCGTCGGGTCGCTCGTCTGGTACAAGGGCGGCGAGGTGCTCGTGCGCGCCATGAGGCGGTTGGAGGACGCTCCGATCACGCTCTCGTTCTTCGGCGACTTCCGTCCCGATGAGGACACCCACCACGCGCAGCTCCGGGAGCTCGCGCCAGAGAGCGTTCGATTCCGCGGACGGTTCGACAACGCGCGGCTGTCCGAGGTGTACTCCGAGATCGACGTCCTGGTCGTGCCCTCGACCTGGTTCGAGAACTCGCCGATCACGATCCACGAGGCCTTCATGACCGGGACGCCGGTCGTCGCGAGCGACATCGGCGGGATGGCCGAGTACGTCGAGGACGGTGTCGACGGTCTCCTGTTCCCGACGGGCGACGACGAGGCCCTGGCGCGTACACTGCGCCGCTTCGCGGACGAGCCGGACCTCCTGGAGCGCCTCGGACGGAACTTCATGACCATCAAGACGATCGAGGAGGACGCGGCGCTGACCGAGGCGCGCTACCGCGCGCTCTGCGCGCGTGTGTCCACGGGAGCCGGAGCGCGATGACCGACCTTCCGCGCGTTGCGATCGTCGTCCTCAACTACAACGGGCGACAGCACCTCGAGCGTTGCTTCGAGAGCCTCTCGGAGCTGGACTACCCGCGCGAGCTCTGGGAGCTCGTGATGGTGGACAACGGCTCCGTCGACGGGAGCCTCGAGGTCATCCGCCGTGCGGGCTGGGTGCGGCTGCTCGAGAACGAGGAGAACGTCGGCTTCAGCGCCGGTTGCAACCAGGGAGCAGCGGCCGTCGCCGACGCCGACGTCCTGTGTTTCCTCAACAACGACATGCGCGTGGAGCCGAGCTTCCTGCGCGAGATCACGCTGCCCATCGCCCGCGGCGAGTGCGCCGCGACCACGGGAAAGATGCTCTCGTGGGACGGGAAGCGCATCAACTCCGCCGGCGGCGCCATGAACTTCCACGGTGTCGGGATCCAGCGCGGCTACGAGGAGAAGCCCGGCCCGGAGCACGACGAGCCCGGTACGACTCTCTTCGCCTGCGGCGGGGCGATGGCGATCGAGGCCGGCGTGTACGCCGACGCCGGCGGCTTCGATGAGGAGTTCTTCGCGTACTACGAGGACGTCGATCTGGGCTGGCGCCTGTGGGTGATGGGGCACGAGGTGCGCTACGTCCCCGCCGCCGTCTGCTACCACCATCACTCGAGCACGAGCCGTGCCTTCCCGCTCGAATCGGTGCGCCTGCTGCAGGTCCGGAACCCCATCCTGTCCTGCTTCAAGAACTACGACGACGAGAACCTGCGCAGGACCCTGCCTGCCCTCCTGGGCCTCGCGATCCGTCGAGCTCGCATCGTGGCGGGCATCGACGACGAGCGCCCGTTCCGTATCGAACACGTCGACGCGCGCCGGACGGACGTCATCGGCAAGCTCAAGGAGCGGGCCCGGCGCAAGATGGTCGACGCCGTCCCGGTCCGGCGGGAAGCGGTTGCCGACCTGCTCGCGGTCAACGACCTGCTCGGCCGCTGGGACCACTGGATGCAGCGCCGCGCCGAGGTCCAGTCGCGCCGACGCCGGCCGGACGCCGAGGTTCTCGAGCTTTTCGGCGATCCCCTCTGGTGCGTCGAGGACGAGCGGACGTACGACGAGCTGCACAGGGGGCTGGTGAGCTTCCTGGGTATCGACCGGCTGTTCGGCTCCGAGGTGGGTCGGGGCGCGCGTTCGGTCTCCCGGGGCTGACCCCTCCATCCCGGGGCCGCCGGGCTACCATTGACCGGTCCGCGCACCCCTCCTCACATCACCCGAAGACGAGCCATCCCTTGCAGATCCCGACCCTCCTGACGGCCCTCATCGCGACAGCTATCCCCCAGGACCAGGGCTTCGAGGAGGTCGTGCTGACCTTCGCGTGGCCCGAGACGGGGAGCGTCCGCGTCGAGGCCCGCTCCGAGATCGAGGGCAATATCGGGGAGACCGCCTTCGTCCTCCACTGGGCCCCGGACCGCGAGGGCCGCGGCATCGTGGTCGATCACACCGACTACGAGCTGGTTCGCTCCGGCGACAAGGACGCCTCGCATCCTTCTCTCGAGTGGGACTCGAAGATGGTCCGGTGGATGAACTCCTCCCTGCCCGGAATCCGCATCGACCAGGAGGGGCAGGTCGCAGGGTTCACGGACTGGAAGGACTCGGTGGGGACGACACTCCAGTTCATGCGCAACACGGGAGCGACGGACAAGCAGGTCCGCGAGATGGACATGATGCTCTCCCAGCCCGGCTTCGACACCGGGCTCCAGCAGAGCCTCGTCCAGTCCTGGCACGCATGGGTGGGCGCTCTCGCGGGACAGACGCTCCCGCTCGGCGAGGAGCTGTCGACGCAGCAGACGCAACAGATCCCCGGCGTGGGTGACATTCCCCTGAAGCAGCGCGTGCTCGCCCGCGCCGTCGAGATCGAAGGGAAGCCGCGCCGCGTGAGCGTCGTCATCGCGAGCCAGATGGCCCCGGAGCACCTGAAGAGAATGCTCGCGGCCACGGGGCAGCTCGACCGGGGGGTCGAGCCCGTCGACGCGGTCGACACGATCGAGGGCGTCTACGAGATCGAGACCATGCGGCCGATTCGCGTCCGCCGGAGCTCGCAGTTCCGGTGGCGCGTGCAGGGCGAAGTGGTCGACCAGCTGGAAGCGCACGACTACGTGTTCCACTGGACCGACCTGTAGAGACCGGAACGTACTCTCCCGCGGGTCAGTCGCTGCGGAGGGCCCTCTCGAGGAGAGCCCGGACACGCGGCGCGGGCTCGGTGCGGAGTGCCTGGTCGAGGAGAGCGCGGGCGCGGGCGGCAGAGGGGGACTCCAGGGCGAGCCCCAGGGTCCGGACGGCCTGTGCACGCAGGTCGGCGGACTCCGCGAAGGCGAGCACGCTCTCCGCGCCGTCGCAGAGAGGCTCCCATGCGCCGCACTCCGCGAGGCGGAAGAGGGCGGCCTGGCGCACGAGCTCCGGTTCGACGTCGTCCAGCACGACCTCCAGCAAGAACAGGGCGGCCGTGTCCGCGCCGTCCGGATCCGCTCGCCCGTCCGCGATCGCGCTCGAGAGCTCCGCCAGGGCGTCCACGAGGTGGAGCTGGCCGTCGAGGTCGGGGGCACGTCGCGCGCGCCGTGCGATGGCCAGGACCTCCTCGAACGAGCGACCGACGAAGTGGTCCGACATGAGGCGTGAGAGCTCGCCGGAGAGGGAAGACGCCGAGCTCCACTCTTCCACGCTCTGCTTCCAGGTCGCTCGACACGCAGCCAGCGAGTGGAAGACGAAGTGCGCCGCGCGGATCGTCGCCACACTGTGCCCGTCCTCGAGCGACCCGCTCGCCGACGCGCTGGCCCAGAGGACCCCCTCGACGGCCGCATCCTGGAGCGCCCGCGGGCCGAGGACGAGCAGGACGAGCTCGCGCGTCACGACCACCTCGGCATCCGCATCGACGGCTGCCGTCTGGTCGATCTCGTCCAGCCGCGGGTCCCTGTTCGTGAGCACCTGTAGCAGCAACCGGGTGGGCTCGTCCTCGACCACGCGCCGCAGATCCATCGGATAGAGGGATGGGGGTCGCACTCCCCCGGCGAGCGGGAGGGCGGCGAAGCGATCGAGATCCACGAGAGCCTCGCAGGAGGAGACGGGGCCGCGTTGCTCGGCAGCCAGCGCCGACGCCCGCACGAGCTCCGGGGGGGAAGAGGAGAGCCAGGACGCGAAGACGTCCAGGAACTCGCGTTCTTCGAGCAGCGGTGCGAGGGCGAGGAACACGGCTCCCCGAACGCGGTCCCCTCGCGCCTCGTTGCGCACCACGCCCGCCTCGAGCTCGTGGACCCACGCGGGAGCTCCCTCCCGAGAGCGTTGCCGTAGCTCGAACACGATCTCCAGAGCGTTTGCGTGGAACCCGTCTCCGCGCGCGGCGAGTCGCTCGAGCTCTTCGACGAGATCCCAGGGTGCCCCGGCGGGCTGGATCTCCGG
>JAJDET010000290.1 GCA_029259655.1 Planctomycetota bacterium
ATCGAGTTCCTCAAGAACCCCGGGCGCTTCACGCGCATCGGCGGCCGTATTCCGCGCGGCGTGCTGCTGGTCGGCGCACCCGGCTGCGGCAAGACCCTGCTCGCGAAGGCGATCGCCGGCGAAGCCGAGGTCCCCTTCTTCTCGATCTCGGGCTCCGATTTCGTCGAGATGTTCGTCGGAGTCGGGGCGAGCCGCGTTCGCGATCTCTTCAAGCAGGCGCGTGAGAACAGCCCCTGCATCATCTTCCTCGACGAGATCGACGCCGTCGGCCGCCGCCGCGGGAGCGGCATGGGCGGCGGGCACGACGAACGCGAGCAGACGCTCAACGCCATCCTGGTCGAGATGGACGGGTTCGGGACCGACAAGGGGATCATCGTCGTCGCCGCGACGAACCGGCCCGACGTCCTCGACCCCGCACTCCTGCGACCGGGACGCTTCGACCGCGAGGTCACGATCGACATGCCGGACCTCGAGGGCCGCAAGGCCATCATCGAGGTGCACCTCAAGCGCATCCGCGTGAGTGAGGAGGTCGACATCTCGGTGCTCGGTCGTTCGACGCCCGGCTACTCGGGAGCGGACCTCGCCGCGATCGTCAACGAAGCGGCCATCATGGCGGTCCTCGACAAGGAGGACGAGGTGCGGATGGAGCACCTCGAGGAGGCTCGCGACAAGGTCCGCTACGGACGCCAGCGCAGGTCGCAGAAGGTCGAGGAAGAAGACCGCAAGATCACTGCCGTCCACGAAGCCGGCCACGCCGTCGTGGCCGCTTGCATCGAGGAGGTCGACCCGCCGCACAAGATCACGATCATCCCCCGCGGGCGATCCCTCGGCGCGACCATGACGCTGCCCGTGAAGGAGAGCTATCACATGCAGCGCCGGCGGCTGCTCGGCCAGCTCGCGGTCCTGTTCGGGGGGCGCGTGGCGGAGGCGGAGTTCTGCGGCGACATCTCCGCGGGCGCCTCCGACGACATCAAACGAGCAACGGACCTCGCGCGCGCGATGGTCACCGAGCTCGGCATGAGCGATGTCATCGGGCCGGTCAACCTGGCCGAGCGTCAGGGCTCCGACTTCCTCGGCACCGAGCTGATGCGCGGAAAACTGCACTCGGAAGAGACCGCGGCCAAGATCGACAGCGAGGTCCACCGCATCCTCGAAGAGGCCTACGAACGCGCCAAGGCGATCCTCGTCGAGAACCGTTTCGGCATCGAACGACTCTCCGAGGCGCTCCTGCTCTACGAGACCGTTTCCGGTATCGAGGCGACTCAGCTCCTCGCCGGTGTCTCGGTCGCGGACCTCCGCCCACCCGAGCCGGAGCCCGCGCCGAAAGAGGAGACTGCCCCGGCGGCCCCCGGGCCCACGGACGAAGTACGCGCCGGGGACGAGCTCCCCGGAGATCTTCCCGGCAGCGCGGGCCTCTCACCGGCTTGACGTCGCGGTGACGCCCGAGCTGGACGGGGAGGTCGCGCACGTCTTCGGCGACGCGGCGCGCGCGATCGAACCGCGGTCCATCCCGGAGGCGGCGCTCCCCGTGGATTCGGGAGAACCGCCCTGGGACGACACGCGGGTCCGGGTCGCGTTCCGGGGCGAGGCCCTGGAGAGCGGCGAGCACGAGCGACTCGCAGCGGTTCCAGGAGCGCGCGTCCGCGAGCTCGGGTCGGGCGAGACCCTGCTCGAGTGCGGCGCGTCGGACCTCGCCGAGCTCGAGGGCACCACCGCCGCGGTCCTCCATGCCGCGCACGAGAACGCCACGAGCCGCCCGCGCTCACCGGTCGTCGTGGGCGTGATCAACGCGACACCGGACAGCTTCTCGGACGGAGGACTGCACGACACGCCGGAGCGAGCGGCGGCGGCCGCAGTGGAGATGGTCGAAGCGGGAGCCGGCGCACTCGACGTGGGCGGCGAGTCCACCCGGCCGGGATCGAAACCGGTCTCGCACGATGTGGAGCTCGCCCGGGTCGTGCCCGTCGTCGAGGCGATCCGCGCTGCCGGGGTCGCGGTCCCGATCAGCATCGATACACGGCGCTCGCTCGTGGCCGCCCGCGCGCTCGAGGTCGGAGCCACGGCGATCAACGACGTCAGCGCGGGCCGCGACGACCCGGAGATGCTCCCGCTCGCGGCGGATCGCGCTTGCCCCTACACGGCGATGCACATGCTCGGGAGTCCCCGGGACATGCAGCGGAATCCGCGCTACGACGATCCAGTGCGAGAGATCTGCGCGTGGCTACGCGAGCGGGCGAGTGCCTGTTTGCAGGCGGGAATCGAGCTCCATAACATCACCCTGGATCCGGGAATCGGATTCGGAAAACGCGTGCAGGACAACGTGACCCTGATCCGGCGACTGCCCGAGCTGCGTTCGCTGGGACGCCCGCTCCTGGTCGGCGTCTCGCGCAAGGCCTACCTCGGACGACTGACCGGCGAGGACGTCCCACACCGCCGCAGCGGGGCGACGGCCGCCGCCGTGGCGCTCGCGGTCGCCGGCGGCGCAGAGCTCCTGCGGGTCCACGACGTCGACGCGGCGTGTCAGGCCGTCGCGGTCGCGGCGGCCGGGATAGGCCGCTACTCCCCCACTCCTGGAGAGACGACGTGAGCGAGCTCCTGGGCTGGGCCCTCCAGGCACTGATCCTGACGATCGGGATCTACCTCTTCCTGCGCTTCGTGCGCACGACGCGGGGCAGCCGCCTGGTCCGGGGAATGGTCGTCTCCGTCATGGTCGGCGTGCTCGGGTTGTGGGGCCTCGCGAACTGGCTCGAGCTGGAAGAGCTGAACTACGTCCTCCAGAACATCGCGGGCTACGTCGTCGTCATCTTCGCGATCCTCTTCCAGCCGGAGCTGCGCCGGGGAATCGCCCAGATCGGCGAGACCCAACTCGTGGGCCGCCTGCGCCTGAAGCTCCAGGAGGACGTCCTCGACCAGGTCGTCAAGGCGGTCACGGCCATGGCAGCCCGGCGCACCGGCGCACTGATCGCATTCGAGCGCGAGTCGCCGCTCAACGTCTACGTGGAGGGCGGCGTACCGATCGACAGCGCCGTGACGCGGCTCGGTATCGAGAGCCTGTTCCACCCCGGCTCCGCGCTGCACGACGGCGCGGTCATCATCCGCAAAGACCGTATCGCGGCGGCGTCGTGCCTGTTTCCGCTCACCAAGAACCCCCAGTTCTCGCGACTGCGCGGGACTCGCCACCGCGCAGCGCTCGGGTTGTCGGAGGAGACGGATGCCGTGACCATCGCGGCGTCGGAGGAGACGGGCTCCATCTCGATCTGCCTCGGCGGCGAGATGCGCGAGAACGTACCCGCGGGGCAGCTCGAGGAGCTCTTGCACGCGGCCCTCGGGACAGGCGACCTGGCCGAGTCGGCTGAAGTCGACGGGGGTCTCCTGCGCGCCTCGCTGACGGGCCTGCGCCAGGACTTCCTGTGGCTCGCCGCCTCGCTCGTGATCGGCGTCGGGATCCTCTGGATCGCGCACCGCGACATGAGCATCACCGAGATCGAGGAGGTCCGGCTCGTACAGCACTCGAGCGAGGAGCCTCCCCAGCCGGGACCGGCCGAGCTCGTCCTCGTCCTGCCGCCGAACATGCGTCTCGAGTCGGAGTACCAGGGCGTTGCGCTCCGGATCGAGATCACCGGCACGCGCGGGCAGCTGAACGACATCGGCGCACTCTCCGGAACGGTCTCGTTCGAGGACGATGCGCCGGGTCAGAAGTTGCTCGACCTCGACTCGATCACCTGGGCCCACGACGTGTTCGGCTTGCGCTACGAGTGGTCGGAGAACACGGCCACGCAGGTCGCCATCGAGAGCTACGAGACGCTGCTCGTGCGCCTGAAGCCGGAGTTCGTCGTGATCGAGGAGGGCGACCTCGACCCGCGCTACCAGACGCGCCCCGGTGAAGTCCTGTTCGAGCCCGAGGAGATCGCCGTCGCAGGCCCGAGTCGGGATCTGGCTCGCCTCGAAGCGGGCGAGCTCGCCTTCAAGCTCGAACCGCTCCGACTCGTCCGGCGCGACACGTCGGACAAGGTCGCGAACCTCTCGATCAACGAGTCGCTCACGGGCTTCGGGCTCTCGTTCCAGGACGACGTCACGGTTCGCGTGACGGTCCCGATCGTCCCTGCCACGCGGGACCTCGAGGTGATCACGAAGGAGATCGCCCTGGTCTGCATGGACCCCGAGAAGGAGGCCGAGCGCGAGCGGTGGCACCTCCCGCCGCACGCACAGAAGGCCCGCTTCACGATCCTGACCTCGGGCCTCCTGCCCGCGACGACCGACCCCGGCTCGTCGGGCATCGTTCAGAGGACGGCGGCCATCCGGCGCTTCGTCGACGAGAACCTGGTCGTCTTCGTCGACGTGGCCGAGTTGCCTCCGCAGGGCGAGGGGCGCGCCGTCCCGGTGCGCTGGAGCTGGCGCGAGGACTGGAAGCAGTCGCTCGACTCGCTCGGCCTCGACATGGGAGCGCTCGGCGGACGCGAGATCCTCGACGTGCGCCTCGAGAGCGAAGTGCTGGTCTTCCTCGAGGAGCGCGCCGGCTGATGACCGACGAGATCTTCGGGACGGACGGCATCCGGGGCCGTGCGGGCGAGGACTGGCTCGCCGCGGGCGCGGTCTGCGCCGTCGGTCGCGCCGCCGGCGAGGTGCTCCGCGATCGCGACGGTGCTCTGCGCGCGGTGACCGGGCACGACGGTCGTCGGTCGGGACCGGAGCTCGAAGCGGCGCTGGCCGCGGGCCTGGCGCAAGCGGGCTACTCGGTGCGGAGCGCCGGGCTGATCACCACGCCCGGGCTCGCGATCGTCGCGCGACGGTTCGAGTTCGACTTCGGTGCGATGATGAGCGCATCGCACAACCCGGCCTCGGACAACGGGATCAAGATCTTCGGTCGCGGCGGTACGAAGCTCGCGGACGCTGTCGAGCACGCGATCGAACGCAAGCTGGTCGGGTCGGAGCTCACGGCGCCGGACGCTCCTGCGCCGGAGGTCGATCCGGCGCTGGCGCGCGCCTACGAGAACCTCCTCGTCGAGAGCGTCCGGGGACTGGATCTCGGCGGATGCGAGCTCGTCGTGGACGGGGCGAACGGAGCCGGCAGCCGGATCGCGCCGGCGGTCTTCGAGCGCCTGGGGGCGAGGGTGCACGCGATCGCGTGCACCCCGGACGGCGACAACATCAACGACGGCTGCGGAGCAACGTCGACCGCGCTGCTCGCGCGCGAGGTCCTCGCGCGGAACGCGGAGCTGGGGGTCGCCCTCGACGGCGACGGAGACCGCTGCATCCTGATCGACTCCGCCGGAAGAGAGGTCTCCGGCGACGGCATCCTCACGGTCACCGGACGCGACCTCGCCGAGCGCGGACTGCTCGCGAGCGGCCGCGTGGTGGCGACCGTGATGAGTAATCGGGGGCTCGCTCGCGCCCTGCGCGAGAAGGGAGTCCGTGTCCACACCGTCGGCGTCGGAGACCGTCGCGTCGTGGAGGCCCTGAGGGAAGAGGCGATCGAGCTGGGAGGCGAACAGTCCGGACACATCGTGTTCGGCCAAGACCACTTCTATGTGGGCGACGGCATCTACACCGCGCTGCGCGTTCTGGAAGTCGTCCGCCGCACGGGCCGCACACTCTCGGAGCTCGCCCTCCCCTACCAGCCGTTCCCCCAGATCCTCGTGAACGCGCCGGTGGCACGAAAGCCGCCGCTCGAGGGGCTGCCCCGCGTTCGTGACGCGGTGGGCGCGATCGAGCGGGAGCTCGGCGAGGACGGCCGCGTCCTCCTGCGCTACTCGGGGACGGAGCCTCTCGTCCGCGTCATGGTCGAGGGACCGGACGCCGACTGGATCCGCGAACGTGCGGAAGAGCTGGCGCGCCTGGTGCCCGACGAGATCTCCCGCGCCGACGACGGCACTCCGGCATGACGCTCGTCGCGCTCGAGGCCTCGACTCGCGCGGGCTCGGTCGCAGTCGAGCACGACGGAGAGACGACCTCGGCCACGCTCGACGGCGAGCGCGCACACGCGAGCGACCTCCTCGTCACGCTCGACCGTCTGCTGACCGATCTCGGAGCCGCCCCGGCCCGGGTCGAGGCGGTGCTCGTCGGAACCGGACCGGGAAGCTTCACCGGTCTACGCGTCGCGATCTCGATCGCGATGGGCGTTGCTCGCGGGGCCTCGGCCGCGGCGCGTTCGGTCTCGTCGATCGAGGCGGCGCTGTTCACGGCGCTCGCACCGGACGAGGAGGGCTGCGTGGTTCTCGACGCGCGTGCAGGAGAGCTCTACTTCGCTCACTTCCGCCGCGTCGAGGACGACGTGGAAGCCGTGTTGGAGCCGCGCGTCGTTCCGGTCGGTACTGCGCTTGAGCTGCCGGTCGGTACACGTCTCTTCGGGGACGAACGCGGCATCGAACTGGCGAATCTCGCCGGTGCGACGCACTTCGCGCCGAACGCGTCGGACGTCCTGCGGCTCGGCGCCCTGCGGCTCGAGCGTCTGGGACCCGAGATCGCGTCGGAGATCGAGCCGCTCTACCTGCGCCCCTTCGCGGCGAAGAAGCGCCGGAGGTAGCCGCTGCAACGAGAAACGGCCGCGCGCCCGAGGCACGCGGCCGTTCGATCTTGATCGCCGGGCGCGATCGACGCCCCCGGTTCTCGACCCACTTACAGGTCGTGGGGGCGCAGCGTCCGACGCCCGTTGTTCATCGCGCGAGCCTCTGCCTGAGTGATCATCTCGCGAACGGCATCGTCGAGCGCGCCGTAGAACTCGCCGGAGACGTTGAGGCCTGCTTGGGCCTTGGTGCGGCTCTTGCTGATGATGAGATCGGAACCGGTCTTCTTCCGGCCGCGACCCTTGGTCGCCTTCTTGCGGGTGGCCTTCTTCGCTTTCTTCTTCGCTTTTCTCTTGGCCATCTCGTTCTTCCTGTCCTGGGTTCTACGGTGGTTCGTTGAGTTTCGTCCCTCGCATACACGCGAGAGCCGACAATCCGAATCCGTGACGCAACGCGAGAATGGGGACGCAGGGGCGGGGTGTCAACAAGCCAGATCCTTCGATTCGAGGGGTTTTCCCGGGATTCGCATCGGTTCTCGGTTCGTCTCGGAGAGCCACGCGGGTCGGGCCACGCGTTCCGGGACCATTGGACCGCCTCGATACGGGTCGTATTCTCGGGGCGTGCATCCGAACCGGGTGTGGGCAGACATCGATCTGGACGCGGTGGCGCACAACCTGTCCGTGATCCGCGACAAGGTGGGCCCCGGGGTCAAGTTGATGCTGGTCGCCAAGGCCGATGCCTATGGCCACGGAGCGGTCGCAACTGCCCACCACGCGGTTCGTTGTGGAGTCGAGGCCCTGGGGGTGGGGACTTGCTGCGAGGCACTGGAGCTGCGCCAGGCGGGAGTCACCGTCCCCATCCTGGTCCTGGGAACGATCGTCGACGAGGAGGTGGTCCCGGCGCTGGGCCACGGGATCGAGATCGGACTCCACTCGACGGACCGTCAGCGGAGCCTCCAGCGCGCCGCCCGCAGGCTCGGTGTACGCGCCCGAGTGCACCTCAACATCGACACGGGTATGGGCCGCCTGGGCGTTCGCCCCGACCGTGCCCTCGAGCTCTTGCGGCGGATCCAGGGGTCCCGTCACCTCGAGCTCGCGGGCGTGATGACCCACGTGGCGGCCGAGGACGGCGCTCGCTCGCCCGAGACGGAAGCGCAGGTGTCGCGCTTCCAGGCCGTGCTCTCCGAGGCGCGAGCGGAAGGCCTCTTGCGCGGCTGGATCCACTCCGCCAACTCCGCGTGCATCTTCACCGGCCTCCGTCCCCTGGGCGATGCCGTACGGCCCGGGATCGCCGCCTACGGAGTACTCGATCGCGACCTCGACGGCACGAGCCTCCTGGTCCCGGCAATGTCCCTGCGGAGCCAGATCGTCTTCCTGAAGGACGTCCCCGTGGGGACACCCGTCGGGTACGGGAGCACCTGGCGTGCCGAGCGCGCCACCCGCGTCGCCACGCTGCCCCTGGGTTACGACGACGGTGTCCCGTGGCGCCTCTCCAACCGCGGCGAGGTCCTCGTCCGAGGCCGCAGGGCCCCCATCGTCGGGCGGGTTTCCATGGATTACACGACGGTCGACGTGACCGACATCCCCGGCGTTCGCGTGGGCGACGCGGCCACGCTGTTCGGCCGCGACGGCGCCGAGGAGATCACGGTCAGGGAGGTCGCCGAGCGGGCCGGGACGATCCCTTACGAAGTGACCTGCTCCGTGGGCAAGCGCGTGACGCGCGTCTACCGCGGCGGGGGCATCGCAGAGGTGGGTCCCCGGCATACGGACCCCCGGGAGTCGGCGACCCGCTCCTGAGCTTGGGCCTGCGCCGCCGCGCGCTGTACCTTCGGTGACCGGCTCATGGGCACGCTCCGAAGGTTCCTCGTTCCGTTCGTCCACGCAGTAGCCTGGATCCTCCTGTTCGCGGCGCTCACGTGCACTGCGCTCGAGCGCTCGGGCTGGATCGCGGACTCCATCCGCGGGCGAGCCGCGCGCCTCCTGCCGGGACTCGACGTCGACTTCCAGGACGCTCGCGTTCTCTGGCTCCGCCCGGGAGTGATCCTCGAAGACGTGACCATCGGCACGCGTGGCGGCTTCCTCGCTTTCGACGTGGTCGAGATCGGCCTCGCGCCGTTCGCTCCTCGTGACGAGCTCCTGCGCACGGTCGAGGTCCGCGGCGGCCGCGCGCGAGTCTCGGAAGACCTGGAGCGCGGGCTGAGGCGTGCCCTGAAGTCGCAGGGTGAGACGGAGTCGGGCACGAGCGACGGCCCCGCCCCGTTCCCGCGCGTCACGCTGACTGACTTTCGGGTCGACCTCGAGCTCCCGAACGGTCGCCTCGTCCCGCTGGGGCGCGTCGACCTGAAGGTGGAGGGAACGGACGGCGACGCCCGGATCGCCGGCCGGCTCCTCGGGCTGATGGGGACGTCCGGTGACCGGGCCGTTCACATCGCGGGGCTCGTTCGCGACACCGGCGAGGTCGAGGTCGAGGCGAGCGGAATCGAGCTCGAGGTCGACAGTGCGCGGCTCCCCCCGTTCTGGACGGACGGCCCGGAGCTGCTCGAGCGTGCGCGGGGTGTCATCACGCTCGTCGCCAGGGGTTCCGCTCACCTACGCGGTGGACCACCTCCTCGCTTCGAGGGCAGCGCCCGCCTGAGGGACGGCTCGATCCAGACGTCGATCGCGAGCGCCCCGCTGACCGCGGTCGCCTCGCGGCTCGACCTGCGCTACGCGCCCGGAACCGAGGACACGTTGTGGACTCGCGAAGCCTGGGACGGAGTCGCGGAGCTCTCGGCGAACTGGAACGACCAGGTGGTCTCTGCGCGGGCGCGCGCGGGAGTGAGCGCGGGCGAGGACGCCGTGCGGGTCTGGGCGTCGGTACCGGCCCTCGAGCTCGGTGAGAATCGACGCGGCGAGCTCTCCGCGGGCCCCGCCTTCGAGCGCTTTCTGGAGACGATGCAGCTCTCGGGGACGGCGAACCTGACGGCGGCGCTGGCCATCGCGGACCTCGAGGTCGAGGAGGGAGAGCGTCGCGTGGCGACCTCGGTCGTGGACCTGCGCCCGAATCCCGGCGCAGTCGTTCGCTACCTGGGCTTCGAAGACCCTCGCGGCGAGCGCATCGGAATTCCGATCCCGGCCAACGTCCGTCGGGGTCATGTGGTCTGGGCCCTCGACCCCGAGGCCGTACGATCGCAGCGCGTCGGCCTCATCGACCTCGTCGGTGCGCACGGCAGCGGAGTGGTGCGGTTGGAGGGCGTGATCGCCTCACCGCCGGCCGGATCGCCACCGGGAGCGATCCCCCTGCAGGACATCGTGATCACGATCCCGTCCATCGCGCTCGACCAGACCGCCCGGCTCGGTCTGGCGGGGATGCCGGCGACGCGGGACATCTGGGTGGACTACGGCCCGAGTGGACCCGGGACCGTCTCCACTCGCTGGCACTTCCACGGCTCGCCGGCAGTCGACGGCCTCACGGCGCGGGGCGACGTCACGTTCAAGGTCGAAGAGATGGCCTGGAAGGGGCTCCCGGCACGGGTCACGGACGCCGAGGGGAAGCTCGCGCTGCGCTGGGCCGCGAGCGCGACGCCCGTCGTCTGGCCGGGTCTCTATCCGCGACGCTGGCGTGCCTTCGGAGTGCACGTCTCGGCTTCTGGCAGGCTCGCTGACGGGGGTCCGGTCGACGTCGACGTCGTGTTCCGCAACGAGTCGCTCGACGTCGATTCGATCGAGCCCGACGAGATCCCGCAGGGCGGAATGCACGCGCATCGCGTCCGCGCGCGGGACATCGACATCGATGGCGAGAGCTTCTCGGCGCTCGCCGCCACGCACCCCGTCGTCTCCGAGATCGGCCGGCCGCTCGCTCCCACGGGAAGTGTGGACGTCCGATACCGCGGCGTCGCCGTCGGTCCGGGCGCGCCCTACCGCTTCGACGTAGAGACGATCGCGCGGCACCTCGTCATGCGTCCGGAACCACTCGACCTCCCCGTCGAAGGAATCGTCGGGCGAGTCGTCACGACCGGAATAATCGCAGGACCCGGGGGAGAGGAGGCCCCCCCGGAGCTCGAGCTGACCCTGCGCGGGGCCTTCGCCGGACGCGCACTCGTGGAGTCGCGCGTGGAGTCGTCGGATTTCACGATCGCGGGCACGGTAGCGCGACGCGAGCGCGCCCCGCTCGAGCTCTCGCTGACGGGCGCCGGTGTCGATCCGGACTCGTGGCAAGTCATGCGCGCGTTGCGCCGCGCGCTGGAGACCTCCAACCCGTCGATCGCGACGGCGGGTGAGATCTCGGGGCGCATCGACGTCGAGGTCGCCGTGGACTTCCTCCCGGACTCGTTCGCGCCGCCGACGATGGCCGCGCGGATCGACCTGCGCGAGAACTCGCTCACGGCGGGTCGCTTCCGCCTGGACGCGATGCGGGGGAGGCTGACCTACGCCGACTCCGTCCTGGTCGGCGAGGACCTGCACGCCGAGCTGGCGCACAGCCCCGTCGAGCTGGTGGATTTCCGCGCGTTCTCGACCGCCGCCGCGTCGGAGTACGACCTCGCCGACCCGCTCCTCGCGCGCCGGGGCTTCCTGCCGGAGCAGGATCTACCTGTCGTGCAGGCAACACTTCGCGCGCGAGACATCGCCCTGGACGAGGAGCTCCTGTCGTACTTCTTCGACACGCAGACCGTCGAGACGCTGGCCCGGAAGGCGGAGCTCAGGGGGCGGCTCGATCTCCTCGACACGCGGCTCGTGCTCGTCTCCGACGGCGCGGGGAACCTGAAGATCGGCGTGCACGGCGACGTCCTCCCCCACAACATGTTCGTGCGCGCCGGACTGCCCGTACAGATCTCGGCGGGCAACGTGCACATCGACGAGCTCCTGATCGAGCCCTCGGGGACCCGCGCGCGGGCGCACGTCGACGACCTCTTCGCTCGGGTCGCCGGCCGACGCCTGGAGCGCGCGTCGATGATTCTCTCGATGGTGGAGAGTCGCGCCTCGATCGACGACTTCACGGGCACGCTGGAGCGCGGTGTGGTGTCGTCGCTCGGGGGGTCCGGCGGCGAACCGGCCGTCGCCATCGACCTCGTGGAACCCTACTTCTTCACGACCGCCTTCCAGGTCTCCGGTGCGGACGCCAACGGACTCCTGAGGGGGATGTTCGAGACGAGCGTGACCGACAAGGGCATCGTGAACGGCTGGGCGCGGCTGTCGGGGACTCCGAACGACGTGCTCGGCCTGCGCGGAATGGGACGGGTCGAGCTCCGGGAGGCGCGCCTCTGGTCGATCCCGGTCCTGCGCGCGCTCTTCAGTCGCCTCGGTTTCGACGGGACGGCCCTGTTCGACGAGATGGACTCGAGCTTCCGGCTCGAAGACGGCGTCGTCGTCATGCCGCGGATCGACGCGAGGAGCCCGATCCTGCACCTCGTCGGTGATGGGAGCATCGACCTGGACGGGCGCCTGCACCACGACCTCGAGATCAAGTACACGCTGATCAACCGACTGGGCCCGCTCAAGGTGCTGCTCTACTGGATCCAGAACAGCATCCTGCGCGTCGCCATCCGCGGAACGATGTGGCGCCCCGAGATCGTCCTGCGGAACGTCTTCCGCGACTTCTTCAGCGGAAAGCCGAAGTTCGAGCCGTCTGTTCCGCTTCCTTCCTTCTCTTCGCTTCCTGAGAGGTTCTGAGCGGGCGCGACAGGCTGGCCGTAGGAGCGGCTCGAATGCCGGATGATTCGGCGCGCATCAGCGCGCGCCGAGATGCCCTGCGGGCGGCCACGGCGCGACTCCGCGCCGGCGAGGCCATTCGGCCTCGCGGGTGTGAAAAGCGTGGGAGAGCTGTTCGAGCGGCGCGCCGAAGGCCATCGAAGGAGTCCCGCGGCGGGCTCTCGGCATCATTGGGGTGCTGCCTTTCGGGGCGTTACACTTCGCGGCGAATGTCGAAGGACCTCTACGCGGTGATCATGGCGGGCGGGTCCGGGACGCGGTTCTGGCCGGCCAGTCGGGCGCGTCGACCGAAGCAGTTCCTGCCCATTTCGGGAGAGAGCCCGATGCTCGCGGAGACGTTTCGCCGCATCGAGCCGTTGATCTCGCGCGAGCGCATCCTGGTGGTCACGGCGGCCGACCAGGTGGAGCTGGTGCGAGCAACACTGCCCGAGCTCCCCGTCGAGAACGTTCTCGGGGAGCCGGTGGCGCGGAACACGGCGCCGTGCGTGGGGTGGGCTGCCGCGGAGCTCTACCGGCGCGCGCCGGATTCGGTGCACGTCGTCCTGCCGGCGGATCACGTCATCAGGCCCGCGGAGCGCTTTCGCGAGACGCTCGAGGCCGCGGCAGCGGAAGCTCGCGAGAGCGATGTCCTTCTGACGCTCGGGATCCGCCCCGACGAGCCCCACACGGGCTACGGCTACATCGAGGCCGGGGACGAAGCGGGTGAGCGCGGCGGGATCCCGGTCCTCGACGTGCTGCGCTTCGTCGAGAAGCCTGACCTGGCACGCGCCCGGACCTTCCTCGAGAGCGGGAAGTTCTACTGGAACGCGGGGATCTTCGTGTGGCGGACACGCTCGATCCTGGCTGCGATCGAGCGGCACGTCCCCACTCTGCACGAGGGACTCTCGAGCCTCGAGCAGGGCGCCCCCATCGAGGACGTGTACCCGACACTCCCCGCCGAGCCGATCGACGTCGCCGTGATGGAGAAGGCCCTGAACGTGCGCATGCTGCCGGTCGACTACGACTGGAACGACGTGGGATCGTGGGCTGCGCTCCCGGACGTGCACGAGCTCGACGAGCACGGGAACTGCGAGGTCACATCGGGCGATTCACGCGTGATCGCGATCGACGCCGAGGGCTGCGTCTCCTACGCCGAAGACGGGCGCCTGGTGGCGCTGATCGGCGTGCGCGACCTGGTCGTGGTCCAGACCGCAGACGCCACACTCGTGTGCCCCAAGGAGCGCGCGCAGGACGTCAAGGCGATCGTGGAGCGCCTGAAGGGAGAGGCCCCGGAGTTCCTGTGACGGGCACGCGAGGCGCCGTGATCGCCGTCGACTTCGGCGAGAAGAAAACCGGGTTCGCGGTCGCCGATCCCAGCCGAATCGCGGTGCACGCGCTGGACGTCGTCCGGCTCGCGGGAGGGAGCGAGGAGCTCCTCGACCACGTGGCACTCCTCCTCGCCGAGCGGCACGTCGACACGCTGCTCGTCGGACTGCCCCTGAACATGGACGGGAGCGTCGGACCGCGCGCGGAGTCGACCCTGGCCTTCGCCGAGCGCCTGCGCGGGCGGTTCGCCGACGTGGAGATCGTCACGTGGGACGAGCGGCTCACGACCAAGGAGGCCGAGGACCTCCTGCGGCGCGCCGGGTTCAGCGGGCGCGAGTCGGCGGCCCGACGCGACGCCTGGAGCGCGCTCGTATTGCTACGCGACTGGATCGAGTCGGGGGAGCCGCGCTAGAGCGCGGCTTCACCGAGTTGATTCGGCGCGACTCCGCGCCGGGGGGGGCCCATAGGGCGCGCGGGGGGGTGAGCGAGGGTGGGTGGGGTGGGGCGCGCGCGGGGGGGCGGGGGAAAGGCGCTAGGGGGTG
>JAJDET010000030.1 GCA_029259655.1 Planctomycetota bacterium
CCCCCCCCCCCCCCCCGCGACGGAAGACCCGTTCGCCTCCAAGTCCTTCCGCTGAAGGTTCTTGGGGCCTCTGCCCTCGGCGCTGGCACTGCTCGTGCCCCAGGCCGGTCCATGCCACGGCCAGGTGAGCCCTGGCTCCCGACCCACCGACCGCCCCCGAGGAGAAGAACGATGGCGACGATGAAGAACCCGACCCCCCTCACCTTGGTCCTGACCGCGACCGGCAAGACCGGTCGTCGCGTGGCGGCGCGGCTCGAGGAGCGAGGCGTGCCGATCCGGCGCGGATCCCGCTCCGCCGAGGTCCCGTTCGACTGGGACGATTCGACCACCTGGGAGCCGGCGCTGGCCGGCGTCGAGGCTGCGTACGTCGTGTACACGCCGGACCTGGCCGTACCGGCTGCGCCGGAGGCGATCCACGAGCTCACCGAGCTCGCGGTGCGCAGCGGAGTCCGACGACTGGTGCTCCTCTCCGGACGGGGGGAGGAAGAAGCCCTGCGCTGTGAGCGCATCGTGCAAGACTCCGGCCTCGACTGGACGATCGTGCGCGCGAGCTGGTTCAACCAGAACTTCAGCGAGGGCGAGTTCCACGACCTCGTCCTCGGCGGAGAGGTCGCGCTCCCAGCCGGCGGTGTCGCCGAGCCCTTCATCGACGTGGATGACATCGCGGACGTGGTCGTCGCGGCGCTGACGGAGGACGGCCATGCGGGCCGGGTGTACGAGGTGACCGGCCCGCGCCTGATGACCTTCGCGGAGGCGGTCCAGGAGATCGCGGCGGCTTCCGGTCGGGACGTTCGCCATGTCCAGATCACCCACGAGGCGTTCGCCGCGGGGCTGCTGGAGGTCGGCGTTCCGACAGAACACATCGACCTCCTGAACTACCTCTTCACGACCGTTCTCGACGGCCGCAACGCACACACGACCGACGGTGTCGAGCGCGCACTGGGTCGTGCACCGAGAGACTTCCGCGCGTACGCCCGGGACGTCGCCGCCAGCGGTGCATGGCACGGCACGCTCCAGGCCTAGCTGCCCGTCAGCACCCAGCCGGCCCAATCCCGGGCCGGCGCGCCCGCCTCGCGCGGCTCTCGCTTGGCCTCCCACAACGCTTCCGCCTTCGGGCGGCCCTGCGTCCAGAGCCGCTCGTAGAAGCCGGTCATCAGGGCGCGCGTCGCCTCGTCGTCGACCTTCCAGAGCGAGGTGATCGCGGCGCGCGCACCGGCGGCGTGGGCGGCGGCCTGCAGGGACTGCACACCCTGGCCCGCGCTGCGGATGCCGACGTTCGTCTGGCAGGCGGAGAGCACCGCGAGCTCGCAACGCACGAGGTCGAGGCCGGCCAGCTCCTCGGCGGTGAGGATGCCCGGCGTGCGGCCGCGGGAGGTCACGGCAGCGTTCGCTCCGGCGAGGGCGAGCCCGCAGAGGGTCATCGGAGCGAGGCTCCGAACGCTCGCGGCGGCGTACGGTGTGACCAGCCCCGTCTCCTGGAGGGCGGGCGCGGCGTCGGCGAAGTAGCCGTGCGTGGCGAGGTGGAGGTAGCGCGCGCGAGGCGCTGCGGCGTGGAGGGCGGTCTTGGTGGCGTGCTCCGCGGTGAGGAGGCTCGCCTCGCGGGCGAAGGTCTCGCGAAAGAGCACAGCGAGGTCGCGGACCTCGCGCTCGGTCCCGGGGAGCGGAGCGAAGTCGAGACCGAGCGTGTCCATCTCGCCCGGCTCCGCGACCGCGTCGAAGGTCACGCCGCCGAGTGCGACGAGAGCGTGCTCGGAGTCGAGCTCCGCCCGCGGCGCGAGGCGACGGGCGAAGGAGACGTCGAGGTCCAGGCGATAGCGGCGGTAGCCGACGGCGACGGTGCCGGGCGCGAGCGTCTCGGCCAGCGCGCCGACATCGACCTCGGCGACGGTGCCGGCGAGCAGAGCTCGGCGGATCTCCGCCTCGACGCGATCGCGCTCGAACACCAGCGCGCTGATCGAGGCGGCATCGACCGTCTCCCCTGCGCCGGCGACCGCGTCGTTCAGCTCGGTGCGCAGGCGCAGGGCCTCGTCGCGCAGATCGGTCAGCTCGGCAGCCTCCATGCTCGCCGGAGCGAGCGCGGCCGTGGCGACGTGGCGCTGGGTTTCGATCAGCTCGAAGACCTCGCGCGCAAGGGCCGGATCCGCTCCGGTCCGGGACGCGAGGTGCAGAGCATCCTCGACGCGCGCCGATTCCTCGCGCGCGACCTCGCGGGCCTCGCGCGGCGCGAGCGCCAGAGCGCGCTGGTCGTGAGCGCCACCTGCGGATGGTCGTCGCCGAACAGGTGGATGCGCGTCGCGAGCACGTCCTCGAGCATGGCGGCGGCGCCGGCGAGATCGCCGGCCTCCTGCAGGGACACGCCGAGGTTCTGACGGATGATCAGCACCTGAAGGTCCTCGGGCGGTCTCCCCGCCGCGACGAGGTCGTCCAGCGCGGAGCGCTGCAGCTCGAGGGCCCCTTCGTGGTCGCCGGTCAGGAACAGGAGCGACGCCAGATGGATGCGCGCGGCCACCAGTTCGCGGTGCCCGGGCTCCAGGGTCCGCTCGCGCGAGGCCACGACCCGCTCCAGGAGCGCGCGAGCGCCGGCGTGGTCGCCGGTCCCGGTGCGGGCGATGGCGAGGTTGCGGCGGATGCTGTCGAGGTTGCCGGCGGCCTCGGGGCGGTCGCGCTCGTAGATGAGCTGGACCTGTTCGAGCAGCGCACGCGCGCCGGCGTAGTCCTGGCGGACGAGCAGCAGCGAGGCCAGCGTGCCGCGCGCCGTGGCGAGCTCCACGTCGTCGTCCGGTCGCGTGCGCTCGAGGATCCCGATCGAACGCTCGATGACCTCGTGGGCCCGCTCGAGGTGGCCCAGCCCGCGAAGCACGTTCCCCGCGAGAGGCGTCCTGCGCCATCGCCAGGAGCGAGCGCGCCTCGTCCATGGGGTCCGCGCGCTCCTGCGCGTGCGCGGCGGCGACGATCAACAGCATGCCGAGGATACGGAGTCGCACACCACCCGCAGTCCTCACTCCCAAGAGTGCCGCACCACCCTCAATCCGACCCAGCGCCACGGGCGACCGTGAAGGACCCGGGACGGCTACGCCCGCTGCGGCACTTCTTGACGGCAGTGTGCCGGGTGGTGTGCGACTACGTATCACTCCGCTGTCGGTAGGGAGTAGGCGAAGACGTAGGCGTGGCCCTCCTTCTTGAAGAAGATCTCCAGCGTCCCCGAGATACCCTTCAACTCGCCCGTACCCGAATCGGTCACCACCGCTATTTCGAGGCTCTCCCTGCCCTGCCCCATGATCCCACTGTGCTGCAGGACGAACGAGCCACTGCGGCCGGCGAGCTCAGCGGTCACACGCTCGAGGGCCACGTAGCCCGCGGAGCCCTTCACCTCGGTGTGGGCTGCGAGCATCACGCCCTTGCTCCGGCCGTCCAGATCGCCGCGAAACCGCTTGTCGAGCGACATCCGGGCGAACCCACCCCATCCCTCGTCGTCGGCGAGGGGCTGCATGTCGACGTCGAACGTTCCTTGGGCGCGAACAGTCATGATTGCGGCTCACTCTCCGGTCGGAGCGGGAGTGAGAAGGACTCTCGCTTGGCTGACAAGCTCTGTGACCCGGGCAGAAGCCGGAGCGCTGGACCCTTCAAGGCCCGTCACGAATTCCTCCAGCGCATGGACAAGGTCCAGACACCCTTCACGAGTCTGCTTCTCCTGAGTTTTTGTCTCCTTGACCTCTCGTCTAAGTTGTTGGAGTTCACGTTGGATGCGTATCTCTGTGTAGCCCATATTATCGCTTTTTTCGTAAGCACTTGATGGAGATCGTGAGCGTGTGGCTGCCCGTGCTCTGAACGCCGGCTCTCGTGGAGTGCGTGGGCGCTAGCTGAATCATCTGCGGCGACTGAACGAGTCGCTGTTCCATCCGGGCGGTTTGCAGGAGGCCGAATTGCACCGACATCAGCACGCCTTTCGGGCCACCTCGTCGGAACTGGCGGGGGAGCCGTCTTCGATCGCGCTCCTCGCAGGCACCGAGCCTTCTGCAATGCCCCTGGCATCGTGGGAACCGCCTGGGTGAGTACGCCTGTCCACCTCGTACACCGTGAAGCGCTGAAGTCGTTCCAGTGCGCAGTCGATCCCGAGGGTCTTCGCCTCCACCAGTGCGTCGGCTCCCGAGATCCCGCGTTCGAGGGCCAGGTGGATGGTCATCAGGGCGGCCGCACGGCGCCCTAGTAGCGAGTGGACATAGACCGGCTTCGCGATCTCCTGCAAGGTCTCCAGGAACTCGTCCACCAACTCGGATCGCAAGACAAGATCGATCGAGACTCGCTCATGCTGCATCTCGAACGTGTGGGCCCAAGTCGCCTCCACGTTCGGAGACAGGATCTGCCCCGGCTCCCCCTCCGCGTTCAAGTTCAGGAGGGCTCGGAAGCCCGCCTTTCGGGCGAGCATCTCAATGTCCCGGATGGTCGGCGACTTGCCGAGCGATACCGCGTCGTCGTATCTCTGTCGGTCCAGCGCTGTTCGTTGTCTTCGTCTGTGCGGCCTGAGGCCCAGAACGCTGGAGAGTCGGCGGATGAGCGTCTGACTTCCACTGACTGGAAGGCGACGAGCTTGCTCCTTGGTCATGGGGCCACGCATTCGTCGATCGGCCAACAGGGGAGCTGAGGCACATGGCCTCGGCAGTTCCGGTTCAATCGGTGGAAGAACATACTTCCTCGCTGCGCGCCAACCATCCGAGAACCTCACGCACGCTGCCGGTCGCGAGGGCGATACAGGTATCAGCCGCGCCGTAGTAGAGGTGAATCGTGTCCCCGTCCGCGCCGACCGTGTAGCCACATGGAAAAGTCACGTTTCCCACATCACCATGACGCTCGTAGCTCGTTTCCGGGCCGAACACCCAGGAGTCGCCTCTGGCGAGGCAAACCTGCGGCTTGTCGAGCGCAAACAGAGCCAGGCCGAGGCGGTAAATGGCGCCGGCGGCCGTGTGGCGGACTCCGTGATAGATCATCAGCCATCCTTCGGGAGTGGCAATCAGAGGCGGTGACAAGCCCACCTTGTTGGCGTCCCACCACCCCCCCTTGCGCGCGGGGAGCATCAACTTGTGGCCGCCCCAGTTCTGCAGATCCGGCGAGAAGGAGATCCAGACGTGTGTCCCCGAGTCGTGCATGGGGCGGTGAACGAGAGCGAAGTTGCCGTCAATCCGGGTCGGCAGTAGCGCGGCGTCCTTGTCGTCCGGTTGCATGACGAGGCCACAGCGCTGGAAGCTCCGGAAGTCCTCGGTGAGGGCGAGGGCTACCCCGGGACCTTCTTCGCTGAAAGCTGTGTACGCGATGACGTGCTTTCCGAGCTCCTCGACGAATGTGATCCGTGGGTCCTCGATCCCCCACAATTCCTCGGGGTACTTGGCCGGCTCCGGCTTGAGCGTCGGTTCTTCGTCGATGACCCAGCCATCCACGCCGTTCGCAGACCGGGCTGCGCACAGGTGAGAGTGTCCGCGACGATCCTCCACGCGACAGAGCAGCAGCGTCGTACCGTCGGGTAGCCGTGTGGCTCCGGGATTGAAGACGGTGTGCGCGGGATACGGCCAATCGTCCGCGGTCAGAATCGGGTTCTTCTCGTGCCTGTGGAAGAGCGTCTGATAGCCGCTATTGGGCGTCATGGAACCGTCTCATGTTCTGTCGCTGGCACGATCCGCTGCTCGGCGACGGTCGAACTCGGGCAATCGCCACCAAGGGTTGCCGATGTGAAGAGCGAGGAGTTTTTCTCGGTCAGGCGATCGGCCGCTTGCATCTCGAGCAGCGCGAGTAGAAAGGACACAGTGGACTCGGCGCCCTGGTTCTCGTTGATCCGATCTTCGTGCAGCCCATCACGGCACCCGCCGGTGCTAGCGTCGTAGAGCGCTTCCTGAAGCTCGTTCTGTCCCAGATACCAGTCGAACGCGTGCCTTGCGTGTGCCGCCCACGATTCGTCGTTCGTCACTCGCCGGGCGTCGAGGCAGGCGGATACCATCGCCGAGGCCTCGACCGGTTGCTGATCGAACCGCGCCTTGGGACCGCCTCTCACGTAGAAGCCATTGGATCCGACGGGCGCGAAATACCCCTCGGTCGAGCGCTGCACCGCGACCAACCACTCCAGTGATCGGAGGCTTGCCTCCAGCATGTCTCCGCGGTCCATGCGGGCTCCCGAGACCAGGAGCGCCTGGGAGATCCGCGCGCCGCAGTAGGTCAGCCGATCCTCGAACCATGGCCATTCGGCGTCACTCGTGCGCTGGTACAGGTCGAGTAGGCGTTCGGCGAGCACCCTTCGGACGGCCTGCACGCCACTGTCGCCCTGGAACGCTCGGAGGTACTCGTCGATGCCAAGCAGGGAGAAAGCCCACGCGCGCGGACTGGTGAAGGTGGGCACGACCGGAAGTGCGGCGTGAAACAGATCGCCGCTGAGACTCCGTCGCCCCGGGCTCGCCGACCGTCCGACCACCGTCCCGAGCGCCCAGAGCGCGCGACCGTGGCAGTCCTCCGATCCGCAATCCTCCTGCCACTTCCGTTCGTACGACATGAAGTTGCGGAACCGTCCGAGCTCCGGATTCCAGGCGTGCCGTACGAACGCCAGGTAGCGAGACCCGAGGGACCGGATGAGTCCTCGATCCTCCATGCCATCCTCCTCGGCGAAAGCCGAGACCACGAGCGCACGGGCATTGTCGTCCAGGCAGTACCCGTCCTCGCATCGGGGGATCGTGAAGGCCGAGTGCTGAAGCAGGCCCGTGCCATCGGTCATGTGCTGCAGGTGGTCCCAGTTGGTCGCGGGCAACTCGACGGGGCGGCTTGCCAGCGTCTTTGCGTGAAACGCAGTGCGTGCGCGCTCTGCGTGCCCGATGCGTGCGCGCTCGAAGCTGCGTACGTACGTGCAACCCACGGCCGGCCATGTCATATCGCGACCGTAGGAAGCGGCTCTGCCGCACATCGCGAGTCGTTTCTCGTCGTCACCGAACAGATCGAGGGCTGCGCGCGCAATCGCGGCGGAGTCCCTCCAGGGGACGAGCACGCCTCGGTCCTCGGCGAGGAGCTCGCTCGCATACCAGTACGGCGTCGAGATCACTGCCTTGCCCGAGCCAACGGCGTAGGCCAGCGTCCCGGAGGTGATCTGCTCTGCTTTCAAGTAAGGCGTGACGTAGACGTCCGCGGCCGACACGAACTCGCAGAGCTCCGTCTGGCTGACGAACCGGTTGTGGAAGATGACGTTCGAGTCGACTTCCAGCCTTCGCGCCCGATTCTCCAGCATGAGCCTGTACGTCTCACCGTGCCGGTCCTTGACGTGCGGGTGCGTGGCGCCCAAGACAATGTAGATCGCGTCCGGGAATCGACCGAGAATCGCCGGCAACGCGTCGATCACATACTCGATGCCCTTGTCGGGCGAGAGCAGCCCGAAGGTGAGAATCACCCGTTTGCCTTCGACGCCGATGCGCTCCTTGCTGGATTCGGCCTGGGGGAGCAGCGGAATCCCGTGTGGGATCAAGTCGATCTTGTCAACGGACGCTGGATGGACGCTCAACAGGAGCTCGGCTCCGCGTTCGCTCATGACGACGAGGCGCTCGGACAGCCTGACGAGCTCGTCCATGACTGCGCGCTGCGCCGGGCTCGGCTCCGCAAGGATCGTATGGAGAGTCGTGACGATCGGCATCCGGAGCTCGCTCAGCAGCGCGATGATGTGGCTCCCGGCCGGACCGCCGAAGATGCCGTATTCGTGCTGAACGGAGACCAGGTCCACGGCATTCACGTTCAGGAAGTCCGCGGCTCGGCGATACGACTCGATATCGCCCTCCGTGATCTCGAAGTGGACTCGGCTCGGGTAGGCATGCCGCCTGCCGGCGTCGTTCATCGCCAGCACGAAGCAGTCGAGCTCGGGGAACTCCGCATCGATCGCCTCACTCAGATCCGTCGTGAACGTGGCGATTCCACACTGGCGCGGAGTGTGGTTGCCGATCACTGCGATCTTTTTCATCGCGCGGCTCCTCGACCCCGTCGTGCCGATGACAGCCTCTCGTATTGGGGATCATCCAGCGCGTTCACGAGGCGTCTCCGTCATGACGAGAAGACTCGCCGTCCGGTGCCGGAGCCTGAACGGCCGGGGCGGCGGATTCAGCGCCCTCGAGATCTTGGCTTCGCTCCCTGACGGAGCGATAGGGCTTTCCGCTTTCGCGGTGATAGCGCTCAGCGCGAAGGAACCAGAGTGACAGTCCGCCGGTGTTGTGATGCACGGCTTGCGAATTGGAACTGCCGCGAACCCCGAGGGATCCCTTCTTGCCCGTGGTCCGCCAACCTCGGCGCTCCATGATCATCCGAACGAGAACACCAATGGCCTGTCGAAGCCGTGCGCTCCGTCGCCGATTGAGCGTCGAGGAGAGGAATCGATGGAGGACGGGGACAGACTCCAGCTCCCGCACGACACCGGCCAGCGCCGCCCGGTCATGGTGGATTTCGGAGTCCTCCATCCGTTGCTGACGTCCCGCATCGTTGAAGAACTCGAGCACCTCGTCGAACGGGGTGTCCGGATCGTCGAGGACGTCGGCGAACGTCTTTCCATGACGATCCGAGAGGAACTGCTCTCGCGAGACCAACACGGCCGGCTTCATGGGCTCTCGGCATTCATTATTTGCAGGTGAAGATATAGTAGGTCCAAGATCTGCATGTGCAAGGATCTCGCCCAGATAGATCACAGAGCCTCTCTGGGACCCGTCTGCCAACCACCAGCACGTCTGGCAGCCGGGTCCAGGAGGTGCCAGGCCCCCGCCCTGCATGCGGGCGGGCTTCAACGGCTACCGCCGGCGCTCCTGCTCTGCGCCAGGCTCCTCGCCCGCAGCCTCACGGCCCCGCTTGCGGAGCTTCTTGAGGCGACGAAACCCGATCAGCTTCTTCGCGTGCTCGTCCCAGAGTCGAAGGGTGATCAGCCTCGAGCTGGCGAACAGCGTCACGGGCTTCACGTCCTGGAACATCGGGTCGGACCGGTGACATCGCTCGAGGTTGTAGTTGGGAATCCGCGGACTCAGGTGGTGGATGTGATGGAACCCGATGTTTCCCGAGAACCACTGCAAGATCCTGGGCAGCTTGTAGAACGAGCTCCCCTTCATGGCGGCGGCCGTGAAGTCCCAGTCGTCACGCTCCCAGTACGCGTCTTCGAACTGGTGCTGGACGTAGAACAACCAGACGCCCGCAGAGCCGGCTACCGCCATCGCGGTGAGCTGGATGAGGAGATAGGACACGGTTCCGAAGACAGCACTCAGCCCCGCGACCATGCCGAGGATGGCCATGTTCATCCACCAGACCGAGTGCCGTTCTCTCCTGCTCGCCTTGGACGTGGGCACCCGCTGCATGAAGACGAAAAGGACGAGCGGGGCGATGACGAAGAGGACGACGGGGTTGCGCGCCAGTCGGTAGGCGAACCGCTTCCAGCGAGACGATTCCAGGTACTCCTGCACCGTCAGCGTCCACACGTCCCCCACACCGCGCCGGTCCAGGTGTCCAGCCGTCGCGTGGTGCAGCGAATGCTCCCAGCGCCAGTGGTAGTAGGGCGTGAAGGTCAGCACGCCCGCGATGAATCCCCAGAAGTCGTTGGCGAGACGCGACTTCAAGAATGACCCGTGTCCACAGTCATGGAAGATGATGAACACTCGCACGAGCAGACCACCGGCGAGGACCGCCAGCGGGATCGCGAGCCACAGCGACACGGACAGGCTCAGA
Organism: Planctomycetota bacterium; assembly: GCA_029259655.1. Lineage (GTDB taxonomy): Bacteria > Planctomycetota > UBA1135 > UBA1135 > OFTM220. Next base: position 9,712 of record JAJDET010000030.1, read on the forward strand.
TACATGAGGTACCAGAGCACTGCATAGGCGCCGACCGTGTTCACGAGCTGCCACGAGGCCCGCAAGAAGTGTGGCTTCTGGTACTCGGCCACGACCGCCTTCCATGCCGCGATCTCGGCCTGACGACTCGCCGCCGAGCCCGACCCCACGTCCGTACGTCGAGGAGCCTCCGGCTGGCCCTCCACCTCGTCGTGAGCTGTTTCGGGAGGTCTGGATTCGCTGGACATGCGCGACTCCAGTGTCCGATCGTGCGGCGGACTTGGGAATACGAACGGGTGATTGGTGCGAAGGGGAGCGATCGCAGGGGTCTTGGCCAGAGGCGCCTCAGCTCCCCGTCCGTGGGCTTGTCGACACCGCCTCTTTCCTGTCGCCGATCAGGCCGTAGCTCTTGAGCCTGCGGTAGAGCGTCGCCAAACCGATGCCGAGTTGCCGAGCGGTGTGGGTCTGGTTTCCTCCGTTCGATGCGAGCGCTGCCAGGATGTACTCCTTCTCGACGTCATCCAGTGGCTGCACCGCGCCCGCCATGACCGCGGGGGCGGGCACCGCAAGACGAATCTCTTCGGGCAGGTCATCGAGGTCCACGCGTCCTCCGCGTGCGAGGGCAACGGCTCGCTCCATCGCGTTTTCGAGCTCGCGCACGTTTCCTGGCCACGCGTACCGCAGGAGTTGATCCGCGGCGGGCGGAGAGATGCCCGAGATCTTGCGCTTCATCCGAATCGCGGCACTCGTGAGCATCACGCGGGCGAGGGGCAGGATGTCGTCTCTGCGCTCGCGGAGCGGGGGGACATTCAGCTCTACCACCTTGAGCCGGTAGTAGAGATCTTGCCGGAAGGCACCGCCGGAGACGCCCTGGGCCAGGTCACGGTTGGTGGCGGCCAAGATGCGCACGTCGACTGTCCGGCTCTTGTTCTCACCGACGCGCCGGATCTCTCCCTCCTGGAGGGACCGGAGGAGCTTGACCTGCATGGCGGTCGAGACTTCCCCGACCTCGTCCAGGAGCAGCGTTCCCCGGTTGGCAGCCTCGAACAGACCCGGCCGGTCCTGAGTGGCGCCCGTGAAGGCGCCGCGCGCATGCCCGAAGAGCTCGCTCTCGAACAGTGACTCCGTGATGGCTGCGCAGTTGATGGCGATGAACGGCCCGGACGCGCGTGTCGACTCGTCGTGGACGAGCCGTGCGATCCGCTCCTTGCCAGATCCACTCTCGCCGGTGATCAAGACCGTGGCGTCCACCTTCGCGACGCGGCGCGCGAGATCCACGACCTGCGACATCTGCGGGCTCTTGGCAACGATTCCCAGCGGCTCGTCGACGTCGGGTGCTACGTGCACCAATGCTCGACGATGGGCGCGGAGCTTCTTCTCGGCCTTCTTCAAGGTCTCCGTGACTCTGCGCAGCGACACGTCGAGACACTCCTCGAGGTGCTTCGCACGAAAGAACCCGAGCTCCTCGGCACGCTCGTCGCCCCACTGTTCCGGCGTGCGTCCCAGGAGGTGGCACGCCGCGTCGCCTTTGCCCATGCAGCGATCTTCGAGGACGTAGATGTCCTCGCCTGCTGTGCGGCTGACGTAGCCGCTCGTGAGGCCGGAGATCGTCCAGCACACGGCCGAGTCCGAGCGACCGAAGTGAAGGAGGTGCTGCTCGGCCTCATAGGATGCGAGCAGCGTGGTCCCCGCCTTGGAGAGTGGATCCTCACCACCGGGTTCGACGCGGAAGAGGCCTCCGAGGGTGTGGATGCGAGGTCCGGCGCGGCGCCAGTCTTCTTCGCTGTCCCAGTGGAACTCCGCCTGCATGGCTTCCGCCATGCGCCACCCGTGTGCGAAGCCGAACTGGGTGAGCACGGCGCGAGCCGCGGTGAGGCCGAAGTTCTCGACGAGGTACTTTCGCAGGAGCCCCATCGCTACGGCGTCCAGAAGGAGCGCTCGCTGTCCTGCGAAGCGGATCAAGCCTCCCTCGGGGTCGAGCTCCAGGAGCTCCTTGTGGTCGAGATCCTGGGCGTGCATCGAGGCTCCTTCGAGCTGAAGTGACGGTACTTCATTCTGGAGGAGCGGTGCCGAGCTTCTCGAGAACACCCGTCGCTGGCCGGGAATGCGGGACTCAGCCCCGTCGAGCCCGGGTTGCTGCCGGCTGACACCAAGAGCACCTGGCATCGGCCGGGCATTCCCGATCACGGGCCGTCCGGACCGATCGCGTCGCCGCCGTCGCCTTCGGCGAGCGCTTGCCGGAGCCTTGCCGCAAGGTCCTTCGTGCCGAAGGGCTTCCGGAGGAAGCCCGCGAGGCCGGAAGGCGGGAAGTGGCGCACGGCTTCTTCTTCGTCGTACCCGCTCATGAGGATGAGACGCAGGTCCGGACGCAGCGCGCGCATTGCGCGGAAGGTCTCCGCGCCGCCCAGCCCGGGCATCGTCAAGTCCAGTAGCACCAGGTCGATCTCCGCGCACGCGCGGAGCATCTCGATCCCTCCGCTGCCGCTGGACGCCTCTTTCACTCGGAGGCCGAGGCCGGGCAGCATCACTCGCAGGAGCGAGCGGACGTCCACCTCATCGTCCACGACGAGAATGGTCCCGGTGCCCTTCCAGGCCGTCCCTTCGGCGTCCGACGGCGCGGGTTCCGCCGGCGCCTGGCGCGCCATCGGCGGCAGCAGCAGGCGAAAGACAGAGCCGCTTCCGGGATTGCTGTTGAGTAGGAGCGCCCCCCGGTGGCCGCGAACGATACCCAGCACGGCGGCGAGCCCGAGACCACGGCCCGTGAACTTGGTCGTGAAGAACGGATCGAAGATGCGGGCCTGGGTTTCGGGGCTCATACCGCAGCCGTCGTCGGCGACTTCCAGGAAGACGTACTCGCCCGCCGGGACGTCGCCGGCCAAGGCCGTGCCCGGGTAGGCGGTATCGGCGTCCATCATGCCCGTCGTGACGGCTATGGTGCCGCCGCGCTCGCTGAGCGCCTCGGAAGCGTTGATGACGAGGTTGACGAGCACCTGGCGTAGCTGCGCGGCATCCGCCTCGACGTTCGGCAACCCGGCGGTCAGGTCGTAGTGGAGATTGGCCCCCTTGCTTACCAACGCCTGCAGCAGAGACGCGGCCTGCTCGATCAGACTGCTCAGCTCGAGCGCCCCGACCAGGAACCGGCCCCTGCCCGAGTAAGCGAGCATCTGGACGCAGAGATCCGCGGCTCGCTGTGCGCTTTGCACGATCTGGCCCGCGTGTGCAAACGTCGTCGAGTCGGGCGGCTGCTTGGCCTGGATCAGCTCGCCGAAGCCGTGGATCGCAGTCAGGATGTTGTTGAAATCGTGCGCGATGCCGCCGGCGAGAACGCCCAGGCTCTCGAGCCGCTGGGTCTCCTGGAGCTTGCGGGACAAGCGCTCCTTCTCCTCCTGTTCCAGCTCGCTGTCCGTGACGTCCTCGACGGCGAGGAGCAGCAGCTTCTCCCTGTCCCCGTCTCCGGGGACGGGGCGCGCATTCAGCCGAAGGCGACGAGCTCCCCGGCCGGGGATCTCGGCTTCGGCGACGAAATCAGCGAACGCAGCGCCCTTGTCCGTGGTTTCGGCGAGCAGCTCCAGCAGCTTCGGAGTGACCCAGCTTGCCGTGGCGCCTTCACCCAGCCGTGCTCCCATCACGGCGTCCTCCGTCGTCGCGAACGTGTCGTGGAAGGAGTGGTTGCTAATGCAGATCGACAGCTCACGGTCGAGGACGAGCAGGGGCTCGCGCACCGCCATCACGACGGCCTCGGAAAAATCACGCGCGTGTTCCAGCTTCTGGGCGAGCCTCTTCAGCGTGTCGATGTCGGAGAGCGTGAGGACGATGCCGTCGACCCTGTCGTCTTGCGTGCGATAGGGGCGAACACAGAGGGAGTACCAACGTTCGCCCTTGTCCTGGATCTCCACCTCGGCAACGGAGAGGGTGTCCAGGACTTCGAGCAGCAGCGCCTCCAGTTTCGGCAAGACGAACCTGCCTTCCAGGTCCAGCATGCTCCGCCCGACGTCGGCGGCGGAGATTCCGAAGATCTTGGCGGCGCTGGGCGTGAACCTGCGCACGTGCATATCGCGTCCGAGCATGACGATGGGAATCCTGACGCTGGCCAGCAGGTTCGTCAGATCGTCACCCAAGAGCGCGACTTCTCGGTTGCGATGGCGCAGCTCGTCGTTCGTCGTCAGGAGCTCTTCGTTGGTGGCCTGCAGCTCCTCTTTCGCCGTCTGCAGCTCCTCGTTGGTGCTGCGCAGCTCTTCGTTGCTCGAGAGAATCTCCTCATTGGCCGCACGCAGCTCCTCGTTGGCGACCTCCAGGCGCTCGACGTTGGCGCGCAGATACTCCCGGGTCGCGACGAGCTCGCGCTCCAGCCGCCCGATGTGCTCGGACCCGGACCCCGCAGCGTCTCCTTCCGGGGCAGTCGCAGGAGCCGGGCAGTCGGCCTCCTGCCCCTGCGTCTCTTCGAAGAGGATCGCATAGCAATGCCCGGTCTCGCCCGGGATCCGAATCGGGTGCAGCTCCAGGTTGGCGTGGACCTCGCGACCGTCGGCCTTGATTCGCAATCCCTCTCGCCGGATCGGAACGCCGCGGACTTTTCCTTCTTCGATGATCGCGCGCAGGTCGGGAAGGAGCCCCTCGCGCGCCATCCGCAGCACGCTGTTGCTGGGCGAGCCGGGTGCCGGTGCGAGAAAGGCCCCGGTGTCGCCGCGGAACTGGAGGATCTCCAGCTCCGCGTCGATCAAGACGCCGGCCGGCGCGTACTTCGCGAGCACGATGCGGTCCGCCTCGCGCTGCACGTCGAGACTCTTCACGGCGCGAACGCCCGGTTCGACGGCCATGCTTGCGCCAGACTCGTGCCGGCTCGCGCCGAGCTCTACGGGTAGCCGGCGGGGCACGGGCTTGCGGACGTAGAGGCTGTGGTGTTCGTCCACCGCCGCGAACATGGCCTCCATCGGACTGATGCTCTCCGCCGTCCCCAGGAGCAGGTGTCCCTTGTCCCGAAGCGCGTACTGGAAGACCGACAGGACCTTCTTCTGCAGGCTCGGCCCGAGGTAGATCAGCAGATTGCGGCAGCTGATCAAGTCGAGGTCGGAGAAGGGCGGATCCCGGGTCGCATCGTGACGGGCGAAGACGCACAGATCGCGGACGGCCTTGGTGAT
>JAJDET010000291.1 GCA_029259655.1 Planctomycetota bacterium
GACTTGACCACGCCCATCGACTGGCTGACCTGGAAGGTATTGCCGCCTCCGAACGAAGCGCCGATACAGAAGATGCAGAAGAGCACCGCGAGCACCTTGCCGAGACCACCGAGCTTCATCTCGGCCAAGCCCCTCGACAGGTAGAACATCGCGCCGCCCATAACGTGACCGTTGGGGCGAGTCTCGCGGTACATCTGTCCGAGCGAGCACTCGGTCAGCTTCGACGCCATGCCGAGAAAGCCCGCGCAGATCATCCAGAAGGTCGCGCCCGGTCCGCCCGATGCGACCGCGATGGCGACGCCACCGATGTTGCCGAGACCCACCGTGGCGGAGAGCGCTGCCGCCAGCGCCTGGAAGTGGGTTACCTCGCCCTCGTCCTCGGGGTTGTCGTACTTCCCGCGTGTCACCTGGATGGCGTGGCGGAACGCGCGGATGTTGATGAAACCCATCCGCAGCGTGAAGAAGACCGCGCCGAGGATCAGCCAGAACACGGCGAGGCGGACACGGATCGGTTCCTCCTTCCCCGTCTTCGGGTTGAGGACGGGCTCGCCGGTCTGCGCGTCGATGCGCGTGGTGCCCGGGAGCGGGACGCCGTAGAAGAAGCCGAAGGCGTTCTCACCGGTCTCGTCGCTGTAGCCGCCCGCGATCCAGCCGTTGACGTCTCCGAAGGTCGCGTCGATCCGCTGCTCCCAGGTCTGCTCCGCCGCCGCGGGTGCCCCTTCGTCCTGGGGCTGTGCGGCGAGCGGGCCCGCGAGGAGCGCGAGCAGGAGGACCGGGGCGAGGGCGACGAGGGACCGCGAGACGAGGCGCATGGGGGTTCCTTCCGGCGGGGGAGGGCGGCGGCGCGAGATCCTGACAGGCTCCGTAGATTCTTGCAATTGCCGGGCTTGCGGCGGTGTCATCCGCCGGTGCGGGGCTCCGACTCGAACAGACGCCGCGCGACCTTGGCCTGCGCGTTCTTGCTCTCGGTGGCGAGGAAGATCGTGTCGTCGCCCGCGACCGTGCCGACGATCTCCCCCCATCCGAGCCCATCGAGGGTGGCGGCCACCTGGGACGCGGCACCGACCGCGGTGCGCACGACGAGCAGGTAGGGTCCGGCCGCGTGCGCGCTCTTCACCCAGCGCGCGAGGTCCGATGCCTCGAAGGCTCCGTTCGCTCCCTGGGCCGGCGGCGTCAGGAACGTCGCCGGGAGCACGTAGCACCCGCCCACCTTCGCCACCCCGAGGTGCTTGAGGTCCCGGGAGATCGCCGATTGCGTGGCCGTGAACCCGCGCGAGCGAAGCCCCGCGACGAGCTCGGCCTGGGTGCCGGCTGCGCCCTGGCGGATGAGCTCCGTCAGCGCCTGGCGCCGCTGGCGCGTGACGTCGGGGTCGGGGGGCATCGTGGCGGGCCCCTGGGGGCCGCCCGCATGATAGGGGGGCAGCGGGCCGACCTGGAATCCCGCTCCTCCGGCAAGGGTTCCGTATTCTCTCGAACGCCGATCGCCCTGTCCCGCAGGAGCCCCCCCGATCCACCCAACCGAGATCCGACATGAACCTCCTCTGTGCTCTCGCGACCCTCTGCCCTCTCCCCGCCGTTTCGCCCTCGAGCGATGAGCTGACGCTGGCCGTCCTCGAGAAGCTCCGGGACGAGATCATGAAGGACGTGGAGGAGCTCCGCGGTCTCGAGTTCAAGAAGCCGGTCGCCGTCGAGATCGCATCGAAGGACGAGCTCCTCGCATACGCAGAGGAGCGCAACGACGACGCGATCGGAGCGGAGGCCCAGGAAGCCGACACCACGGTCGCCCGGATGCTCGCGTTGATCCCCGCGGACATGGACCTGGAGGAGGCTGCTCTGGAGCTGCTCCAGGATCAGGCCGCCGGGTTCTACGATCCCGCCACGGACACGTTCTACATCGTCGAGGGGTTCGACGCGGGCGGCATGCTCCGCATCATCCTGGCCCACGAGCTCACGCACGCGCTCGACGACCAGTACCACGACATCGACGGTGTCCTGTTCCCCCGCGCCCGCGAGAACTCCGACTCCGCCGCCGCCTACATGGCCGTCGTCGAGGGGAGCGGGACCGCAGTGATGAACGGCTGGGCGATGCCGCGCGCCCTGAAGGGCGAGATCTCCATGAACGACCTGAAGGGGGCCGACACGACGGCGGGACTCGGGGACGCACCGGAGATCCTCTGGAAGTCCATGCTCCACTCCTACCTCCAGGGCGCGGCATTCCTGGCGCGGACGGACAACGTGATGAAGGGGCAGGTGTCGCCGCCCGACCGCGACGACCTCGAGCGGGCCTTCCGCGAGCCCCCGCTCTCCACGGAGCAGATCCTGCACCCGGAGAAGTACTGGGTCGGGGAGCAGCTCGACGAGCCGCGCAAGGTGACCCTCACCGCGAAGCTCTCCGACGGCTGGGAGCTCGTCCGGGAGGATACGTTCGGCGAGCTGGCGCTCTCGATGGTCACGACTCCGGCTGCGGAGCGGAAGCCCTTCGATCCCAGCCCCATGGCCGTCGCGACCATGAGGTTCGGCAACGACGCCGCAGCCGGTTGGGGAGGGGATCGTTTCGCACTCTTCGAGCGCGGGGACGCACGCGTGCTCTTCCTCGAGACCGTCTGGGACTCCGAGGACGAAGCCGTCGAGTTCGAGGAAGCCATGGAAGAGCGGCGTACCGAGCTCGAGGCCCGAGCCCGCGAGCTCGGGAACGGCGTCGGCAGCATGCGGCTCGACATCGCCGGGGACCGCGTGACCCTGGTGCTCGCTTACGGCGCGAGGGACGACGGCGTCGTCACGCGAGTCGTGGCGGCGGTGGAGGAGCGCTAGCGCCAGCGCGTCCGGAGCGGCGCCGCGGCGGGGCCGTCGCCGCGTTCCTCGAGGAGCGCCGCGCGCGCGAGGTCGCGCTCGCGCGTCCGCCTGCGCAGCTCCGCGACCCACGGGTCCGGGTCGTGCTCCGGCAGCCAGCGCGCGGCGGGAGGTGCAGGCGAGACCTCCACGTCGCCGGCGTGCCACAGGACGGGCCCGGGTACGACGCTGCGTCCGGCCGTCAGGCGCGGCGACGGGCGCGTGACGAACGCGACCGGCCGACCGAGGGCGTGGACCTCGGGAAAGAAGCTCGTCGTGACGATGCGAACGTCGCGCGGGGTCGCCGCCTGCGACTCGGCGAACGCGCGTTCGAGGCGCGCGCACGCGGCGGCCAGCTCGGGGCGTCGCTCCGCGAGCTCCTCGCGGAACCACTCGTGAGGGAGGAGGTCGCGGTTGAGCACGAAGACGTCCGGGCGAACGTCGCGCACGACCTGCAAGTAGAGGAGCGGGAAGTAGAGGACGTCGCTGTAGCCCGAAGCGGAGACGACCAGGACCGCGTCAGGCGGACAGGCCCCGAGGACCTCGCGCCCGTAGTCCTCCGCCCAGGTCGCGCCGCGCTGGTCGACGGCGGTCGCGAGAGTCGTGGGCCCGAAGGGCAGCGCGAGGAGGACCGTCGCGAGCGGTAGCGCCAGGGCGAGACCGAGGGCGGGAAGGCGGCCGTCGAGCGCGCGCTCGATCGCGATCAGTGCGAGCGACAGGAGCGCCGCCGTCAGCACCACGAGCGGCACGAACGAGCCGGCGAGTCGCCACCGCACGAGGGGTTCGTCCAGGGGGAACCCGACCGTGAGGAGGAGTCCTGCCCCCGTGACCACGAGCGTCACCGCGATGGGGGCGAAGAGACCGCGCGGGACGCGCTTCGCGAGGAGTGCGAACGCGAGCACTCCGCCCAGCACGACGAGCGGCCACTGGCCGACGAGCTGTTCGACGAGGAAGGGGAGCTGTCGCGAGAGCGGGAGGTCGAGCCCGGTGTCGTACTGGACCCGCAGGAGGTGCTGCGCGAGCCGCGGCCACCCGTCGATGCGGCCGATGTTGACGACGGGATCCCGGGCGGCCGCCAGCGGTACCCAGACATAGGGGAGCAGTCCGAGGGCGATCCCGGCAGGCAGCGCGAGCAGACGCGCGCGGCCCGCCCGCCGGGCGCGCGCGACGGAGGCGAACAGGAGCGGCGCGAGGAGCACCGAGCCGAGGTGGGCGCACATCGCGAGCCCGAGCAGGAGCCCCGAGCGGAAGAGCGGGCGCGGCGCCGTCAGCGCCGTGTGCAGGCAGGCGACCGACAGGAGCGCCGCGAGCGCGTAGACCTCGGTCACCACGGCCTGTGCGGCGAAGGTCGTGCTCGTGACGAGCAGGAGCCCGGTCGCGACCGCCGCACCGAAGCGCGCGCCGACGCGCACGGCGAAGGAGGCCAGGAGACCGACGGCGGCCGCCGCGCACGCGGCCGAGAAGAGGTTCAGCGCTCTTGCCGCGTCGTCCGTGAACGGGGAGACCAGCACGAGCCACACGCGTCCGGAGAGCATCGACAGCGGATATCCGGGAGGGTGGGGGACGCCGAGCGTCACGGTCGCCGCAGCGAGCTCGCCCGAATCCTCGAAGGTCACGCCGGGCGCGGCGCGCCAGGAGAAGAGCGCGAGGGCGAGCGCCGCGACCAGCCACGGTGCGAGCGAGTGCGACCGATCGTCGCTCAACCGAACGACTCCCCGACATGCTTCGACGTCGGCGGCAAGCCGCCGGCGATGCGGCCGGACAGGAGGAACGTCCCCTCGATACGCCAGCCGGGACGGGGCTTCGGCAGGTCGTCTCGCTCGAGCTGCCACAGGCTCGCGAACAGGACCAGAGGGCGCCCGGGTGCGTCCGTCTCGAGCACCTCGACCAGCGCGCCGGTGATCGGGTTCCGGACGTGCTTGATCTCGCGGACGCGCAGTGACAGGTCCATGCAGCCCCCGGGATCGAGCGCACCGCCGAGCGGCGCCAGGAACGCGCCTCTCGCCGAATCGAGGATCGCGGGATCGCGAACGCCGTCGTTCGGCCCGCAGAAGGACACGTCCAGCGCGAAGCCCGCGAGCGACAGAGCCAGCACGTGCCCTGTGGGGATCTCGCGCGGCAGCCGCCGCCGGTCGGTGAGATAGGCGGCGATCGTGTACTCGGACGACTCCGGGTCGTCGTCCTCGGGGAGCCGGGGATTCGCGCGGCCGAAGAGCAGCGCGTCGAACGGCGAGTCGGAGATCGCCACCAGCTCCGTCACGGCGACGCGGAGCCGGTGCGGGACGCGGCACTGCGGCATGATCGTGTAGAAGTCCTGTCCTCGCTCGCGGTCGAGGAAGAGCTCGACACCGCCCGCCAGCGGGAGGCGGAGGTGCGTTCCGCCGGGCCCGCGCCAGGGCGCCGGCTCACCCTTGGCGACGATGTGCCGTTCCAGCTCCTCGATGTCCGTGTCGGGCGGGAAACCGATGCACTCGAGCAGGAAGTCCACTCATCCGCTCCCCGGCCGAAGCTCTTCGTGCTCGTGACGCCACAGCATCGCGATCGTGGCGAGGACCACGAGCGGTGCGATGTGCACGAGGAGCCGTCCTGGAATGACCGTGCCGAAGAGGACGCCGAGGTGCCAGGGCGTGACCACCAGGATCAGCGCGTAGAGCACGCTCGCGCCCAGTACGACCAGGACCGCGAAGCCCGCCGGGCTCGCGACGAGGCGCCGCGGTCGCAGGGCGAACCAGGCGAGCGTGGCGAAGAAGAGGGGCCAGAGGAGGTTCCAGCGCATGAGGTGCGAGAAGGACCACCAGAAGCCGAGGAGCACGCCGGGCTCCTCGGCGTTGCCGATCCAGCGGCTCCCGTGCTCGAGGATGTTCCCGATCCTCAGGCGCTCCGGATAGTTCTCGTCGATCGACGGGATGTCGCCGCGGATCGCGAGCCAGCCCGAGGTGAGCGCGAACCCGATCGCGAAGACGCCGAGAGCGCCGGGGATCGCGCGGACGCGTCGTGTCGGTACCGGGCCGCCCGCGCCGCCCGCGCCGACGAGCTTGCCGAGGAGGATGGCCAGCGTGAACGCGATCAACATCACGCCCGCGAGGGCGAGCCCTTCGTTCTTGGCGAGCATGGCCGCCGACAGGAGCAGTCCGCCGGCCACGACGTCGGTCCTGTCGCTCGCCAGCCGCGACGCGGGCAACAGGCGCCACAGGTGCAGGAACGCTCCGAAGGCGAAGGCGGCCAGGACCAGGTCGGTGGCGCCGTCCAGGACCTGCCCGTCCGCGGGCCCGAATCCGAGCTCGGGCCAGCGCGACTTGGCGGCCGGCAACCCGAAGAGGAACGCGTACACTGAGTGGCTCCAGGACTCGCTCTGCGGGAGCTTCGTGTAGTAGAGGATCGGGAGCGTGAGCCAGAGCAGCGTTCCCGAGAGCGCGGCCCGGAAGCCGCGCGGCCTGAGCGCAGTCCACAGCCACGCCGCCGGCGCCAGGACGAAGATCGCGCACAGCGCCCGGAACGAGTCCTGGTCGAAGTGCCCGCGGATCCAGCCCACGGCGGCGTTCAGGACCGCGCCTCCAGGCGCGTAGTTCGGATGCGTGATGATGCGTCCGACGAGGCCGTCGACGTCCGTCCACGCCGCCGTGCCGAAGCCCTCGTGGAAGATGAGCTTGGCCTTGTACGAGAAGTGGTAGACGGGGTCGAAGATGTGCATCGGCATCGTGCCCGCGCTGAACACGGCGAAGGCCGTGAAGGCGAGGACGATGACGAGGCCGAGCCTTCCGAGGAGCCCCACGTGTTCCCCCGGCATCTCGTCGAGCCCCGTCGCCTCCCCGGCGGCGGGGACGCGCCGCCGAAAGAGGAGCGGGACACCGGGCAGGGCCAGCGCCAGGACGAGCCCGCGGCCCGCCCACGGGGAGAGCGGGCCGAAGACGATCACGGCGTGCATCGCGACCGTCGTGACCAGCGCTCCGCCCACGAGGACGGCCGTGGCGTGATGCTCGAGGGCGCGGCGCTGCCGGCGCCCGGCGCGCGGTGCGCACCACCCCAGGACTCCGTGGCCCGCGAGCCACATGGCCGCGAGCATCGCGAGTGTGGCCCAGGTAATCACTGTCGGCGCGGGAGCGGCACGCGCACCCAGTCGTTCCCCCGGCGGTGGAAGAGGCGCATCGTGTCGCGCGCGAAGTCGCGCGTGACGCCGAAGACGAGCTTGTACTCGATCCCGCGCTCCTCGATCTCGATCTCCTCGTCGAGAAGCCTGCCGACCCCCTTCTTCTTGACGTGGTGGACCAGCCACTTCTCGTAGTCCACGAGCGTTCCCCCGGCGAAGGCCGGCTTGCGGACGTAGAACCGCAGGGGATAGGCCTCGTTGTTCAGGTACATGAACCAGCGAGCACGCCCGCTCCGGTCGTGGATCTCGTTCGTGTCGGGCTCGAGGAGGATGTCCGCATCGGCCGGTACGGCCCGTCGGAGGTCCTCGGCGAACTCGACGAAGGACTGGTCGAACCAGGGCACGATGGCGGTCGGCCGGCCGGGCCTGCGCCCCATGGTCGCGCGCTGAGCCGCGATGTCCTTCCCGCGCCTCACGCGGTTCCACGAGCGGATGTAGTCGCGCGCGTGTCCCGCGGTGAGCACGCACATCGACAGGCTCAGGACGAGCAGGAGGAAGAGCACGCGCGGCGGACGCAGGGTCGTCGTCAACGCGGCTCGCTCTCCTCGTCGTCCTCGTCTTCGACGGCGTCGTCGCCCAGGTAGCCGGCTTTCACGAGCTCGTCCTCGAGGCCCTCTGCGTCCGAGAGCTCACCATCGAGCGGCGCCGGCAGCTGCTCCGCTTCCCGGTCCATCTCGTACCAGACCCGGAGCGCCTTCTTCGTCGTCTCCGAAGGCGCGTCCTTCGCCACCCACGCCGGCGTCTTCTCGCCCGGGTCCGCTTCCAGGTCGAAGACGGCGTGGTTGTTCATGATCTTCTTCTCGGTGGGGCGTCCGGGGATGTCGTTGACCTTGAAGCGTCCGTCGTGTGACGCGCGCCAGACCTGCGGCGCCGGCTGGAAGTCCAGCAGGAACGGAAGCACTCGCTCGGGCATCGAGCCGCCCCCGAACACGCGCACCAGGCTCGTGCCCCACATGCCGTCCGGGACATCCACGCCCGCCAGGTCGAGGATCGTCGGAGCCACGTCGGTGATGCTGGCGAGCTCGGTCGACACGGCCCGCTCCGGCACCACACCGGGCAGCCGCATGAGGAGCGGGACGCGTACCGACTCCTCGTACAGCGAGTGCTTGTGCCCGAGCGCCCGGTGCTCCAGGAACTCCTCGCCGTGGTCCGCGAGGAACACGACCAGCGTGTCGTCGAGCCGGCCCCTCCTGTCGATCTCGTCGAGGAGCTTCCCGACGTTCGCGTCCGTGAACCGGATCTCGGCGTCGTAGAGCGAGATCAGCCGATCGAGCCCCGTGCGGTTGCGGTTGTGCTTGAGCTCCTCCACGTCCAGGTCGGTGAATCCGCGCCCGTCGATCGGACCCCGATAGCCCGGGAAGAAGACGTCGTACTCGCCCGGCGCCTCGTAGTCGTAGTGGACGTCCCACAAGTGGATGAAGGCGAAGAACCGCTCACCCTCGTCGATCTCCGAGAACCACTCCGCGAACTCGGCCACGACCCTCGGACCGGTGACGCCCTCGTGGGACGTCTCGTGCATGTCGACGAGCCTCTGAAAGGCCTCCTGGTCCTCCAGAACTCCCTCGTAGGTCGTGGGAGCCTCGGTGAAGATCGATGCGTCCTCGACCGCCGTGGCACTGCAGTCGCGATAGACGTCGAACCCGCGGTCGAACCCGAAGAAGGGGTGCAGGTTGGGCCCGGACCAGAACCCCGCCGTGCGCCACCCGGCATCGCGCATGGCCTCCGCCAGCCAGGGGCGCGAGGGGTGGAGCTGCTTCGGGATCGCGCGCACGCCGTGGAGCTCGTCCGGCATGCCCGTGAAGAGAGCCATGTGCGCCGGGAGCGTCCAGGACGTCGTCGTGTAGGCGCTCTCGAAGCGCAGCCCGCGCTGGGCCACCATGCGGTCCACGATCGGCGTGGTCGGGACGCCGGGCCGGGTCTTGCTCTCGTACCCGTAGCAGGAGAGGTGGTCGGCGCGCAGGCTGTCCACGCTGATCAGGAGCACACCGCGCATTCCGCTCTCGGCACGGCCGCAGCCGACGGCCAGGAGGAGCAGGCTTGCCAGGCTCGTCGCCGGCCATTTCGCCAGCCATTTCAATCGGAAAGCGGTCATCCGCGTGGTACGGGGCGGGGCGGAGCGATGTGGGCGCGGTGCGGGCCGGCGCGACTCCGCGGACCGGGAGTCTACTGCCTGGCGGACGGCGGCCGGAGTCCGATCGCTGCAACTCCCTCCCCTCCCAGGGCATGGCGCGCACGTGCCGATGGACCTCTTGCCGGCGTAGGGTCGCCACCGCGCGATTGGTAGGATCCGACCGCTCCCGGAGGGAGCTCCGCCAGATTCGCTTCTTCGCTCCTCGCAACCGGACGCTGCCGATGAACGTCTCCTCCGTTCGCGGGCGCTGGGCCGCCGTCCTCGCCGCCTGCTCTCTCGCCGCCTGCCACCACGAGGGCCGCCCCGCGCCCGTCGTCCCCGAGCCCGTCAGCCTGCCCGCTGCGCGCTACCACCCTCCGCGCGTCTCGCCGATCGACGTCCTCCACTACGCGATCGACGTCTCCATCGAGCCCGAGACGCGGAGCATCACCGGGACGACGAACGTGCGGTTCAAGGCAGCGGATCAGGATCTGGTCCGCGTCGAGCTCGACTTCGCGGGGCTCGAGGTCTTCGGGGTCACCGACGTCCGGAGCGGCTACGAGCTCGAATTCCAGCACGCGCGCGAGGTGCTCGCGATCGACCTCGCGTCCGTCCTGCGCGCGGGGGCCACGACCGAGGTCGCGATTTCCTACGGCGGTCGCCCCGCGAAGGGCCTGTGGTTCGCAGGCGAGAAGAACGGCGAGCCCACGCACGTCTTCACCCAGGGCGAGTGCGAGGACTCGCGCTGGTGGTTCCCCTGCTGGGACGCGCCGTCGGACTTCGCGACCACCGAGCTGCGGGTGACGATGCCCGTGGGCTGGCGGTCCGTGGCCGCCGGCGACCGAATCGAGCGCACCGAGGGACGGCGGACCGCGACCGAACACTGGCGCATGGACAGGCCCCACGCGGCGTACCTCACGACGCTCGTGGCGGGCGCCTTCCACGTCGAGGAAGAGCTGTGGGATGACGTGCCGCTCCAGTACATCGCGGAGCCTCACTACGCGCGCTGGATGGAGGCGAGCTTCAGCGAGACTCCCGACGTGCTGTCGTTCCTGAGCGAGCTCACGGGCACTCCCTACCCCTACTCGAAGTACAGCCAGGCCTGCGTCGAGAACTTTCCCTTCGGCGGGATGGAGAACATCACGGCGACGACGCTGACGTCTCTCACCCTCGACGACGAGCTCGGCAACCGGGACGACCAGTCCCACGGCCTCGTCGCGCACGAAGCGGCACACCAGTGGTTCGGCAACCTCTTGACCTGCGCCGACTGGTCGGACATCTGGCTCAACGAGAGCTTCGCGACCTACGCCACGCTGCTCTACTTCGAGCGGACGCGCGGGATCGAGGACTTCCGCGTGCGCATGCGCGACGCCCAGGAGGACTACCTCGAGGCCGACGAGGCACTGGGCCGTCCGATCGTCTACGCCGTGTACAAGGATCCGATCGACCTGTTCGGTCCCCACGTCTATCCGGGCGGTGCTTCGCGCTTGCACCTTCTGCGCTCGATCCTGGGCGACGACGTCTTCGTCGATGGCGTCCGGGCCTACGTGCGGGAGAACGCCGGCCGACCGGTGACGACCGACGACCTGCAAAGCGCCTTCGAGTCCGTCTCGGGCGAGAATCTGAAGTGGTTCTTCGATCAGTGGATCCGCTCACCGGGGTTCCCGGAGTTCGAGACGAGCTGGACGTGGGACGACGAGCGCGGGGTCTTGACCTACACCGTCGCGCAGACCCAGATCGGTGACGCGCCCCGGGCCTTCCGGACTCCCGTCGACATCGAGGTCCGCGACCGCGGCGGCCGTTCGACGCACCGCGTCTGGATCGACAAGCGCCGGCACGTCTTCGAGTTCCCCGTGCGCCACGACCCCATCTGGGTCCGCTTCGACAAGTTCGGCTTCATTCCCAAGCGCATGCGCGCCGAGCGCTCTCCGCGCGAGTGGATCGCCATCGCCGTCGAGGACGACGACGTCAACGGGCGGCGAGACGCGGTGGCCAAGCTGGGGTGGCTCGCGATGGAGACGGCCGACCTCGAGCTGCGCGAGGTCTTCCGGGCCGAAATTGTGAAGCGCCTGCGAGAGGACCGCGCAGCGGCGGTCCGGACCGTCGCCGCGGTGGCCGCCGGAAACGTCGGCGGCCTCGAGTCGCGCGCCCAGCTCGTGGAGAGCGCCGCTTCGGACCCCGAGGCCGGCGTGCGCGAGGTGGCGTTCAAGGCGTTGACCAGCTTCGGCGAGGACCCGGAGCTCGCGCAGTTCGCACGTGAACAGTTCGAGGCGCGGTTCAGCTGGGACGTGATGGGGGCGGCGGCCGGGCTCGTGGCCTCGTCCGATCCCGAGGAGGCCTACGCCTGGCTGACGGCGAAGCTGCTCCTCGACTCGCCGCACGACCAGCTGCGGGTCGACCTCCTCCACCACCTGGGATCGCTCGAGAACACGAGCGTGTCCGACCAGTTGAAGCTCTGGGTCGCCGACGAGAGCGCGCATCCGAATGCGCGCGCGGCTGCGGTCGAAGAGCTCGCGCGCCGCGCGTCCGGTCGGGCCTCGGTCGCGGGCTTCCTGGCCGGCTTCATCGACGTCGAGGACTTCCGGCTCCGCTCGGCCGTGCTCGAGGCGCTAGGGACCTTCGAGAACCCGCGCACGAGGCGCACGCTCCTCACGCACTACCGCTCGACCGTCTTCCCGCGCGAGAAACGAATCATCGAGGCGGCGCTGGGGACGGGACACTAGCTCGAGGTCGCGTTGGTCGAGGCGCAGCGACACGCAGCGCTCCTCGCGGAGATGGTCTATGCGCTCCGATCGGAGCTCGGTGCCACGTACGTCTATCCCGCGCTGGCGCGGGTCACGCGCGATCCCGAGCTCCGCGGAGTCCTGCAGCAACTCTCGACGGACAGCCGCGATCAGGTCGAACGGCTGCGCAGCGTGATGACCGCGTTGGGCGCTCGGCCCGCGCGGAGCCGCTTCCGCCGGCGTATCGCGGCGAACGTCCTCGCGATCTCGACACCCGTCGTCGGAATGCGCCTGGCGTTGCGCATATGCTGCGACGCCGAGGGGGCGGTCTCGCGCTGGTACGCGGGCTACGCCGTCTACTTCACGCGCAACTCGGACGACGAGCGGGCCCGCGAGTTCCATGAGCTCTCACAGGCGAAGTACCGCCACTCTCTCCGGCTCGGGGCCTTCGTGGAGAACCTGCCGACGCGGCGTCTGAGGTGACGTTTCCGGGCGAGCTTCCGCGGCGCACGGCTGCGGACTATCCTCTGCGCCCATGGCCTGGATTCGAACGGTGTCCGTGGACGAGGCGGATGGACAGTTGCGACGCGAGTACGACGCCGCGCATCGGCGGACGGGACGCGTGTTCGAGATCCTGCGCGCGATGAGCCTGGCTCCCGACGTCCTCTCGAGCTCGATTCGCTTCTACCAGCGTGTCATGCATCGGGAGGAGGGGCTGTCGCGGCGCCGGCGCGAGCTCCTGGCTGTGGTCGTGAGCGCTGCCAACGACTGTCACTACTGACTGCACGCCCACGCGTGGGATCTCCGTGACGAGATCTCCGACATGTCCGACTCCGAGCGCGAGGAGTTTCTCCAACGGGTGGCGTCCGACTGGCGTACCGCCGGACTCGATCGCGTCGAGCACGCCCTCTGCGCGTACGCAGTCAAGCTCACCGAACGACCGGCGGAGATGCGCGAGCGCGACGTCGAGGAACTGCGCGCCGTTGGGCTCGACGACGGCGAGATCCACGACGCGATCCAGGTCGTGAGCTACTTCAACTACATCAACCGGGTTGCGGACGCGGTCCACGTCGACCTCGAGCCCGAGATGCCGCCCTACCCGGACGAGAGCGCTCTCGACGGCGCCCCGGAGCTTCGTTGAGCTCCCGGGAGACGTCCTGGGTCGCGCGCGGGTTGGCCCCGCTCGTCGTACTGCCCTCGCTCCTGCACCTCGTCGGCCGCGGCGGCGAGGGCGCCCTGCTCGTGGCCTTCGGACTGGCGGCACCTTGGATCGTGTGGAGGGGGAGCTCGCTCCCGACGACCGAGCGCGCCGGGCGGCTCCTGGCCCTGACTCTGGCCACGGGGTTCGTCGCGCCGCTCGTACCCACGCTGTTCCAGGTCTTCGGCTTCTCCTACGAGCGCGTGTTCTTCGAGGGCACGCTCGCGTGTCTCCTGTGGCACGGTGCGCTTGCGCCGCGTGCGTCGGCGTCACCGCTCGTGCGACTGCTGCGGCTCTCGGTCGTGGCGTGGGGCGCCTGGTCGGTGGGCGCGGCCTTCCACGCCCTGTGGGTCTCGGTTCCCTACCAGGCACCCTGGCTCTCGATCGGCTACCGGGCCGCGTTCACGGACCTGCTCGGGTTCCGTTCGATCGTCGAGCCGACGCACGCGCTGCCCCGGTTGTGGCTCCGCATCGAGGTCCTCGCGATGGGGCTCGTGGCGCTCGAGCTCGCCCTCGCGGACCGGCGCCTGCCCGAGCGCGCGGGGCTCGCACTGGCGGCCGCGTTCCCGGTCGGTGTGCTCGTCAACGCCGCGGCCGTCACCATCGGATTCGAGGGAGCCGAGCATCCGTTCGGAATCCTGCTCGACGCGAGCCTCGATCGTCTCCACCGGCCGTTCCCCGACCACAACTCGCTGGGGACTGCGCTCGTGTTGACGTTGCCGCTCGCCGCCTGGGCCGCGTGGCGATCGTTCCAAGAGCGGCGCGGCTCCGAGCGCTGGTGGCCTTCCCTGGCCGTGGTGCTGGGGCTCGCGATGCTGATCCTGACGAGCTCGAAGTCGGCCTACGCAGGGATCGGCGTCGGACTCGTCGCCGGGATCGCTGCGTGGGTAGCCTTCGCGGCGCCTCGTCTGCGCAAACCCGTGCTCGTTGCGGGTATCGCCGTCGCCGTCTTCCTGGGTCTCGTGCAGAGCCTGCCGCGATCGATGGCGCAGGATCTGATGCAGATCCGCTTCGTGCGTGACGCCGTCAAGGCGGCGCGATTCGACTTCCTGACGAGCTACCTCGAGGAGATGCGGTATCCGATCTGGAGCGCGGGCTGGGAGGCCGTCCGCGAGCGGCCGTTCGCCGGTGCGGGGCTCGGACGCTTCCCGCGCTTGCTCGGTCGGCACCACGACCCGGATGCGGCGGGTTGGTTCAACCCACCCTACGAGAACGCTCACAACCAGTACCTCCAGTGGCTCGCCGAGGAGGGTGCCGTCGGTCTCTTCCTGGGGCTCGGCGTGCTGGTCCTCGGCATCGGAGCCGCCTTCGTGACGAGCCGCCGCCCGCCGCCGTCGGACGATCCGGTTGTCGGACAGCTCCTGTCCTGTGCGCTCCTCTCCGCGCTCGCCGGCGTCGCTCTGAACCTCGTCGTCGGGCACGCCCTCCTCGTTCCGGCCGTCGGCGTCCTGTTCGCGACCATGATAGGAATCGCCGTCGCTCGCACCGATCCTGGGCCGACGGCGAGAGCGCGGCGTACTCGCTTCGCGCCCGCGGTGCTCCTCCTGCTGCCCATCGGTGCGATTCCGGGCATCCTCGACGACCGCGATCCGATCGAGGAGTACACGTTCGGTTGCTTCCCGTGGACGCGCATCCAGACCGCGAGTGGAGACTTCGAGCACTCGCGCATGCTGGGCCCCGATGCACGCTGGATGCAGAGGTGGGGGAACGGGACGCGCATGTTCATCCTCGCCAAGAGCATCGTGTCGCCGCACGTCGTCGGAGGCGAGCAGCGGGTCGACGTGTACGTGAACGACGAGCTGGTCCTCGAGGACTTCGAGCTCCCGCGCAAGAAGCCGGCGGAGCGCGTGAACCCGCCCGCCGTCCTCAAGATCGATCGGCCGCCGAGCGTGCGGCCTGGCGATCTGGTCGTGATTCGCTTCACCTGCGAACCGCCGTCGTCGGAGAGCAAGGCCGGTGGCCACGGCCAGGCGATCTGGGGGCCTCGCGTCTGGCCTGCGAGCTTCGGCGATCCGAGGTGACTCAGTCCGTTTGCTCGAGCCGGCGCAGCCCCTTCAGCGCGGGCTCGTGATTGCCGGCGAGGCCGATCGTGACGTGGTACTGGCGCCGCGCCTCCACGGGCTCGTCGAGGAGCTCGTGCATTCGGCCCATCCAGTAGTGCCCCACGGTCCGCGCGCCGCTCGGCGCGTTCGTGCCGTCGAGTAGCTCGACGATCGGGCGCAGCTTGTCGAGTCCCTCGCGGGTCCAGGCTCGCTGGTCCGCCTCGGACATGCCGGGAAACTCCCGGGTGCGAAGCTTGCCGTGTCGGTGCAGGTGATCGGCGAACCACAGGAGGTAGCTCTCGCGGTCGAAGCGCATGCGGACCGTCCGGACGTGGAACCACTCGCGCTGGAGGTGCGTGCCCCAGTCCTGCGGCACCGCCTCGGGCCTGGCGATCACGGCCTCGGGCTTCTGGGGCCAGAAGTAGTGGAACTTCGACCACGGTTGCACCGAGCCGAGCGCCGCGGCGGCGACGGACCAGGCCGTCGCGACTCCGATCACGGTGCGCGCGAGACCTCCGAGCGGTCTCTCGCGTCCCGCGATCCAGGCCGCCGGGAAGAGCGCGAGCAGCGGGCTGAAGACCGCGAACCAGCGCATGCCGAAGGCGGAGCCGCCGAAGTTCCGGGACTCGACGAGATAGTAGGTCGCGATGCCCACCGCCGACACGGCCGCGGCCACGAGCAGGCTCCCGCCGGTCCGCGGCCGGCGAAGGAGGAGCAGGAGCCCCGAGATCACGGCGAGCACCGTGATCGGATGGTGGGAGAAGTACCCGGTGTAGCCGAAGAGTGCGCGCCACAGGTAGAGCACCTGCGCACCCGGGGCTTGCTCGCCGCCGGTCAGGGCCATGAGCATGAACGGCGAGTAGGGGTACTCGAACGCCTCGAGGTGCAGGCCGACCGGAAGGAGGTCGCCGACGAGACTCCAGTTGACGCCGAAGTGGAACCCGAGCGGTGGGAGCGCCCCGAGCCCGTACCGCACGAGCCCGTCGACTCCGGACGAACGCAAGGCCGGAAGCGCACAGGCGACGGCGGGGAAGACGGCCGTCAGGTCGATCGTCGACGCGAGCGCCAGGAGGGTCCCCGCGCGCGCAGAACGGCCACGCGCAACCGCGCCGAAGGCGAGCAGCGTGAGCCCCGCCGCCGTCCCGTGCTGGTTGAGCACCAGCGAGTACGGCAGGAGCAGGGTCCCGAAGAACGCGGCGAAGAGCAGGAAGGCGCTCCAGCGTGCGCCGCACCCGCTCGCGAGGAGCAGCCGCGCGAGCGCGACGGCCCCGAGCCAGAGCGGGAGCCCGACGATGCACCAGGTCAGGATGCGATAGGTGAACGGGTCGGTGATCCCGCGCCCGAGCCCATGGTGGAGGACGGCGTACGGGAGCGCTCCCAGGAGCGCGAGCATGGGGGGCTGGTGGCTGTAGTGCAGGCCGTCGAGCCGCACCTTGTCGCCCTGCCACAGGAAGTCCGTCTCGTCGAGCGCGAGCGTCCCGTGCTCGACGAGTCCCTGGATCGTGCCGAGCCTCGATCCGTCGGCCCACGAGTCGGCGCGGTCCTTGGTGAAGAGGAGCAGCGTGATCGCGAGGAGTGCGAGCACGGAACGCACCGGACCGGGCAGACGCTCGCCGTCCTTCACAGGCCGGCTCCTCCCGCCTTCAGGTCACGGAGAACGGTGACGGGTTCCTCGCGTGCGATGCGCGCGAGCCAGAGCTCGAGCTCGTCGCCGGTGAAGTGGGCGCGCACGTGAAGCTCGAGCAGGAATCGTGCGGAGCGCCTCATCCCGAGCCCGGCGTACGCGACGGCCTTGGCGAGCAGCGGAGTCGGTCGCTCGTACAGCGGCGCGAGGACGTCCCGCACCGACGGCGCCAGGAGCTCGCGCTCCTCGATCCACTCCGGTCGGGCCTCGAGGACCGCCGCCTCGGTGATCCCGACCCCGGGCTCGAGCTCGATCCCGTGCCCGGAGTACCAGCTGCGGACGCGCCCGGCGTTCTCCGCGTCGTCGGCGCGCATCCACACGAGCGCCGTGGCATCTGCCCAGACGCGGATCCATTGCTCGTGGGCGCCGGGCGGGCGCCAGCGATAGTCGCCGGCGCCGTGGTCGATCAGGCTCGGCATGACGATCACGCGCACGTTCCAGGACTCGAGCGCGTCCTCGGCGTAAGCGCGGTCGTCCAGCGTACTCCAGCGCTCGACCCGGTGCCGGACCGGGATCACCTCGGCGAACAGGACCGTGCGACCGTCGATGACGACCCGGTTCCTGGGCCACAGTCGCCAGCCGAGGTATCCGCCCCATTCGTAGCGGTGGAACAGGTTGCCCTCGAGCTCGCTCTCCGCGAGGAAGTCGGCGGCGTGGACAGGGAAGAGCCCGGGGTCCACGGCCTCCGACCAGCGGCCGGTGCGCGCGCTCGAAGCCGACGCCGAGACGAAGTGCGTCCCCGACAGGATCCCCACCAATGCGAGCACGGAGACCGTGGGCAGGACCCAGGCGCGAGCCGCTCGTGGACGGCGGACGAAGGTCGCGAGGAGCTCGGTGATCGGGAACCAGGCCAGCCAGAAGAAGCGTCGCGCCAGGACGGCCATCAGGACGCACGTCGCGAGGAAGCCGATCCGCTCCCAGGGCAAGCCTTCCCGGGAGCCGGAGAAACGGCGCAACCCCAGGGCGAGCACGAAGGCTCCGGCTGCGATCGTCGTGGCGAGGACGAGCGCAAAGAGCGCCGGCGTGAGTGGGGCGAACCCGGGGTCGCCGGGGAGCACCCAGATCGGAAACCACTCCTCGATGAAGTCGCGCGGGATCGAGCTCTCCGAGAGTGCATAGCGATGCTGGTCGAAGCCGGTCGGCGAGGCGGCCGTGCCGATCGTCGCGGCGACGAGAACCGCGAACCACCGGCCGATGCGCGCGAGGCCGCCGTCGCGCTGGAGAGCTCCGAGCCCGGCTCCGATGAGTCCGGCCATCGCGAAGATCGGGGCGAAGATCGCCTCGGCGTGCAGCTGCGTCCAGAGGGCGCTCGCCAGGAGCACCGCGATCCACTCGCGCGGTCCCGGGTCCTGCCGGTCGCGGGCGAACAGGAAGCGATCGATGGCCAGGATGAAGAAGGCCGAGAGCACGTGCGGCCGGAGCTCCCACTTCAACGCGAAGAGCGCGGCGAACAGGGCCGTCGCCGCGGCGGCCCAGGCGGCGGGCAGGCGCCGGCGCGCGACGAGGTGGACGCAGGCGATCAAGACGACCGCGAGCAGGGCGCCTGCGATGCGAAGCATCGTCGGCCCCCCCGCGCGCTCCAGCACCGCCACGCCGATCTGTGCGCCGTACTCCTCGAGGGTCCAGGGTCTCCCCTCGACGGAGAACGCGAAGGGGTCCGCCCGTGGAAGCTCCCCGTTGTCGAGGATCCAGCTCCCGGTCGAGAGGTGCCAGAAGAGGTCACCCGAGACGAGCGGACCCGCGAGCGCGAAGCCGGCCACTGCCGCCGCAAGGGCGGCGAGCGTCCAACCGAGGAGCGCCCGGTCGGGCGCGGCGGAGTCCGACAACATGGCGGAGGGTACGGATCCTACCGTGGTCCGTGGGTGGGTCCTACCCGTCCCTCTCCGGTCCCACGCGGAGGATTCGCTCCGGCCGGAGTCGCTCGCGTTCGTCGAAGACCAGCCGTGCGGCGACCAGCACGACGCCGACGGTGCCCAGCGCGACGGCGCTCGCGATGCAGAAGAGGATGAAGATCTGGTACCGAGCGGCGGAGAGTGGGGGCTCACCCGAGAGGATCTGCCCCGTCATCATGCCCGGGATGCTGACCAGGCCCGCGGCCGCCATCGAGTTGACGATCGGGATCGTGCCCGTGCGCACTGCCCGGCGGACGACGTCGCGCGAGGCCTCCGAGCGCGTCGCGCCGTGGGCGAGCAGGACCTCGATCTTGCGCCGCTCGCGGTCGAAGCCCTCGAGCACCGTCTCGAGCCCGAGGGAGACGCCGTTGAGCGCGTTGCCGAGGATCATGCCGAGGATCGGAATCGCGTAGCGCGGGGCCCACCACGGCTCGACGCCGACCACCGCGCGCAACCCGTAGAGGAGGACGAGGATCGAGCTCAGTGTCATCACGGCCATGCTCCCCGGGAGCAGGCCGCGCACGCGGCGCGTCGTGCGCCGAACGGCCTCGAATCCGGCAAGCACGCTCATCGCGAGAAGGATCAGCACGACGAACACGGGGCCGTCCGTCTCGAAGACCCAGTGGAGCACGAGTCCCAGGACGAGCAGCTGCACCACCGTCCGCACGGCCGCGACGACGAGTCGCCGGCCGAGCCCCAGGCCGAGCCAGACGCTCGCAGCGCCGTTCGCGAGCACGAGCGCACCCGCGAGGACGAGGTCGATCCACGAAATGGGGAGCGTGGTCATGCGAGGCGGACCTCACGGGCCCCGAGCCGTTCTGCGAGCTCCGCCTCGTGGGTCACCCAGACCGCGGCGTGCCCGCAGCGCGTCCACTCGACGACGGTGGCCTCCGCGTCTCGAGCCGCGTCCTCGTCCAGTGCGCTCGTCGGTTCGTCGAGGAGCAGGACTCGCGGCTCGGCGTGGAGCGCGCGGGCGAGAGCGAGGCGCTGGAGCTCACCGCCCGAGAGGTTCTCCGTGAGCGCGTCGAGCGGGGGCGAGAGCGGAGAGACGGCGCTCGGCTGGACCTGGGGCGAGAGCTCCCGGATCCGCGCCAGGTCCGCACGAACGGTCCGGGCCAGCCGCACGCTCTCCTGGTGGACGTAGACGACTTGCCGGCGCCACTCGCAGGGTGCCATGTCGCTGCGCGGCACGCCGGCCAGCGAGACCTCTCCCGCCTCCACGGGATCGAGATCCGCGAGTGCGCGCAGAAGGAGCGTCTTCCCGCTCCCCGACGCCCCCCGCAGGACGACGATCTCCCCTGCCTCGAGCTCGAGCGAGAAACCCTCGAACCACGGGCGCCGCGTCACCCCCCGACAGCTGAGCACGCCGCCGAGTCTACCCCTTGCACGTGCTCGAGCCCGTGCTCGTGCAGGCAGTGCCCCGCTAGAATTTCAGATCGCGCACGTCGCCGATGTCGAAGTCCACGCTGACTTCCTTGTCGACGTTGATGAGCCGGCCCGTCCCCTTGTACTGATTGAAGATGAGCGCTCCGCGGATCACGCGACCGTCCCGGAAGTGGACGGTCACGATGTCGGCCGTCCGTGCCCCCAGGAGCAGGTCGTAGATCTTGTCGGGGTCGAGGGCGCGAGTCTTCTTGCTGGTGGTACTCATCTTGAAAGCGGGGCGGGAGCGGGCGCGAGGATGTCTCCCAGCCGACGGATCAGGAGTGCCGACCACGTCTCGAAGTCGGCTCCATCTGCCAGGAGTGAAGGTAGTCGAAGGTGCTCGGTGAAGCTGCCTTCCAGAATGTCGGCTTCCCGGATACGGGCCGTGGAGTCCCGCGAGAGCTCGAGAACCTGGACAAGTCCTACGTGGACGGCTCCCACCGGGTTGGAGTCGTCGTTGAGGATCCCCACGGCGGTGAGGGTGGAGGGACCCTCGATCAGGAGCTCTTCCTCGAGCTCGCGGCGCGTCCCCGCCGCGACCGGATCGCGGGTGGTCGAGTCGTCGAGATCTTCGGGGTTGATGTGTCCACCCACGCCGATCGAGAGCTTGTCGTGCAGCCGGGCCTCGCCGCCGGTGCGCAGTCGGCGCAGGAGCAGGACTTCGTCGCCACGCGTGACGACGGTGTAGGGGATGACCTGCTTCCAGGTCGGTGTGCGCTCGGCCACCTCGCGCTCGACGAAGAACCCGCGCTCGCGGACCGTCCGCTGGAATGCCTCCTCCGAGGTCGTGTCCACGCCGGCCCCGCGGCCCGTTCCGAACGGAACGAGTCCCTGCGGGTAGCAGTCGGGGAAGAGCTCTTCCCTCGGAACGACGTACACGAACTCCATGGGATGCGGCGTGAGGAGACGGGGCGAAAGGGGCGCGGGAGCCCGCTCCAGGCACGAAAGGGCGGGATCCTACCGGGAACCCGGAATCTGTCAAGATCCAGGGCCCGTTTGCAAGAAGCTATACAAGATGTTGTGGGTGGCCCAGGGCGAACGGCCCACGCGAGCCCGGCGCGTCCCGGGCCCGGGAACCGGGTGTCGCCGTTGGGGTGGCCGGAAGAGTGGTGCGAGAGGTCCTGTAAGCCGGGTTCTGTATCCCCCCAACGGGGGGCGGCGACCATTTCTCTAGGGTCGAGCTCGCGCCCGACCTCGAACGACCTACCCGGGAGCCGACGCGGGCCATCGCCATATGCTCCCCTATTTGGTCTTTCTCCGGGTGGGGTTTGCCGTGCCGGCCCTGTCACCAGGAGCCGCGGTGCGCTCTTACCGCACCGTTTCACCCTTGCCGGCGCGGGGCGAGCCCCGCGCTTAGGCGGTCTGTTCTCTGTGGCACTTTCCCTGGCCTCGCGGCCGGTTTTCGTTAGCAACCACCCTGGCCCGCGGAGCCCGGACTTTCCTCCCCGGGGACGAATCCCCGCGGCGGCCGCCCGGACCTCTCGCACCAGGGGACGTTATAGGCCCGAGCCCGCTCACCCCGCGAGGGGAAACCGAACTGACTGGGTTGAGTGTGGATTCCAGCGCGGCGCCGCAAAGAGGGTCGGTCCTGGTAGGCAGTTGCGGCCGTCGGCCCGGTAGAGCAGCCCCTCGATCCATCCAACCCGGCTGCGCTGCGGACCTTGGGGGCCGGATTCCACACTGAACCCAGTCAGTTCACTATCCTTCCGGGCCGCCTGGGCGGCGCACGATGCGATCGATCACCAACCTCGAGCTGCGCGAGTCGAATCCCGACGGGACCGAGGGAGCCGGCCTCTCCCACACTGCCGGGGGGATGTTCCTCCTTCGGGTCGTGGAGGTCGCGGAGGAGGGGGAGCCGCGTGGCGGGGTCACGGTCGTCCACGACGCCGGGGACCATGGAGGGCGCTACGAGCGCTTCGCCGCAGCCCTGGCGCCGGATGGGTGGGCCGTCAGCCTGCCGGATCTGCGGGGCCATGGGGCGACGGAGGGAGATCGGGGGCACTGTGCGGGCTTCCCGGAGATCGTGCGCGACCTCGACTCGGTCCAGGACCACCTCACGATCTTCGCGCCGAGCATCCCGCTGGCTCTCGTCGGGCAGGGGCTCGGCGGGCTCTGGGTTCTCCAGTACCTCCTGCAGAACCCCGGCCGCGTCCGGGCGGCGGTCGTGCTCGCCCCGCTCCTCCATCCGCGTTTCGAGCCGCCTCGGAAGAAGGGCGGGCTCTCCGGACTGTTCAAGAAGATCGGCCCCATGTCCCCCGGCCGCATCGCATATGCCCCCGAGCAGCGAACCTCGCTCTCCGACGAGCAGAGTGCGCTCTCCGCCGACGAGCACGTGCACGACGTCATCACCCTGCGCGCCGGCGAAGTCGCTCGGGAAGCCGCCGAGTCGGTGCGCTCCCGAGCCGGCGAGATCGACGTCCCCGTCCTGATCCTGCACGGCTCGAGCGACAGCCTCGCCGACCCGGCAGCCTCGCAAGCCCTCGAGTGCGACAGCATCGAGGTCCGCCTCGTCGAGAACGGCGGCCACGACCTCCTGCACGACCACTGCGCCGACGAGGTCACGGAACAGATTCGAACCTGGCTCTCCGCCAAGCTCACCCCCTAGAGCCTTTCTCCCGCGCTCCCGCGCGCGCTCCAATCCATCCTCACTCGGTCTCACCCCCGCGAGGCCGAATGGCCTCGCCCGGCGCGGAGTCGCGCCGAATCAACCCGGTGAAGCCGCGCTCTAGCGC
>JAJDET010000292.1 GCA_029259655.1 Planctomycetota bacterium
GCTCCTGCCGGCACTTTGCGCGCACCGGCGTCCTCGACGACCTGTTCAAGGTCGACTGCGGGGCCGGCACGCGCAAAGCACCAGCAGGAACCGACTCGAGGCGTTCTGGCTCACGACCCCGTGAGGGATGCGGGCTAGCGCCGGTCAGGCGCGCTCGGGCTGGGCCGAGGAGACGTCTTCGCGCGACTCTTCGACCGCGATCGGCACCGGAGTTCTCGTTCCCGGCAAGCGCGGAGCCGTGAAGCGCATCACCCAGCTGTCGAACTGGCTCCCGAATGGATCGCCGAGGGCGCGGTCGATCCCGGCCAGCGCGCGGTTCAGGTAGAGCAGCGGCAGGGACAGCGTGCCGAAGAGGCGCGTCTCCGAGAGGTGCATGGCCTCGGGGATCGGCCAGGTGAGCTGGTATCCGCAGGTCTCGAGGTGCGCGAAGCCGCGCGACTCGAAGGCGTGCCGGATCTCCGCGGCCGAACACGCGTTCATCTCCCTCACGGGGAGCAGCGGCTTCGTCCGGCGTCGCGACCGGAACCCGCGCGAGTCGGAGTTGATGTCCCCGATGACGAGCGTTCCGCCGGGGCGCAGCGTGCTCTCGACGCCTTCGATGAACTCCTCGACGTCGGGGGCGAAGCTCACCACGCCCGAGCTGATCACCAGGTCGTAGGGCTCCTCGTCCCCGCGCGGGAACGGCGGGTCGTTGCCGAAGCCGGTCCGCGCTTCGAACGACCCGAGTCCCTCGCTCCGCGCGTTCTCCTCGGCGATGCGGACCATCTCCGGGCTCGGGTCGAAGGCGCTGACGTGGACGCCCTCCACGCCCCGGGCCGCTTCGATCCCGCACCACCCCGCGCCGCAGCCGAAGTCGAGCACGCGCTCGCCCGTTCGCGGTCGCGCGAAGCAGCCCACGTAGCGGCGCATCCACCGGAAGTGGCTGTAGCCGGGACTGCCGGGCATGCCGTTCCACGAGGCGGCGTTCTTGTCGAACTTCTCGACCGTGGCCTCGGGACTCTGCACCCACTGCCTCCGGTGTGCGACGAGCAGCGTGCGCGGGTTTCCCTCGACCGACTCCAGGGCGCGTTCACCCGAGAGCGTGCGGTGGTATGCGCGGCCGTTCTCGACCCGGCCGATCGCCGTCACGTGGAAGGCGGGCCAGATGACGTTGCGAATGCGCGCGAGCGCCGCGTCGCTCGCGGAACCCTCCACTGCCAGCAAGAGAGCACCGGTACCGGCGACCCGCTCCTCGGCGCGAGCGGCCGCGCGCGCGAGCTCCTGCTCGGAGATCTCGGCGGACTGGAGCTCGACGAGGATGTTCTCCCCGCCGGGCGCGTCGAGCTCCGCGACGCTCTCGGGATCGATCCCGATCTGTACGAGCAGGGACGCGAGCGTCATCCGGCGAGCTCCTCGAGGACCTCGACGTGCACGTTCAGGTGCTCCTCGTCGAACAGGACCATTCGAACCGACTCGATCGAAGGACGCGCCTCGAGCTCCGACGCCAGCGTGCCGAGGGCCACACGCGCGGCCTCACGGACGGGGTAGCCGTAGATCCCGGTCGAGATCGCGGGGAACGCGATGGTCCGGGCCTCCAGGTCCTCTGCGAGCTCGAGCGCGGAGCGGTAGGAGCTCGCGAGCAGCTCCGCCTCGCCGGCCTCGCCCCCCCTCCAGCGCGGCCCGACGCAGTGGACCACGAAGCGCGCCGAGAGCTCGTGCCCCGAGGTGACCCGGGCCTCGCCGGTCGGACAGCCCTCCGGGTAGCGCCGCCGGAGCTCCTCCATGAGGCCGGGCCCGGCGGCGCGGTGGATCGCCTCGTCCACGCCGCCCCCGCCCGCGAGCTCGCTGTTCGCGGCGTTCGCGATCGCGTCCGTGCGCTCGTGGGTGATGTCGCCCACGACGCAGGTGATGCGCTCGATCGCACTCATGCATCCAGGATGGCGCCCCGACGCGCCGCGAGCGAGCCCTTTCGCTATCCTGGTTCCCCGATGTCCGAGGCACAGGGCAAACCCACTGGCCGCAAGGTCACCACCCGCTCGCTCGGGAAGATGAAGGACCGCGGCGAGCGCATCAGCGCGCTGACCGCCTACGACTTCCTGATGGCCGAGCTACTCGACCGTGCCGGCGTCGACGTGATCCTCGTCGGAGACTCGACCGGCATGGTGGTCCAGGGCCTCGACACGACCGTGGGCGTGACCATGGAGCAGATGCTGCTCCACGCCGCCTGGGTCTCGCGCGGGGTCGAGCGGGCGCTCGTCGTCGGCGACCTGCCCTTCATGTCGTACCAGGTCAACTCGGACGAGGCCCTGCGCAACTCGGGGCGCATGGTGAAGGAGGCGGGCGTCGAGGCCGTGAAGCTCGAGGGCGGCGAGAAGATGTGCGAAACGATCCGGCGCATCGTCGACGTCGGGATCCCGGTCATGGGCCACCTCGGGCTCACACCCCAGTCGATCCACAAGTTCGGGACCTACCAGGTGCGTGCGACGGAGCCGGAGGAGGCCGATCAGGTCCGGCGCGACGCGCGTGCGCTCTCGGACGCGGGCGTGTTCGCGCTCGTGATCGAGAAGGTGCCGGCGGAGCTCGCGACCGAGATCGCCAAGGACGTCGAGGTCCCCGTCATCGGCATCGGAGCCGGACCCGGCTGCGACGGCCAGATCCTCGTGACGCACGACATGCTCGGGATCTACACGAAGTTCCACCCGCGCTTCGTGCGCCGCTACGCCGAGCTCGGCCAGCAGATGCTCGAAGCCTTCGGGCGATATGTGACGGACGTCAAGGGCGGCGATTTCCCGACCGAGGACGAGAGCTACTAGTCGCGAGTCGTGCGCGACGTGACGAGCCTCGGACGCTTGCGGTGAGTCGTGCGGGTTTCTCCCCGCAGTGCCGTGCGCTCCGCGCACCGGCGGATGCCGGCGCGCGCGAGGAAGGCGCCCCAGCGCCGGTCCCTCGTGAGCCGACCGCCCTAGGCGGTGTCGGCGTGTTTCATGAGGTTTCTTCCGCCCGCCGGAGGCATCGCCGCGGGTACCGCGGC
>JAJDET010000293.1 GCA_029259655.1 Planctomycetota bacterium
CTGCTCATCGCCCCGCCCGTGGCCCGGCACCTGTGGGGCTCGCTGGCGGACGAGATGAACCTGCGCGAGGTCGTGCGGGAGCTCCCGTTCGGGGACATCGACCTCGAGGTGCTCAGCGCTCGCGACGATCTCGCGCCGCACAGCGCCGTCATCACGCCGTCGCTCGACTACGAGGTGGACGGCGCGGACATGCCGGCGCTCGTGCTGCCGCCGCCGGCCACGGTGCGGATCGCGCTGCCCGACTTCGAGGGGACCCTGTGGCTGACCGCCCGGACCGGCATCGACCACTCCGTCTTCCGCGAGGCGAGCGCCGGCGAGTTCGAGGGGACGCGCGTCCGGTTCCGGCTGGCGGTCAACGGCGACGCGGCGGCCGAGGAAGAGCTCGACGTCGCGAGCCTCGGGGTCGACCAGGGTGTCCAGCAGGGCTCTCCGTGGGTCGACGCCACCGGAGAGGACGGGATTCCGCTGCGCGGCGGCGACGTGCTCGAGCTCTCCACCGTTCTCCTCGACGCGCAGGGCGAACGCGTGTCGGCCGAGCCGCTGGCGTGCGGCTTCGGCGGACTCACGCTCGAGCGCCGCACGCGCGTCCGGCGCACGCGCCCTTCCCCGGAGCGACCGAACATCGTCCTGGTCGTGATGGACACGCAGCGCGCGGACCGGCTCTCCACGTACGGGTACGACCGGGAGACCTCACCGCGCCTGACCGAGCTGGCCGCGCGCGGGATCCTGTACGAGGAGACCTACTCCACCGCCAGCTGGACGTGGCCGTCGACGGCCTCGATCCTGACCGGGCTCCACCCGCAGGTGCACGGCGTCGGGAGCGAGCGCTCTTGCTATCTGGCACCCTCACTCGTGACGCTGCCCGAGGCCCTCCAGCGCGTGGGCTACACGACCGCCGCCTTCTCGGCGAACCCGCTCATCGTCCCCACCAAGAACTTCGACCAGGGCTTCGAGTCGTTCGAGCACGGCCGCGGTGCGTTCCGGCAGACCGACCTCCTCCTGCCCGCGATCCTGGAGTGGATCGAGGCCGTCCGCGAGACGCGCTTCTTCCTGTACGTCCAGCTCACCGACCCGCACGTCCCGCTCGTTCCATTGCCCGAGGGGCGCGAGCGCTTCGCAGCGGACGTGGAGGACGAGTTCAGCCCCTACATGATCGCCAGGGCCGGCCGCGCGCTACGCGCGACGCACGGACGGAACGAGGACGGGACCTTGAACCCGGACGCCATCGTCGGACCGGACGTCCAGAGGAAGATCCACCAGCAGTACGACGCCTGCACCTGGACCGGCGACCACTACGTCGGCCGGATCATCGACCAGCTCGCCGCGCTGGGGCTCGCGGAGGAGACCGTGGTCGCCTACACGAGCGACCACGGCGAGGAGATCTTCGAGCACGGCCTCGCCGAACACGGCAAGCAGCTCTACTCGGAGCTCGTGCGCGTTCCGCTCGTGCTGGCCGGCCCCGGAGTTCCGCGCGGCGTACGCGTCCCCCATCCCGTGTCGAACCGCCACATCGCGCCGACCCTGGCGCGGATCGCCGGAGCGGACCTGCCCGGGCTGGAAGACGCGCTCGACCTCGTCCGTCCGGAAGCACACGGCGACGCAGCCGACGACGGCGTCCTCTTCTCCACCGAGCAGGGCTGGTGGAACGGACGCACGAGCCAGACCATCCTCGGACTGCGCCGGGGCGACTGGGTGCTGCACTTCGCGCCGAGCGGTGCGGGCTGGGGAGAGGAGGTCGCGCGCCCGGACGGCGACTGGAGGCTGTTCGACCTCGCCGGCGATCCGGGAGAGCGAATCGACCGGGCGGCGGAGAACCCCGACCTCGCGCGCGAGCTGCGCGAGGAGCTCGTGCGCCGGGTCGGCGAGCTCGCGGCGCAGAGGGTGCGGCCGGGGGTCGCGGCCGGGGAAGCGACGCTCGAGCTCCTGCACGACATCGGATACCTCGGCGATTGATGAACGCGCCCGTGCGGCGTGGGATCAGCGCGTCACGACGGCGCGGGTCTCGCGGTCGTCTCGGACCGTGACCTTTGCCCAGGCCCAGCCGCCGGCTTCTCGGAAGCCCTGTTCGCGGCGGGGAATCTCCCAGGTGATGCGGCAGGTGAGGTAGTAGCGGCCGGGCGGGATCGACTGGAACAGGAACCCGCCGAAGCCGTCGGCGCGGGTCGTCCAGTGGTAGTGGTCCGCCCGGGCGTCCGCCGCCTCGAGCTCCTCGCCGCCGAGGATCTCGCGCTCGAACCACTCCTCGGAGTAGGTCGTCACCGGCTTCAGGTGAACGACGTTGCCGGCACCGAACTTCACGTCGCCGCCGCGCGTCTTCAGGAACGCCTGGCCGCTGATCGAGCCCGCGCCGTCGACGCGGTACGCCTCGTACTCGAGGGCGACGAACGGGCGCTCCCGCGCAGCCGCCGTCGGGAGGGGAACGTTGTCCGCGTGAGACACCGGTCGCGCCTCTTGCGCGCGGTCGGGTCCGGAACCGCAGGCGACGAGGCCAGTGAGGAGCAGCGGGAGGAGGGCGCGCATCGGCCCGATTCTAGCCCGCATCCCTCACGGGTTCGCGGCCGGAAAGCAGGACCTCGCCGAGGCCGAAGGCCGAGCCCGGCGCGGAGTCGCGCCGTAGCTGCCCGCAGGGCACCCTTGGCGCGCGCTGATGCGCGCCAAGTCACAACCGGCCGACCTGTCGGCCGCGCCTCTAGCCGCCGAACATGTACGAGAGCACCGAGAGCACGTCTTCGAGGACGGAAGTCTCGCGAGGCTCGCGCGGACGGTAGGGTCGCGTCGGCAGGCTCGGACGGGGTGTCGCGTCCGAGGGCGGCCCGGCCCCGGCACGCCGGATCGCCGTGAGGACCCGCTCGAGCTCCTCGGCGTCGAGCCAGACTCCGTGGTCCCGACACACGTCCAGGACCACACCGGTCGGACGCGAGCGGTGGCGGTACTGGCGGCGCTGCATGAGCTCGCTGCAGTCCAGGCACGGAATGTAGGCGACCGTCGATTCGATCGTCCCGGCCGATGCGCGCGTTCCGAACGGCGACTCCGGGTGCGCATTGCGCTCGGCCTTCCGGCACACGGAGTCGAAGGCATCCGGATCGAGCCACAGTCCCTGACAATCGCAGCACTCCACGAGCGAGAAGCGCGTCAGGGAGCGGATGCGCAGGTCGCCTCGACAGCGCGGGCAGGTCTTGCCCGCGGGAATCGGCGGCAGCGCCTGGGGTGCGACCTCGGTCCCGCACTTCGGGCAGTGGTTCGCGTCCTCGTCCATCCACGCGAAGCAATGCGGACACGGCATGCCCGTGAGCGCCGCGGCGTCCAGCCCCGCACTGCAGTAGGGACACGAGTCGACGGCGGGGTCCACCGCGCCGCCGCAGTTGGTGCAGCGCCGAGCTCGCACACGGACGTCGCGCAGGTGCTCGACGGTGAACTCCACGTCGCAGGTGCAGCGCACGCGCGAGCCCGGCCCGAGGTGCCGGACGTCGAACTGGCGAGCGCAGCGGGGGCAGGACTGGAGGATCATCCCGAGCTCCCCTATCGGCAGCCGGATCCGGCCGACTGGAACCTCGGCCGCACGGCGGCTAGTGTCACGCCATGCGCACCGGAAACCCCGCCCTCGGCGAGAAGACGTTCCAGGCCTTCACGACCGATGTCGCGGTCCCGCGCTCCTCCACGATGACCCTGGAGGGGACCGCCACCAAGACCGGCTTCCTGCTCCTGGTCGTGACCGCAGCCGCCTCGATCACGTGGTCGATGGTCGGGCGCCCGGAGTCGGCGGCCGCCGTCGCCCCGCTCGCGATCGGGGGCGCGATCGGCGGCTTGATCGTCGCCATCGTCCTCTACTTCAAGCAGACCTGGGCGCGCTACCTGGCGACGCTGTACGCCGCCCTCGAGGGGCTCTTCCTGGGCGCGATCTCCGCGGTCTTCGAGGCCATGTATCCGGGCATCGTCGTGCAGGCCGTGGGGCTCACGATCGGCGTGGCCTTCGCGCTTCTGCTCGCATACCGCGCGCGCATCATCCGCGCGACCGAGAACTTCAAGCTCGGGGTCTTCGCCGCGACCGGCGGGATCTTCATGCTCTACATGGCCACGTTCCTCCTGCGCCTGTTCGGCATGGACATCGGGTTCGTGCACTCGTCCGGGCCGTGGGGCATCGCGTTCAGCGCGTTCGTCGTGGTCATCGCCGCGCTGAACCTCGTGCTCGATTTCGACTTCATCGAGAAGGGAGTCGAGCACGGCGCGCCGAAGCACATGGAGTGGTACTCCGCCTTCGGCCTCCTGGTCACCCTGGTCTGGCTCTACGTCGAGATCCTGCGGCTGCTCGCGAAGCTGCGCAGTCGCTGAGCACTCGCGGCAGAGAGCCAGGCTCGCAGGTCGACCAGGACCTCGCGCAGGAGGAGCGCGAGCGCCTCGTGCGTGGCGCGGGTGAGGGCGGCCTCCGCGGACTCCCGCTCGGAGGCCGACACGCCGACGAACTTCGAGGGCGCCTCGACCTCGTAGCGCTCGTCGAACACGATCGCGCCGCCCGAGGTGACCTCGACGCGCGCGGTGAGGTGGACGCCGAACGACTCGATCCCGGCGTCCAGGAGGACTATCTCGACGACGAGCGGCTCGCCCTCTCCCTCGGCGAGCGCCGCGCCCAGGAAGACCTCCGCATAGGCGGCGAGCGCGGCACCGATCCGCACCCGGTAGCGGTTGGCGATCCCCACGGCCCCGTGCCGGAACGCGATCACCTTCCTGGCGCTCGCGGGCTCGACGACCACGCGTCCCGGCACGCCGAGCGGGACCACGCGGGCGCGAGGCGTCGAGAGCTCGATCGTGTAGCAGCTCGCGAGCGCGAGGAGCGCCACCGCCGCGATCCTCACCGGACCTCCGAGAGGAAGCGGTCGATCGCGACGCCTTCGGCCGGGAAGCGCGCGCGCAGCTCGCGCTGGAGCTCCCGGGCCTCACCCACGAGCTCGCGATCGCCGGCGCCTTCCTGGGCGAGGTTCAGGCGGCACAGGATCCGGAAGAGCCGCCAGCTCGCGCCGCGCGGGGAAGTGCGCGTGCGCCGCTCGATCTCCGCCATTCGCCGGCCGGGATCCGGTCCGGGCGTGAGCGCGATCGCGCCGGCGACCAGCCGCAGGAGCTTCTGCGAGCGCGTTGCCGAGTGCTCGATCGCATCCGCCGCGACGATGCCGCGCCGGATCGCCGCGAGGGCCTCGTCGTCTCGACCGCGCTTGCGCATCGCCTCGGTCCAGTCCGCGAGGCCGTCGAGTCGCTGCTCGGGGCTGGAGAAGTAGAGCGCGCTCTCCAGCGCCGACCGCGCCCGGTCGAGGTCACCCACGAGCAGCGCCGCCTTGTAGAGCCGCTCGTGGATCCAGCGGAACGACTCGGCGTTGAAGTAGGCGTCCATCCGGACGAGGCGGTCGCGCTCGCACTTCTCGAGGACCTCGCGCGGCGAGGCGTCGTCGACCAGCCCGAGCTGCACCTTGTCGGCCCAGCGCTCCTGCACGGCGCTCGCGTACTCGGCGATTTCCTCCACGCCTTCGAGCAACCCGAGCTCCGCACGGATCTCCGTCTCGATGCGGCGCAGGCTCGTGTCCCGGTACCCCATCGCCTCTTCCATCGCAGCGAGCATCGCGAGCGCCTCCTCTCCGCGACCCACCTGGCGCAGGATCCGCGCGATGCGATCTCCGAGCCGCCGGTTCTCCCACAGCTCGCGCTGGCCTGCTCCGGCCGCCACTTCCACCGAGAGCTCGAGCGCGACCCGGGCCAGGTCGATCGACGGCTCACCTGCGACGGCGAGGATCCAGCGCTCGCCCTGCCGGAAGCGGTCGGGCAGCGCCGGCATCACGTACATGGCGCGCGCGATTTCCGCCTCGACCTCCGCGCCCCGGCCCTGGCGCGCGAGGAGTTCCGCGCGCAGCGTCCGCAGCGTCCCCTCCTCGGTCCCGTGCGGATCGAAGCGGAGCGCCGCCTCGATCTCGCGCAGGGCATCCGATACGCGGTTCCGCAGCGCGAGGAAGTTCGCGTACCGGTACCGGTAGCGCGGGTGCGTCGGCGCGAGCTCGGTCGCGGTCCGGTACAGGTCCCGCGCGACGCCCGGGCTCCCGCTCGAGGCGTTGAGCTTGGCCGAGCGCACGACCGCGGCCGCGCTCCACGGCAGGAGCCTCTGCGTCCGCTCCCACGCGGCGAGCGCGGGGCCGGGCTCCTCCAGCTCCTCCAGCCGCACGCCCTCGGCGAAGGCCAGCTCGGCCGCGAACGGCCGCGCGCAGAAGACGAGGACGAACGCGAGGGCCGCGACGGGCACGGCGCGCGAAATCAGGGGCGAGACCTTCCGCTCGGGCACATCGCCCGAGGCCAGCACCGCCGCGAACCCGGCCAGGATCCAGAAGAGCGTCGGGACGAACGTGACCTGCGAGAGCCCGAGGTCGAACATGTTCGCGGCGAAGAGCGTCGCCAGCGTCGCGAGAACGGCGCGCCCCGCGACTCGCTGGGGCCCGTCCCTCCCCCGGCTCGCCCGCGCGGCCATCGCGAACGCGCCAACGACCAGGCAGCCGAACAAGAGCACTCCGGGCACTCCGCTGCCCTCCGCCACGGACAGGAAGAGGTTGTGCGGGTGGAGGTTCTTCTCGGTGTTGTCGAAGTACGACGGGCTGACACTCGCGCGCGAGTGTGCGAAGAAGTTGTTCACGCCGATGCCCGTCAGCGGGTCCTCCGCCACCAGCCTCGCCGCCGCGTCCCAGAGGTACACGCGCTGGCTCCAGGAGGAGGACGACGAGCCCGGCCGAAAAACCGCTTCGCGCCCGGCCGGCACGAGGATCAGCGTGAGGAAGAGCCCGGTGCCCGCCGTCAGGACGAGGATCCACGCCCGGCGCGAGAGCTTGCGCGCGGCGAAGAGCGCGGCGAGCCCCACGACGGCGGCGACCCAGGCCGTACGCGAGCGAGTCAAGTAGAGCGCGGGCGCGGTGCCGGCGAGCACCAGCCCGAGCAGGATCCGCGAGCCTCCGCGCCGCGACCCGATCAGTGCGACGGCCAGCACGAGCTGGACGGCCAGGAACGTGCCGGTCAGGTTCGGATGGAGGCCGAAGAGGCGCAGCCGCGTGCTCGAGAGGACCTGGCCGAGCTCGAGCGCGGACGCCACGTCCGCGATGGCGGGCAGGGCCGCCCACGCGGCGAGCCCGCACGCACCGGTGACGAAGAGGCCGCGCTGCACGCCGCGCCGGTCGAGGGCACACGCCGCGACGACGCCCGCCAGACAGCCGGCCAGCATGCGCCCGAAGACCTCGTCCGTCCGACCCGGGTTCTCGCCCAGGAACCCGCACACGAGGACCCAGGCGCAGAACGCCGCGGCCGCTCCGAAGAAGAGCCTCCCCGCGCGGGCGAGCCGTAGCCTCCCCTCGCAGGCGACGATCGTCACGGCGACCGCGGCGAGCGTCCCGTACAGCGGAAAGAAGAGCTCGTTCTCGCGGGTCCAGACCTTTCCGTTGCCGGCCGCGAAGACGACCAGCGCGACCACCGCCAGCTCGCCGTCTCGAAGGCGAGCGGGGTTCAGGGCGAACAGCGCGACGAGCGCGAGCGCCGCCAGGCCGAGCAGGAGTCCGCTCAGCGGGCCGTGGCCGGCGGCCTCGATCGACGAGAACGCGGGCACCTGCGCGCCGGCGTGTCCGGCGATCGCGGCCGTCAGGAGCGAGAGCGCCAGGGGCGCCGCGCGCACGCCGGCTCCCCGCAGGCGCTCGATCCCGAAGAGCACGACCGTGGCGGCGAGCGGCAGGAGCAGGGGCAGGAGCTCGCCCCCGTTCGGCCTGGGCCACTCCGCCCGAACGACCGCAAGGCAGGCCGCTCCGGCCAGGACGACGGTCAGGACTCCCCCGCCCCATGACTCGGGGGACCCGGGGGGCTGAGCGCGGGGCTGCCCGGGGGGCTCGGCGTCGCTCTCTTCCATGGACTGGCGATGGTAGGGGTCCGGACACCCGGCCGACACGCCCTTGCCCGCTCCTCCGGGGCGCGCTAGAACTCCGCTCTCCCGCGCCCCGCTCCGGGGGCCGAGGAAACGAGACGTGAACTTCTTCTGTCGAATCTTCGGGCACACCTGGGTCCCTCGGACCGAGGACGCCAACCCGATCTGGAACACGACCAAGAAGGGCATGGTCCTCGTCCCCTCTTCCGAGGGCGCGACGATCTACTTCGATCAGTGCCAGCGCTGCGGCGACCGGCGCGCCGTCGAGCTCGCGCGGAGCTTCCCCGACCGGATCGACGACGTCGTCGACGAGGGGCGGGTCACGGGCGACCTCGGCTGATCGCGATCAGGAGCCGCGCGCCCAGGCGTCTCCGATCACGCTGCGCATCGCGGGCGTATCCATGAGGAAGGACGCCCGGCGCGCCTCGCCGGGGAACCACTTCCAGAGGAACGCTCCGCGCAGCCAGTCGCTCTCTCGCTCGAGCACGCGGAGCCCGACCGTGAGCAGGCGCACCTGGAGCGCGTCGGCGCGGTCGTCACGCGGTGCGCCGCGCGTTCGGGAGGACCAGGGCTCGCGCGCTGCCGACAGGGACCGGTCGTAGCCCAGCTCGGTGAACACGACGGGCTTCCCCGTCCGCACATGGAGACTCTCGAGCTCCGCCAGCGCGGGAGCCCATCCGGCGAGGAGCTCCGCCTCGTCGGGGTCCAGAGAGACGCTGAGCGGGAAGTAGGCCTGGACGCCGATCGCATCCAGGGCGTCCCAGAACGGAACGCGCGTGTAGCCGTCCCAGTTTGCCGCGTAGGTCAGGCGCGCATCGGTCGCCTCGCGGACGCGCGCGATGATGCGCCGCCAGTGCGGCTCGTCGGCCTCCGTCGCGAGGAGCTCGAGCTCGCACCCGACCGCGAACGCCGCCGCACCGCGGGTACAGCGCGCGACGTCGACGATCCAGCGCTCGTAGTCCTCGAAGAAGCGCGCGCGCTCGCCGGGGTCGGGATAGTCGATCTCGCCGCGCCAGCGAAAGGGGCTGCCCCAGTAGCCGAGGTGCGGCTTGACGAACAGCGAGATCCCCCGCGCGGCCGCCTCCCGCAGCGGACGCGCGAGCCACTCCGGCGGGTCGTCCGGGTCGAGCTCCTCCCAGGTCAGGTGACCGTCCCGGTCGAGCCAGGCGTAGGGATGGATGGCGACCCAGTTCACACCCAGCTCGCCCAGCTCGTCGAGCTCGCGCGCGAACTGGTCGCTCGCCCACTCCAGTCCCCAGCCCTGGCAGGAGACGGTCATGCCCCGGACGCGACGCGCATCCGTTTCCGGTTCGGGCTCCCGCGCGGGGCCCAGGAGCACGGCGCAGGTCAGCGCTCCGATCCAGTACGACGTTCCCAACGCCCCCATCGTACGTAAGCGTCCGGCCACGGGACCGACCCGGAGAGGTTGCCGATGCTCCCCCATGCGCTAGGTTCTATCTGGAGGTCTCCCCCCGGGAATGGACCATCTCCTCGAGAACGTCATCAAGTACGGCCTTCTGATCGCGACCGCCCCCATCTGGTGGCCGGTCCTGAGGGCGCTGTGGAACGAGCTGCAGGCCTCCATGTGGCGCGAGGGCGGCCTCGTCGGTCGAGCCCCGACCGAGCACGAGATTCCGATGCTCGAGAAGAAGTACATGCGCTTCGCGAGCCCGCTCCTGAACGAGACCAAGGCGCAATACAAGCTGCGCGAGGAACGGGAGGAGGTCGAACGCCAGGACGCCAAGCGCAATCGCGGCAAGCGCAGCCCGGGCGACGACTCGAAC
>JAJDET010000294.1 GCA_029259655.1 Planctomycetota bacterium
CGTCACGGTCGACCGCGTCGTCGAAGCGGAGCAGGCGGTGCGCCGCGGCTCCGACGAGGGTGCGCGCGAGCTCAAGCGGGGAAGCCCCGCGCTCGAGCGGTTTCCAGACCGCGTCGAAAGCCTCGCCCGGGCTCCCGTCGAGGACGGCATCGCGCACGAGGCCGGCGTCGAAGACATGGCTCCCGTCAGCTCGCTCCCAGAGCTCCGGCAGCTTCGACGCGTCGAGGCGCTCGAAGTAGCCGCGCATGTAGGGCAGCGTGTCCTCGCGCGTGCCCATCGCGATCCCGAAGAGCTGACCGGCGTGTATCTCGCGCGCATGGTTCCGCGCGCCGTCGCCGAGGCGCTCGAGCAACTCCTGGGACTTGACCAGGTAGATCAGGGGGTGGCCGAAGTCGAGGAAGTGGTCGGAGGCCACGGCGTAGAGCCACGACTCGATCGCCGAGCGGTCCACGCCCGCATCGAACGCGCCGAGCAGGAGGCCCTCGGCACGGGCGGAATCCTCGGCCTCGACCGCGTGACGCAGGTCTTCCCCCGCGGTATCCGGATCGATCGGAAGGGGCTGAGCGAGAGGGCGCACCGGGAGACGGCGATTCGATTCGCCGGCGATGTCGATCGCGGGAGCGAGGGCGTAGAGCGCCTCCGTCCCGGTGTAGCGGTCGAAGAGCCGGCCCACGTCTGCGGACACGGCCAGCGCATGCGTGCTGCCATACTCGGCATGACGAGCATCCCACGCCGCGACGTCCGCCGCGATCCGCTCCGGCGCGTAGCCGGCCTGCAGGAGCCGCGCGGCGTCCCGCAACGCGCGCCCGTTCTCGTACCGCAGCATCCCCTCCTCCAAGCTCGCGCGGAGCGCCGACCAGCGCTCCTCGGGCGGCGGATCCGCGAGATCCACCTCGACCTCGCCATCCCGCTCGCGCACGGGGTAGCGCCGAACGGCCTCCCCCCCCATCAAGCACGCGCCGTCACGCGTATCGAACTTCCAGTTGTGCCAGCAGCAGGTGAGCTCGCAGCCCTCGAGGTCGCCCGAGGCCAGCGGGTAGCCCTCGTGGGGGCAACGGTTGTCGAGGGCGAACGGCGCTCCGTCCGCGTTCCGTCCCACGACGAGCTGATGTTCCGCACGCTTGACCGTCCGCATCTCACCCGCGATGAGCTCCCCGGAGCTCGCGACCCGGATCCAGCTCGTCTTTGCAGTCACGTTCGTCATGGCGGTCCTCCTGTAGCCCGCTCCATCGGGGGCGTCGCCTTTAGAAACTAACTGCTTTCTTTATTTCAGCAAGCACTTGCTTGCTTTTCTTGGCCCCTGGGGCGAGGCTCGGAGGGTGAAGTCGCGCGAGAAGCTCCTCTTCCACCTGAAGACCAAGGGCCCCCAGACGGCCGCCAGGCTGGCGAAGCGGCTCGACGTCACGCCGGTGGCCGTCCGCCAGCACCTCGACCGACTGCTCGAGGACGGGCTGGTCGATTTCGAGGAGGAGCGGCAGAGCGTGGGTCGTCCCGCGCGCGTCTGGCGGCTCACGGAAGCCGGCCACGCCCCGTTCCCCGAGGGCTATGCGGAGCTCACGGTCGGCCTGCTCGACGCGATGCGTGACGCGTTCGGCAACAAGGCGCTCGAGAAGCTGGTCGCGGCACGCACGAAGTCCCAGCAGGCCGACTACGCCGCGCGCATGCCCCGCGCCGGCAACATCGACAAGCGCATCGCGGCACTGACGCGCCTCCGAACCGAGGAGGGCTACATGGCGGAGTGGTCACGCTCTGCCGACGGCTCCTTCACCCTGGTCGAGAACCACTGCCCCATCTGCGCGGCGGCCGAGGTCTGCCAGGGCCTGTGCGCGAACGAGCTCGAGCTCTTCCGGGGTCTCCTGGGAGACGGAGTCGAGGTCGAGCGCACCGAGCACATCCTCGAGGGCGCGCGCCGCTGCGCCTACCGCATCACTCCGCGGCAGCGAGCGCGAAGAGCTCGTCGTCGCTGAGAGTCGCGCGACCGTCCCCGGCGGCCTCGAGCACGGCGCGGAGCTCGCCCAGCAGGACGCCGCGGAAGGGATCGCCCTCGATCGCGATCGCGATGGCGCGCAGGAGGAGCTCCCGCGGTTCGTCCAGCTCGCCCTGCGCGCGCAACCAGCTCGCCTTCATGAAGTACGCGGCGGGGAGCTCGGGATCGGACGCGATCGCGCGGTCGAACCGCTCCTCGGCTTCTTCCTCGTCCCCGCGCGCGAGCGCGTGCTGCGCGATCCCGATGTGCGCCATCGCCGAGTCCTCGAGCTCGAGGATCCGATGCATCGCCGCGAGCGAGCGCTCGGGGTCGGCCTCGAAGTAGAACTGGGCCACGGCATCCCAGGTCGAGGTCGAGTCGGGCCAGTGGTACTCGAGCACCTCGGCGGCCGCATCGACACGCGCCCGATCTCCGGCGCGGTCGGCCGCCATCATCAGCCCGTGCCAGTAGTGAAACTGCGGCCGCCGCGCGTGAGCGATCGCGCGCTCGAAGAACGGGAGCGACGCTCGCGCCTCGTCGGGTCCTGCCGTGTAGCCGAAGTTGTCGATCGCGCGCAGCCCCTCGAGGTAGAGCCGTACGTCGTCCTCCTCGTCGCCCGCCAGCGCGAGCTCGCGCCTCGCTGCCTCGTGCTCGCCGCACTGCTCGAGTGCCCGTCCGCGCATCCAGTGCAGGAGCGGGAGCTCGCCGTGGCGCGCTGCGTACCCGTCGAGCAGCGCGAGCGCGTCTCCACCGGAATAAGTGCGGTACCAGAAGAGCCCCGCGAGCGCCGTGAGGTTCGCGGGGTCCTCGGCCAGCGCTGCTTCGAAGAGCTCGTCGGCGCCCTCCCACCGGCCGGCGAAGAAGGTCTGGAAGCCCTGCTCGACGAGCGCAGCCACGCGCTCCTCCTTCTTCGAGAGCCGACCGGCACGAGCGTCCTCGAGTGAGCGCTCGAGGTCCCGGTTGAGACCCATCAAGATCCCGCGGCTCTCCTCCGACGTGCGCAGCCAGAGCGCGGTCACGACGAACGCCACGACGAGCAGGCCGAGCGCGATCGCCGTGGTTGCGGCGAGCGCCGGGTTGCGTCTCGAGAAGCGCCACATGCGCCCGAGCCGACTGATCGGTCGAGCCTGGATCGGCTCGTGCTCGCGGACCCGGCGGAGCTCGAGCTTGAGCTCCTCGGCCGTGCGATAGCGGCGGTCGAGGTCCTTCTCCAGTGCCGTCGCGAGGACGACGGCCAGGTCCGAGGGGAGGCTCGTGTCGTGCTCGCGGACGTCGTCCGGTTCGAGCTCGAGAATCTCCTGGTAGAGCGCCTCGCGCGTCGGTGCGCGAAACGGACGCTCGAGCGTGAGGCACTCGTAGAGCGTCGCCGCCAGCGAGTAGACGTCGGTGCGATTGTCGGTGCGGAGCCCCGCGACCTGCTCGGGCGACATGTAGGCCGGAGTCCCGAAGACGTCGCCGGTCAGGGTCAGGCCGCTCGCTTCCGCCGACTCGTCGCGCGCGAGGCCGAAGTCGAGGAGCACGGGCTCGCCCGCGGGCGTCACCATCACGTTGCCGGGCTTGACGTCGCGGTGCACGACTCCGGCCTCGTGCGCCGCGTGCAGCGCCGCCGCGGCCTTCTCGAACAGGAGGACGATCGCGTCCGCGCCGCCCGGGAGCTCGATGCGCGGGGCCCCGCCCGCGCGCGCCGCTGCGATCCGCGCCGCGAGCGTCTCGCCCTCGACGTACTGCATGGCGATGTAGGCTGTGTTCCCGACGACACCCGCGTCGAAGACGGAACAGATCCCGGGGTGTTCGAGACGCGACGCGACCTCCGCCTCGCGCCGAAACCTCGCCAGCACGAGCTCCTGACCGGGCCCGAGTCCCCCCAGGAGCTTCAGCGCCACCGGGCGGCGCAAGCGCGCATCGAGGGCGAGGTGGACGACGCCCTGCCCACCGCGCCCGAGCTCGCGCTGGATCCGGTAGGACCCGAACGCGCCGGGCTCGTCCGCGCTCCCCTCCCGCAGCCCTCGCCACTCGCGTTCGACGAGGTCCTCGTGGCCGGGAAACCGGGCGAGGTACTCGGCGAGCTCCAGCTCTCGACCGGCCTCGAGGTCCGCCAGGTAGCCGTCGAGGAAAGCCGCCGCGACGGCGGGATCGTCGTGTGCATCGTTCACGCCGTCTCCGTGTCCCGAGCCGCCGGACGGCGTCGGAGAACCCGAGAAAAGGCCCGGCCCGCCGACCTCGGTCGGGGAACGGCCGGGCCGTCGGTCACTGGACCAGGTCCCGGCCGGGATCGACCGGGGTGCGCAGCGTCCGCAGGAACGCCAGCAGGTCCCTCTTG
Organism: Planctomycetota bacterium; assembly: GCA_029259655.1. GTDB lineage: Bacteria > Planctomycetota > UBA1135 > UBA1135 > OFTM220. The sequence goes on from JAJDET010000294.1 coordinate 4,287, forward strand.
TCGGAGCTCGCCAGAGCCTGGAAAGCCGAGGAGGCCGCGGCCGCCTCGCCGCCGTGCATCTCGATCGCCTCGGTGAGCGGGAGCGCGCGACCGTCGTGCAGATAGGGCGCCGTGTCCGCGATCCCCCACAGGCGCGCCGTGATGAACATGCGGTCGAGCGGAGAGCCGAAGGACTCCGAGAGCCCCGGTCCCATGTCGTGGCGCTTGAGATCGCTGAAGAGCGGTACCTGGACGCCGCCCACCCGGTTGCGCGGGAAGCCCGCGGGGCCATTCGCCAGGTCCGCCGCATAGAAGACGTTGGCGGTCGGGTTCCGGTCGACCTCGGGGAAGCTGTAGGTCAAGAGCGGCGAGAAGGTGTTGAGCGCGGGCCGGTGGCAGCTCGCACAGCCGATCCGCGCGAAGAGGGCGCCCCCGTTCTTCTCCGCGCCGCTCGGCGTGTCCGAGAAGGGGCGCTCGAGGTTGGTGCCGAAGACGTGCAGCGCGGAGATCTCGCCCACCAGGAGCTCGTTCACGACGCCGTCCCCGTCGTCGTCCACGCCCTGGCCGACGAGCTCGACCGGCTGCATGCCGTGGTGGAACCCCATCGCGCCCAGGTCGAATCCGCGCACGGTTGCGAACTCTCCCTTTCGGCCGAAGGGCCGGACGACGAGGTCCGGATCGATGCCGACCACCCGCGAGGTGTCGAAGGCCTGCGCCGTGGAATCGTAGGTGATCGATCCGAACGACACGCGCTTTGCCACGAGCTGGACGGGTACGTCCGGGTTGGCTCGCGCCTGGACCTTGAGCGCCTGGAGCTCCTGGGTCATCTCCTTGCCGGCGAGCTCGACTCCACCGGAGCCGAAGAGGAACGGCGGATTGATGAAGCGCCCGTTGTAGAACGCGAAGAAGTTCCCGGACGAGTCGTCGACGTCGATATCTCTCGGCTGGAACATGGCGTTGTTGTTGACGCCGCCGGCTCCCCCGACCGCGAAGCGGAACGGTACGACCGCGTTGCTGCCGACGGAGTGGCACTCCAGGCAGGTCTGCGCGTCCAGCCCGTTCACGCGCAGGAACATCCCGTTGTTCTGCAGCGTCGGACGGCCGCCCGGGGTGACGGTGTCGTTGGGGTCCATGGGACCGTCGCCAAGACCGTCGAGCTTGTTGAACGGCGTGGAGAAGATCTTCATCCCCGCCAGGCGGATGTCGAACAGGTCGAGTCCCCCGCCGGTGATGTCGTTCTGGGTGATGCGGTCGAGGCCGAGGGCCGGAGCCTCTCCGACCTGGGCCTCGAGTGAGGCCGACGTCACGAGGGATAGAATCGCCGGCAGGAAGAGCTTCTTCATGGGTCTTGGTGCGTTGCAAGTGGATGGGCGGAACCCATCAATTCTAAGCCCGCAACGAGAATCGAGGGGCGGAAGAGAAAGGACCTCAGCGGGTCTACAATTCGGATCCCATGGGGGAACGAGAAGGCCCCTCGGACAGTACGAGCTTTCACGTATTGCGGGCGCGCACGGGTGACGACTCGAGCCTCGCCTGGATCGTGAACCGCTTCACGCCGCTGCTCCTGGAGCAGGCGCGCTACCGGATCGGTGCGGCCCTGCGGCGGCGACTCGAGCCCGAGGACCTCGTGCAGGAGGTCTGGGCCGTCGCGCTTCCGGCGCTCGGCGGTCTCGAGCCGCGCGAGGGGCGCACGACGCCGGTCGTGCTCAAGTTCCTCTCGACGACGCTCCTCTACCGCGTCAACAACCACGCGCGAAAGCTCGTCCGCTCGCGCGAGGACGCCGATCCGGCGTGGGGAGCACTCCCGGCAGCGACGCGCGGGGCGGTCACGCGCGCGGTCGGCGCGGAGGGGCACAACGAGCTCCTCTCCGCCCTCGACGGGCTCTCCGACCGGGACCGGGAGGTGGTCGTCCTGCGCGGTATCGAGCAGCACTCGAACGCCAAGGCAGCCGAGCTCCTCGGGGAGACGCCGAACGCGGTCTCCCTGCGCTACAACCGGGCGATCCAGGCGCTCCGCAAGAACCTGTCCGGGGCGATCTTCGACGAGCTCGACTGAAGTTCGAGATTCTCCGACGCCGTCGGGCCCGGCGCGACACGGTGTTCGCGAACGAGGATCACTCCGATGGAGGCCGAACGATGCCGAAGACGAACAAGCGCAAGAGAGGGTGCGTGATGTGGCTCCTGGTCGCAGGCGTGCTCCTGGTCCTGTTGCTGATCTCGCCGATCGTGGTGGGCAAGTTCCTGCCCGAGGACTACCACGGTCGCGTCTCGGCGACCTATGCGGCGTCGCCCGCCGAGGTCTGGGCGGCGCTCGAGGACCACGAGCGGACGCCCATCACGGGGAGCATGTGGCGAGGGACCGAGGAGATCGAGTCCGAGAACGGCCTCCCCGCCTGGGTCGAGGACATGGGCTCCTCGAAGGCCACGATCCGGACCGTCGAGCGCGAGATGCAGGAGCGCCTCGTGCGCGACTACTCCGATTCGGTCGTCCCGATGACCGCGCGGGTCGAGCTGTCGCTGGAGGAGACCGACGCCGGAACGCGCGTCACGGGCGTGAACCACATGGTCATCCGCGACGGCACTTGGCACGTCCCGATCTTCCGCTTCATCATGACCGTGACCGGCGGCGCCGACCGCTCGCTGAAGGACTACTTCGGCGGGATCGGGCGTGCGGTCGAGGCCGAGCCGGCGTTCGAGTGAGCCGTACTCTCGGAGGGGCCCGGCCGGGGAGCGGCCGGGCCCCATGCTTACCGGAGCAGGGTCAGGGCAGCAGGTCCTCCGCGGGCTCCTCGGGCGTGCGCAGGGTCCGCAAGTAGGACAGGAGGTCCTCCTTCTGGGTATCGGCGAGGCTCTGGAAGTTCGCGGAAGCCGTCGCCCCCTCACCACCGTGCATCAAGATCGCATCGGTGAGTGTGAGTGCCCGACCGTCGTGCAGGTACGGGGCCGTGTCGGCGATCCCCCACAAGCGCGCGGTGATGAAGAAGCTGTCGAGCGGGGAGCCGAACGATTCGGCCAGCGCCGCGCCCATGTCGTGGCGCTTGAGGTCGCTGAAGAGCGGGACGCTGACCCCGCCCAGCATGTTGCGCCGGAAGCCCGCAGGGCCCTTCCGCAGGTCGGTTGCGTAGAAGACGTTGGCGGTCGGGTCCTCGTCGACCTCGGGGAAGCTGTAGGTCAGGTACTGTGTGGTCGTGTTGAGGAAGGGTTGGTGGCAGCTCGTGCAACCGACCTGCGAGAAGAGCGCCTTGCCGGTCTTCGCCGACCCCTTGGGTCGCTCCGCCTTGGGACGCTCGAGATTCGTGTTGAAGACGTGCAGCGCGGAGATCTCTCCGATCAGGATCTCGTCGGTGACACCGTCGTTGTCTCCGTCGACTCCCGCGCCGACGACCTCGACCGGCTCCATGCCCAGGTGGAACGCCATCGCCCCCAGGTCGAACCCCCGCACGGTCGCGAACTCACCCTTGCGACCGAAGGGGCGGACGACGAGGTCCGCATCGACGCCGGCCACCTGCGAGGTGTCGAACGTCCCCGAGCCGCCGTCGTAGGTAATCGAACCGAACGACACGCCCTTGGTGACGAGCGCGACCGAGACGCCCGGATTCGACTGGGCCTGCGCCTTCTGGTTCTGCAGGTCCATCGTCATCTCCTTGCCGGCGAGCTCGACCCCACCCGAACCGAACAAGAACGGCGGGTTGATGAAGCGCCCGTTGTAGAAGGCGAACCCGTTCCCGAGCTCGTCGTCGACGTCGATCTCGTCGGGCTGGAACATGGCGTTGTTGTTCACGCCGCCCACTCCTCCGACTGCGAAGCGGAACGGGACCGTGGCGTTGCTACCGACCGAGTGGCACTCCATGCACGTCTGTGCGTCGAGGCCGTTGATCCGCAAGAACGTCCCGTTGTTCTGGAGCGTGGGCCGGTCGCCCGGACTGACCGGGTCCAGCGGGTTCACGCCGGGGCCGTCTCCGTAACCGTCGAGCGAGTTGAACGGCGTGGAGAAGATCTTCATCCCCGCCAGGCGGATGTCGAACAGGCTGAGCGCGCCGCCCGTGATGTCGTTCTGTGTGATGCGGTTGTTGCCGAGAGCCGGTGACTCGCCGGGTTGCTGGGCGTGAGGAGCGGTCGAGAGGAGGAAGGGCGTGAGTACCGCGACGAGGCTCTTCTTCATGGTGTTGGGGGAAGGGGTGTCCGTCTGGATGGCCGAGGAATCCCGATTATGGGGAGGGGCGAGAGTGAGTGGAAACTCTCCGAGTCCTCGGCCGGACCCCTTTCCCGGAAGTGCAGCGCCGGATCGGCGGCGCTCCAGGAGTCGGAACGAAATGTGACCCGACATGCCGAGTCACACGTGTAGGCGACCCCTACTCCGCCGCGAGGCGCCGCAGCACGTACTGCAGGATCCCGCCGTTCTTGTAGTACTCCGCCTCCTGGGGCGTGTCGATCCGGACGCGGGCGTCGAACGTCACCTGCTCGCCGCCGCGTCGCGCGACGACCCGGAGCGAACGCCCGCCCTCGAACGCGCCCGCGAAGAGCGCGTCGAGCCCCTCGACGTCGATCGTCTCCGTACCGTCGAGGCCGAGGCCCGCGGCGCTCTCGCCGGACGGGAACTCGAGCGGCAGGATGCCCATCCCGATCAGGTTGGAGCGGTGGATGCGCTCGTAGCTCTGCGCGATCACGAAGCGGACGCCCTGGAGCATCGGTCCCTTCGCCGCCCAGTCTCGCGACGAGCCGGTCCCGTACTCCAGGCCGGCGAGCACGCAGGTGGGCGTTCCGTCCTCGCGGTAGCGCATGGCGGCGTCGTAGATCGGCATCTGCTCGCCGCTCGGGTGGTGCAGAGTGAAGCCGCCCTCGACACCGGGCACGAGCTCGTTCCGGATGCGGATGTTGGCGAAGGTGCCGCGCATCATCACCTCGTGGTTCCCGCGGCGAGAGCCGTAGGAGTTGAAGTCGACCGGCGCCACGTCGCGCGCCTGCAGGAAGGCGCCGGCCGGGCTGTCGGCCTTGATGGCGCCCGCGGGCGAGATGTGGTCGGTGGTGATGCTGTCACCGAGCAACGCGAGGACGCGCGCGCCGGAGAGCGGCGCGATCGCGGGGACCTCGAGCGTCATGCCCTCGAAGTACGGCGGCTCCTGGACGTAGGTCGAGCTCGCGTCCCAGGCGTAGGTGTCGCCGCTCGGCGTCTCGATCGCCTGCCACTCGGGATCGCCGAGGAAGACGTCCTCGTATTCCGATTCGAAGAGCTCGGATCCGACGGCGTCGCGCACGGTGTTCGCGATCTCCTTCTGGGTCGGCCACACGTCGCGCAGGAAGACCGGCCCGTCCTTGCCCACGCCCAACGGCTCCTCGTAGGGGTCGAAGTCGACGCGTCCCGCGAGCGCGTAGGCGACGACGAGCGGCGGCGACGCGAGATAGCTCGCCCGCACCTGCGCGTGCACGCGCCCCTCGAAGTTCCGGTTGCCCGACAGGACGGAGGCCACGGTGAGGTCGGCCTCGGTGACGCCCTTCGAAACCGGCTCGGGCAGGGGCCCGCTGTTCCCGATGCAGGTCGTGCAGCCGTAGCCGACGACGTGGAAGCGTTGCGCCTCGAGGAACGGGAGGAGCCGCGCCTCCTCGAGGTAGCGCGTCACGACCTTGGAGCCCGGGGCGAGGCTCGTCTTGACCCAGGGCTTCGTGAAGAGCCCCTTCTCCGCCGCCTTCTTCGCCACGAGACCGGCGGCCACCATGACCGACGGGTTGCTCGTGTTCGTGCAGCTCGTGATCGCGGCGATGACGACCGATCCGTCGTGCAGCGTGCAGGTCTCGCCGCCGACCTCGACCTGGATCTCGCGCTTGGCCGCCACGGCGGTCCCGCCCCCGCTCTCGCCGCCGCTGCGGCGAGCGTCGAAGACCGTCAGCGCCTTCGCGAACGCGGGCTTCATGTCGCGCAGCGCGACGCGGTCCTGCGGGCGGCTGGGGCCGGCGAGCGAGGGCTCGACCTCGGCCAGGTCGAACTCGATGACGTCGGTGTACTCAGGCTCCGGTGTGCCCGCCTCCCAGAAGAGGCCCTGCTCCTTCATGTAGGCCTCGACGAGCGCGACGCGTTCGGGCGAACGTCCGGAGAGCTCGAGGTAGCGCAGCGTCTCCGCGTCCACCGGGAAGATGCCGCAGGTCGCGCCGTACTCGGGCGCCATGTTCGCGATCGTCGCGCGGTCTGCGAGCGGGAGGCTCTTCAGGCCGGGACCGAAGTACTCGACGAACTTGCCGACGACGCCGTGGTTGCGGAGTCGCTCCGTGACGGACAGCACGAGGTCCGTCGCCGTCGCGCCCTCGGCCAGCTTGCCGACGAACCGCATCCCGACGACGTCGGGGATCAGCATCGACACCGGCTGGCCGAGCATCGCGGCCTCGGCCTCGATGCCGCCGACGCCCCACCCGAGCACACCGAGCCCGTTGACCATCGTGGTGTGCGAGTCGGTCCCGACGACCGTGTCCGGGTAGGCCCAGGTCTCGCCGTCGATCTCGACGTCGATGACGCCGCGGGCCAGGTACTCCAGGTTCACCTGGTGCACGATCCCGGTCCCGGGCGGAACGACGCGGAAGTCGTCGAAGGCGTTTTGACCCCAGCGCAGGAAGACGTAGCGCTCGAGGTTGCGCTCGTACTCCTTGGCCACGTTCGTCGCCGCGGCGCCCGGCCGTCCGAAGGCGTCGACCTGGACCGAGTGGTCGATCACGAGCTCGACCGGCTGGAGCGGGTTGATCTTCTTCGGGTCGCCGCCGAGCCGCACCATCGCGTCGCGCATCGCCGCGAGGTCGACCACCGCCGGGACGCCGGTGAAGTCCTGGAGCAGGACGCGCGCCGGCATGAAGGCGATCTCGGCCCGCTCGGCGTCATGCGGCTTCCAGCCCGCCAGGGCCTCGATGTCCGCCGCCGGCACGACGTTGCCGTCCTCGCGCCGGAGCAGGTTCTCGAGCAGGATCCGGAGCGAGTACGGGAGGCGCGCGAGGTCGAACCCGCGCTCCTCGAGCGCCCCGAGGCGGGCGATCCGGTAGGACTTGCCGGAGACGGTGAGGGTGTGCTTGCTCTGGAAGGTGTCTTTCATGGCGGACTGGGGCTCGTGGCGATCCGGGGGGGGGATCATACGGATTCGGGGTCTCCCCTCGCCTCGCACCGATCCCTATAATCCCCCCCCCGTGGGGACGTAGCTCAGTCTGGTAGAGCGTCGCGTTCGCAATGCGAAGGTCGTGGGTTCGAGCCCCATCGTCTCCACCACCACAACCTCCGGGCCTACAAGCTCGGGTTGTCTTCGCGGCTCTCGAGACTCCGCCGGGATGACGTCGGCGCGGCGACGCGCACTACTCCCCGGAGGAGGCCTCGCTCGTGCTCGAGCCCGGTCGCGGATCCTGTGTCCCACGCTCCACGGACAGGACCTCGCCTCCCCATCCCGCCACTGTCCCTGCGAGCTCCGAGGGTTTCGTCTGCAGGCTCCGCTCCACTGCGGCCCATCCGTCCTCGTTCTTGGCGATCTGCGCGAGGAGCGGAACGACTTGATCGGGGCACGACTCGACCAGGTACCTCACGAGCAGGGCCGAGGCTGCGAGCTCCCCGTAGTCGAGTCCGCTCGTGCGCTCGCTCAGGAGATCCGAGAGCGCGCCGTCCCCGGCCTTGGCCAACCAGTCCACGCCCAGGCTGCGGAAGTCCGGGCCCCTCGGCAGCACGCTGCGCGCATCCGCGGACGAACCGGCGACCGGAAAGGCCGTGGGTGACCGCAGCACTTCCTCGGTGAAGTACAGGCAGAGTCCCTGGAACGCCCAGCCCGAATCCCGGTCGAGGTCGTGCGCGAGGACGAGCTGGGAAGCGAGGGCCTGGAGCACGGCGCGATCCAGACGCTCCTGGGGCTCGTCGCACGCGACGTAGAGCTTCCAGGTACCGGGCATCCAGTAGCTGGAGTAGTTGAAGGCTCGAGTCACCTCGGCGCGCGGAAGGCCGATGGACTGGACGTATTCACGCCACGCGGTCATGCCCCCGACGAGGTGAACGACGAGCCCACGAGGCAGGAGAGGAAGCCCGGCCACCTCCCGTCCGAGGGCCTCCATCGCAGCGAGCGCATCCCGGCACCGGTCGACCTCGACGGCGCAGTCCCCCACGCCGACGACGGACACGCGCTCGTCGAACGAGGGATCCGGTTCCTCGGCGAGAACTCCCCGCAGGGATGCTCGGCGCAGCAGCGAGGCTTCGACGGCTTCGGAGATCCAGACGTGACCGTTTCGACCCAGGTCCCAGCGCTTTTCGCGGAGCTCGGCGTGAATCACCGCGTCTTCCGGGAACACGCGGAGCAACGTTCTCCAGAGATTGCTCGCGTCCCCGGTCCCTATCGCGACGAGCTCGGCCGTCTTCGCACGGAGCTCCGTGGCGAGCACATCCATTCGCTCCTCGTAGGTCCGAAGGTGCTTCTCTCCGGTCTTGCCGCTCCTGTCCTTGGGCACGCGGTATTCCGACTCCCGCTGCCACGCTCCGTCCTTGTCGCGGCGATACCGCAGATGCCAGCGCGCGTCGCGGTGATCGGTGTCGAAGCTCAGGATCGACGCGTAGAGATGGTCCCGGCGCGCGAAGAGCTTCTTCTTGTTGCACCACTCGGCGAGGTCGGCCAGTTGCTCGACGATCGCGAGGTCGAGGTCGCCGCCTGACACGGCAACCCGCATCGGTGCGTTGCCCGGCGCGGAGTAAGCGGCACCCGACAGAGCCAGCGGCAGGAGCGCGGCTCCAAGCAGGATCGGCTGAACGCGGACTCTCATTCTCGGTCCCCTCTCTGCTTCGACGGATGTGAGCCCCCAAGCTACGCGCACACCCACCTCGACGATAGGTAGAAATACCCAGCCGGTGGGCGCCGCCAGCACGACCCGCTCGGAGACCCCAGGAGACGCTCTCGTTCCCAACCCCGGGAGCGCAGCCCCGACCCGATGTGCTCGGGCCGGCTCGACATCGTGACCACGAATCCGCTCTCGAGCGAAAAACGCCGTCTTCGAACCGCGTCGACCTCGACCGAAACGCTGGACGTGCGCGTCGAGGCGGACGCGGACGTCGTTGCGTAGGCTTGTGCCCCGATGCGCGACCACCGGCTCGTGGGACACCTCTCCTGTCTGATCGGTCTGGCGCTCTGCGCCTGCGGTGCGGCGTCCGACGCGCGGCCCAACATCCTCCTGCTCGTCGTCGACACGCTGCGCTGGGATCACCTCGGGTGTTACGGCTACGAGCGCGACACCTCGCCGGCCATCGACGCCCTCGCCGCGGACGCGGTGCGCTTCGAGAACGCCTACGCGCCGGCGCCCTGGACGCTGCCGACGGTCACCTCGATCCTGACCGGGCTCTACCCGAGCTCCCACGGGGTCACGAGCATCGGGAAGCACCTCTCCTCGGACGTGCGCTCCCTGGCCGAGCTCCTTCGGGAGGAGGGCTACGGAACGGCCGCGGTGACGAGCAACAACCTCCTCCGGCAGGACCTCCACTACGGCCGCGGACACGACCTGTTCGAAGCCGAGCCCGGAGGACACAACCTGATGACGACGCCGGGCGTCACCGAACGGGTCCTCGCGCACCTGGACCGGCTCGGCGAGGGAGTGGCACCCTTCTACCTCTTCGCCCTCCTCTTCGACCCGCACTACAGCTACCTGCCGCATCCCGAGTACGGCTTCGCACCGAAGCGAGCCGGCCGGCTGGACGGCTCGCAGCCGATCCAGGTCCTGCGCGAGCTGGGCGAGACGCTGAGCGCGAAGGAGCTCCAGTTCATCCGCGACCTCTACGACGAGGAGATCCGCTACACCGACGAGGGCATCGGGCAGATCCTGGCCGGCCTGGAGGAGCGCGGGCTCGACCGGAACACCGTCGTGGTCGTGGTCGCGGACCACGGGGAGGAGTTCATGCGCCACGGGTGGATCGGCCACTCGCGCAACCTGTACGAAGACCTCGTGCACGTCCCGCTGATCATCCGCGACCCCGCCATGGCGCGTCGCGGTCGCAGCGAGCCCCGACCCGTCTCGCTCGTCTCGCTGACCCCCACGCTGCTCGACCTCGCGGGCGTCGACTCCGGCGAAACTCCGTTCCAGGCGCCGTCGCTGAAGGGCGTGCTGCGCGGCAGCGACGAGGACGCGGGGGAACCCGTCTTCTGCGAGGTGGACTTCGTCCCGATCCTCAAGCAGGAGAAGCGCGCACACATGCGTTCGGTGCTCGTGGACGGGTTCAAGCTGATCCGCGACGTCGAGACCGGCGCGCTCGAGCTCTACAACCTGGAGCGTGACCCGCACGAGACGCGCAACCTGGCGGAGACTCGCGTCCGCAAGGTCGCGGAGCTCGAGGAGGTGCTCGAGTCCCGATCGACCTTCGCCGGGAGCCGGCTGCGCGCCGCGGAGACCACACCCCTCAGCGACGAGGACCTCGAGATGCTCGAGGGTCTGGGATACGTCGAGCGCTAGTTGCCCGCCGCTGCGGGCGAGACGGCGTCGCCCTCGGAGAAGCGAGCCACGAGCGCCTCGGACAGGACCCGGGTGTAGCGCCGGCGCGCGTCGCCGTGGCCGACGTGGACCCAGTCGATGAAGTCCTCGTCGCCGAGCTCGGCCTCCGCGGCGAGGTCCCAGTAGGAGATCGCGTGCTCCTCCGCGAAGCTCCTCGACCGGGAGCGAAAGAGCTCGTAGCGGTCCGCGCCGTAGAGCTCTCGCCGACCGCGCGCGGAGAGCGGTGTCTCCAGCAGAACGAGGCGGCTCGCGTGCTCACCGGCCGTCTGCACGAGGGTCTCGAGGAAGCCGCGCAGGTGAGCCTCGCAACCGGGCAAGACGCGGTTCTGAACGCGCTTGCGCTCCTTGTCCCACAGTTGCGGAGCGTCCCGTCGCTCGAACGCGTTGTACGCGGCACGCACGAACTCCTCGGGCGGACCGCTCCACAGATTGGCCACGACATGGCTCATGCGGGGCAGGAAGAAGAGGCGGTTGTCCCAGAAGTAGACAGAGGTCGAGGAGACGATACCCGCGGGCGCGTTCGCATCCTCGAACACGCGGTTGCGGAATCCGAGGCGGTACTCGTAGCGGCCGCTCTCGGTCAGGTTCGCCAGCACGTGCAGTCGACTCGGGTTGACGTCGACGACGATCAGGCCCCCGAACGATTCGGGCAGCTCCTCCACGAGAGCGAGAGTCTCGAGCCACGACTGTCCGTCCGTGACGAGGCTCATCACGTCGTGGCTCCCGCCGAGCCGCCTCGAAAGGTGCTCCTCGATGTGCTCGACGCGCGACACGCTGAGGCGCATTCCGGAAGCGCCTAGCAGCACGACGGTCGGGGACGGCCGTCGCGCAAGCCCCTGCACGCGGCCGGTTACGAAGGCGTCGTAGTCCATCCGGTCCGCGGCGAAGTACTCGCTCTTCTCGGCGACGAGCTCGGGCGTGATCGATGCGGCGAGGAGCAGCCACCCTGCGGCGAGGACCACGGCGGCCGTGCCGAGCGCGGGAGGAGAGGGTGTGACGAAGCTCAGCCCCAGCTCTCGCCAGAAATCCGCGGTCTCCGCTCCGCCCCTCTCCGATGTTCCCCGCATGCCGATGCCTCCGAAGCCTAGCAGCCCGCCGCAGGATCCCGGAGACCGGGGCTTTCTCCCCGGACTGCTAACGAGCCCCCCCGCCCCCTTCCGAAGAAGACGGGCTCGCCCTACCGCGGTTGCGCCCCATCCTCGCGCGCCTCCCGGTCGGGTGCGCCGGCCCCCTCATGGTCCTCCTTCCCGGGTTCTGGCTCGTCCTCGTCGCGTCGGCCGCCCTCTTCTGGCTCCTGCCGTCGCGCTGGCGGCTCGGGTTCCTGGCGCTCGTCTCGATCGGGTTCCTCGGCTCTCTCGCGTGGAGACCGGTGACGATGCTCCTCGTCTGGGTCGTCGTCTTCTGGTTCCTGGTTCGCGGACCCGCAGCCAACGGGGATCGCCGCCGATCGTTCCACATCTTCGCGATCATGGCGATCCTGGCGCAGCTCGCCTACTTCAAGTACCTGCCTCCGCTGATCGCGGTCCTGGCCTCCAATGCGATCGAGGCGGCTGTGATCGTTCCGCTCGGCATGAGCTTCTTCACGTTCAAGCTCGTGCACTATGCCCTCGAGGTCTCGCGGGGAACGGTGAAGGGACACTCCTTCACGCAGTTCCTGTGCTTCATGTTCCTGTTCCCGATCTTCACGGCGGGACCCATCGAACGCTTCGACCACTTCCTCGACAGCCGCGAGGAGCGCTGGTCCTTGCAGTCCATGACGGAGGGGCTCACGCGCATCGCGTGGGGTCTCGTCAAACGCTTCTTCGTCGCCGAGGTCGTGTTGCGCCTGCTCCTCGAGCGCCTGAGCGACGACTTCCTCGGCGACCTGGCCCACATGCCCGTCTATCAGGTGTGGGGCTACCTCGCGCTGACCTTCGGGTACATCTACATGGACTTCAGCGCCTACTCCGACATCGGGATCGGCGCGAGTCGCCTGTTCGGACTGCGGATCGCGGAGAACTTCAGGTTCCCGTTGATCGCGACGGACATCGGCGAGTTCTGGAAACGCTGGCACATGAGCCTCTCGCGCTGGTGCCAGTCCTACGTGTACCTCCCCGTCATGGGCTACACGCGGAACCCGTACGCCGCGACCTACGCGACCTTCTTCGTGATGGGGCTGTGGCACGCCGGATCGCTCAACCGGATCGGCTGGGGGCTCTACCACGCGACGGGGATCGCGATCTTCGTGACCTGGACGCAGATCAAGCGAAGGCGCAAGTGGAGGAAGACGTTCCGGAAGCCGCACATGCGCTGGATCGGATTGCCGATCACGATGATGTTCGTCGCGGGCAGCGCGGCCTTCCTGACGGCGGAGGCGGCGGGCGAGGGCCTCGACGTGTCCGCGCGTATCCTCGGTCGGCTGGTGGCGATCTTCTGAGCGCGGTCCGATAGGATCCCGTCTCCGTTGCGCCGGCTGAAGAAACCCCTGTTCTCGCTCCTCTGGGGCGTCGCGTTCCTCCTCGTCCTGGAGCTCCTCGTCCGGATGTGGGGCGGCGCACCGTCGATCCTCACGCTCCAGCCGCGCATCTGGGACCTGCCCGGCGGAGATGCGGAGAACATGTTCACGGACGTCGAGCCGAAACGGCCGGGGACGTTTCGCATCGCGGCCTTCGGCGCGTCGACGGTGAAGGGTTGGCCCTTCGAGGAGAAGTACTCCTTCGCGAACCTGCTCGAGCCGCTCTTCGCCGAGCTCGGGCTGGAGGTCGAGGTCGTCAACCTCGCCTTCAACTCCATCGATGCCGGCCTCGTCGCGGACGTCGTGGAGCGTGCCGAGAGGGTCAACGCCGACCTCTACCTCGTCGCGACGATCCACAACGAGTTCGCGAACCGGATCTTCTGGAAGCGCCCGCCCGACCTCCCCTTCAAGCTCGCGTCCCACTCCGAGCTCGTGCGCACCGTGGCCGGCCCCTTCATCTCGCGGCGCTTGCGCGAGATCGACACGAAGCAGGCGCTGTTCAAGGCGCTCGAGGACCTGACGAACAAGACGTCCGAGGAGCTGGGCAAACCGACCTTCGGCCACCTCCCGATCCAGGCCTTCGAGCGCGCGCCCTATCTCGAGCGCTACGAGGCGTCGCTCCGGCGCATCGTCGCCACCGCGCGCGCGCACGACGTCCCGCTCGTCTTCGCCGAGCTCGTCGAGAACCTGCGCGAGTACGCGCCGATCTTCCGGACCCCCGAAGCGTCGGAGGCCTACACCACGGGACGGTCGCTGCTGGACCGAGGTGCGATCGGGGAAGCGCGTTCCGCGTTCGAGCGGTCACGCGACACGGACGGCGCGCCGATCCGGCTGACAGGAGACCTGCTCGAGATCCTGCGCACGGTCGCCCGCGACGAGAGCGTGCCGCTCGTTCCCGTTCGGGAGTACGTCGACGCCGCGAGCGAACACGGGATTCCCGGCTTCGACACGATGATCGACATGCTGCATCCGACCAGCGACGGTCACGCGGAGATCGCGGTCGGCACGCTGCACTTCCTCGTCGACCATGGGCTCGTGCCCCCGATCGACGAGAGCAAACTCGGCTCGCTCGGGGACGTGATCAGGGCGGCCGCGATGCCCGACGGCGAGAAGCGCACGATGCGCCAGCGCTCGCACCACTACACGGGAGTCATCTACGTCGCGGCCGGCAATGTGGAGGCTGGCCGCGAGCAGCTCGAGATCGCCGTCGAACGCTGGGGCAGCGAGGAGCCGGCAACGCTCAGGCTCCTCGAGCTGATCCGGGGCGACTAGTGTCCTGAGTCAGAAGTTGCGCGACACAGGTTCCGCGACTGGGCGTTCCTGGCAAGGCGCGCTGACGACGCAACCTTGGTGGGTTTCGGAGAAGGCGCAACGCCGCCAGGGAGGTCCAGGCGTGGGAGATGTGTCGTGGAACTTCTGACTCAGGACACTAGCGGCCTGCGTCCCGCCGGCTGCGGCGGCCGCGGGTGGGAACGACGCGTCCCTCCGCGAGGTCGCGTTCGAAGTCCAGGACGAGCTCGACCAGCTCCGCACCGAAGCGCTCGAGCTGCCAGTCGCGGATACCGTCGACGTCGGCGAGCCGCTCGAGGCTCGCCGGGCGCGCCTGGGCGAGCTCGAGCATGACGTGTCGATTCAAGACCAGGGAGGAGTCGATCCCCTCGGAGTCCGCGCGCTCCTTGCGCCACTGCCTGAGTCGTTCGTGGAGCTCGTAGGCCTCGTCGTCGAGCACGCCCAGCCCGTCCCGCGAGGGGAGCTGCGGGAGGGACTTCATCGGCCCCAGCTCGCGGGCGCGGTCGACGGCGTCGAGGATGTCGTCGCCCATGCGCCGGAGCATCCGAGAAGAGAGCCCGGGAATACCCGAGAGCGACTTGATGCTCTTCGGTGCGGAACGCGCCACTTCGATCAGCACCTGGTTCGAGAGCACCTTGAAGGGGGGCCGGTTCACGTCCTCCGCCAGGCGATCGCGCAGGACGTAGAGCTCGCGCAACGCTTGCTTGCCCTCCCCCGAGAGGTCGCGGACGCCCTTGATGCGGACGAACTCGTCGGGGTTGAAGGAACGCTCGACCGGCTCGAGCGCGGTCAGGCGCTCGCACTCGCCTTGAACGATGACGCTCCGGTCGAGCCGCTCCAGTCCCTCCTCGAACGTCTCCATGAGCGGGATCAGGAAGTGCGTGTCGAGGCGGGCGTAGGAGATCTGCTCCGGCCCCAGCGGGCGTCGGCTCCAGTCGGAGCGCTGTAGAGACTTGTCGAGCTCGACGTCGAAGTACTTCTTGAGGACCGACGCGAGCCCCGGGTTGGGCTCGCCGAGCGCAGCCGCGGCGATGCGCGTGTCGAACAGGTTCGCGAAGTCGAACCCGTAGTCCCGCTTGAGGATCAGGATGTCGTACTCGCCGTCGTGGAAGACCTTGGTGCAGCCTTCGTCGGCCAGCACCTCCCCGAGCGGCGTCACGTCGAATCCGGCCAGGGGGTCGACGACGAAGTCGCGCTCCCCCGCGGTGACCTGGATCAGGCAGACCTTCTCGCGGTAGTTGAAGAACGAGTCCGCCTCGGTGTCGACGGCGACGACATCGGCCCGGGACAGTTCATCCAGGAGCTCCCCGAACTCCGCCTCGTCCTCGATCAGGAGAGGGGGCGGCAGCGAGGAGGGCGGGGGCATGAACTCGGGAGGGCGAGCGCCAATCGGTCGGGATTTCCGATGTCGCCGGACACGGGCACGGACGCCATCTTGCCGGCCTACGGCCGGAAGATGGCGAGGACGACGGGACTTGAACCCGCAACCTCCGGCGTGACAGGCCGGCACTCTAACCAATTGAGCTACGTCCCCGCGGCTCGCGGCCGGGAGTATAGCTCGGGCCTCCCGCGCCTCAAGGCACTTCTCAGCCGGTGCGCACGGCCCGGACGGCGTCGAAACGATTCATGCGCCAGATGGGATAGAGCCCGGCCAGGACCGTCAGGGAGACCGCTCCCGCGAGCGACCACGCGAGCCAGGGACCGGCCGTGCGATGCGGCAGCGGGAGGCTCGAGATCACCTGGAGCGCTTCCACGATGAGAGGAGTCAGGACGGAGCCTATCGCGAGCCCGAGCAGAGCTCCGATGACGCCGATCACGGTCGACTCGAGCAGGACCATGCCCGCCACCTGGCCGTGGGTCATGCCGAGCGCGCGCAAGACCCCCATCTCCTTCCAGCGCTCGAGCGCGGACAGGAGCTGTCCGTTCAGCACACCGAGACCCGCGAGGAGCGCGGTCAGGCCGAGGATCAGGTCGAACAGGTGGAAGTCGCGCGTGATGTCCTCGACGTGCCACTCGAGCACCGCCGACCCGGGCCGGAAGTTCAGGTCGCCAGACTCTCCGAAGGCCGCGTACACCGCCGTGATCGCGTCGTCGGGAGACACGCCGTCGGCGAGCTTGAGGGCGGCGGAGCTCATCGTGTCGGTGTCGAGGCAGAAGTAGCGCTGGACGTACTCGGCCCCGACGATCCCGTACATCCGCTCGTCCGGGTCGAAGAAGTACCCGTAGGCGTCGGAGATCCCGACGACCGGGAACGTCTGAACGCCGTGTCCGCCGGTGTTCAGGTGGATCGCGTCGCCCACCTCGTACCCGTACCGCTGCGCCACCCGCTTGGAGAGGATGACTCCCTGCCCCCCCGCCACGGACTGGAGGAGCGCGGGATCCTGCGCGCAGGGGCCGTACCCGGCGAGCTCCTCCGGCCGCAGCCCGAGGATCAGGAACGGGTTGTAGACGCGCGCGTCGCCGGCCTCGATGCCGAGCACGCCGGCATCCGGTCCGAGCGCCGCGTGCAGCTCGTCGTAGGTGACGTCGGGCAGGCCCCGCACCCAGAGCTTGCCCTCGACCGCGGCCCCGGCCCAGACCTCGACCTCGCCGCGCAGGCTGTTGGTCATGCCCTTCAGGCCCACGAACGCCGCGGTGACCAGCGCGATCGCCGCGACGGAGGCGGAGATCCGTGTCGGGCTGTGCTGGATCGACCGCGAGGCGAGCAGGCCGGCGAGCGGCCACCAGTCGCTGAACGGCCGTGTGATGCGCGCGCAGACGGCGGCGAGGATCGACGGCACGAGCATCGGGACGCCGACGAGCAGCGCGAGCACCCCGATTCCACCCAGGATGACTCCCAGGAAGGTCTCGTCGACCTCCCCGATCACGGGTGCGATCACGAGGTACAGGCCCGGCAGGATGACGGTGAGCAGAATCGCGGTGAAGAGCTGGAACCCGCGGTGCACACCGCTCGACGCCTGCCCGACGTCCTCGCCGCGAAGCGCGGCGGCGATGTTCGTGCGCTTGGCGCGCAACAGAGGATAGATCGACCCGATCAGCGCGATCCCGATTCCCACACCGGACAGCGGGCCGACGATCTCCCAGGGGACCTCGAAGGTGAAGATGCGCTGGCCGACTCCGATGGTCGAGACGCCGTTGCGCAACAGCGTGCGCGCCATCAGGAGCCCCGCTCCCGCGCCGAGGAGGCCGCCGGTGATGGCGATGAAGCACGCCTCGCCGAAGAAGATGCGAGCGATCTGCCGCCGGGTCGCGCCGAGCGCGTTCATGAGCCCGACCTCACGCACACGCTCGACGAGTGACATCGAGAGCGTGTGGAAGATCACGTACAGGCCCAGGACCAGTGCGAACAGCCCGGCCAGACGCACGCCGTTCCGGAACGCGCGCTCGTCGGCGGTCTGCCCCACCACGGCGCCCTCGGAGACGCTGAACGAGAACCGCTCGCCGAGGTTCGTCTGCAGGCGCTCGACGTCGACGGTCGGGTCCTTCTTGACCCAGAAGCTCTCGCGGATGAGCGTGTCGCCGTAGAGCTCGCGCCCGTTCTCGTAGTCGACGACCACGACGTTCCCGCCGGAGCGCCGCCCCAGTAGCTCGGGCTCGAGGACACCGGCCACGCGGTGCGGGAAGTCGATCGGCTCGGGCGTCGGCTCGCCGAGCTCCTGGAGCTCGCCTTCGACGCAGACCTTCTTCGCCCGACGCAGGGGCTGCGCGATGTAGACGGTGTCCCCCACCGAGATCCCGTACTGCTCCGCGAGCTTGGAACCGACGAGGCACTCGGGGCGGACGGCGGCGACGTCCAGGTGCTCGCCCTCGCGCAAGTAGTAGACGCCCAGCTCGGGAGCGGCCTCCGCCTCGATCGCGAAGAGGCGGACGGGCTTGCGCGTGCCGGCTCCCGCGCGGAACAGCCCGTCCTGCTGGAAATGAGCCGAGATGCGCTCGACGCCCGGCGTGTCCCCGAGCTCGCCTCGGACGTTCTCGAGCCCGCGCTTGGGGCGGACCTCCACGTCGGCCTGCCAGTTGCGATCGGCGATCTTCTTGCGCCCGACCATCGTGTTGTGATCGAGCGTGAACACGAGCACGACGGTGGCGATCCCGACGGCGATCCCGAGAATCGAGAACGTCGTTCGCCCGGGGTGCTGGACGAGGTTCTTCCGCGCGAGTCCTGCTGCGAACCCCATCAGATGTGGAGAGCCGCGAGCGACTCGTGCACGCGTTCGACGGGGATGTCGGGGCCGGTGAGCTCGTTCCCCGGATCGATCTCGCCGTCGACCAGGAACAGGACGCGGTCCGCGTAGGCCGCATCGCGGGGGTTGTGAGTGACGAGCAGTACGGTGTGTCCGTCCTCGTCCGCCACGCGCCGCAGAGTCTTCATCACCTCCGCGCCGTGCTTCTGCGAGAGGTTTCCGGTCGGTTCGTCGCACAGGAGGACCGGCTGTCCGCCCGCGAGAGCGCGGGCGATCGAGACGCGCTGCATCTCGCCGCCCGAGAGCTGATGCGGCATCGAGCCGGTGCATCGCTCGAGCCCGAAGCGGGAGAAGAGACCGTCGATCTCGGCCTTGTGCTTCGCGGGCTTCTTGCCCTGGATCGCGAGCGGCAGGCCGACGTTCTCGAACGCCGTGAGGTTGGGGAGCAGGTTGAAGAACTGGAAAACGTACCCCACCGCGTCCCTCCGGAGCAGCGTGCGGTCGTGCGCATTGAGGCGCGAGAGGTCTCGCCCCATCAGGGACACGGATCCGGTGGAGGGTTCGTCGAGACCGCTGATGAGGTGCAGGAGCGTCGTCTTGCCGGAACCGCTCGGCCCCATGACGCACGCGAACTCTCCCTCCCGGACGTCGAACGACACGCCCCGCAGGACCGGCGTCTCCGCGCCCGCAGCGCCGTAGAACTTGTAGACGTCGGAGACGGAGATCGGTGAGTCGGTCATGAGCTTCCCTTGCAACGTGCTGCCTCTGGAGGCGCGCACTACGGGAACGGAGGGCGCGAGTTGAGGAGGGCCGGACATTCTCACCGGGTTTCGGTCTCGCGTCACGCTTCGGAGTCGAGAGACTCCTCGGCCTTGACCCGCTCCCACGCCCGTATCAACCCATCGAGATCGGTTTCCCGGAGGGACCCGCCGAGCGTCCTCTCCATGGTCCGGAAGCGACGCTCGAACCGCCGGACGGCCTCACGCGCGGCTCCCTCGGCGTCGGTCTCGACGTAGTTGCCGAACAAGGCAGCCGCGAGCAGGAGGTCGCCGAGCTCTCGCGCGACCGCAGTCTCGTCGCCGGCCTCGAAGGCGGCGCGGACCTCGCAGAGCTCCTCTTCGATCTTCTCGAGGGCGCCTTCGGCATCGGACCAGCGGAAGCCTGCGGCGATCGCCTTGGCGCCCAGTCGGTTGGCGCGCTGCAGCGCGGGCAGGGCGCTCGGCACTCCCGCGAGAGCGCTCGCGTCCGCATCCTTCTCGAGCCGCTCGCGCTCCTTGATTCGCTCCCAGTTTTCGACGACGTGCGCCGCCGAGTCGACGTTCGCGTCTCCGAAGACGTGCGGGTGGCGGCGGACGAGCTTCTGGGACACGACGCGAGCCGCGTCGCCCAGGTCGAAGCGTTCTTCCTGTTCCGCGATCTTCGCGATCAGCGTCACGACGAGCAGCAGGTCGCCGAGCTCCTCCGTCACCGCCGCGTCGTCACCGGTCTCGATCGCCTCGAGGGCTTCGAAGGCCTCCTCCACCAGGCTCGGCGCCATGCTCGCGACGGTCTGCTCGAGGTCCCACGGGCACCCGTCCGCCGCGCGCAGGCGGTCGACGACTGCGACCAGCTTGCGCACGCCGTCGGTACGCGCCTCTCCGCAAGACGGAGGCGCCTCCAGCGGCCGCGGCCCGTTCGCTTCGGCGCTCACGGGATCCGGATCTCCGCCGCGACGTAGTGGATCGGGTCGGTGAGCCCGGCTTCGCGGAATCCACGCAGGCGCAGCGCGCACGCGTCGCAGCGGCCGCAGGCGAGGACGCGACCTTCGCGCTCCACCGGGTCGTAGCAGGTGTGCGTTAGCGAGAGGTCGACACCGAGCTCGCCGGCGCGGCGAACGATCTCGGCCTTGGTCCGCTCGAGCAGGGGTGCGTGAACGCGGAAGCGCTCGCCGCGTTCGGTCCCGGCCGCGGTGGCGACGGCGGCGAGCTCCTCGAAGGCCCGCAGGAACGCGGGGCGGCAGTCGGGATAGCCCGAGTAGTCGACCGCGTTGACGCCGATGAAGAGGTCGCGCGCGTTCAGGGTCTCGGCCCAGGCCAGGGCGACCGACAGGAACACCGTGTTGCGCGCCGGAACGTAGGTCACCGGTACACCGGCACCGATCTCCTCGTGCGTGCGGTCCGTCGGGACCTCGATCGCGTCCGTCAACGCCGAGCCCCCGATCGCCGCGAGGTCGACCGCGACGACCTTGTGTTCGATCGCGCCGAGCGAGCTCGCCACGGCGCGCGCCGCTTCGAGCTCCTGGGCCTGCCGCTGTCCGTAGGCGATCGTGAGCGCGTGGGCGCGATGGCCGGCCGCGATCGCCTCGGCCAGGGCGACGGCGGAGTCCATGCCGCCGGAGACCAGGCAGACGGCGGCGGAGTCGATACGGGGGGCGCTCACGGGGGGGCTCGGACGACAGCCTAACCGAGCCCCCCGCATGGGGTAACGCCCGCGCCTACGGGAACGGGGTCCGGAAGTTCGCCTGGGGCTTCGACGCCAGGATCGCCCAGCCGCTGTTCTGCACCGGACCGTAGGGGTTCCCGTACGGGATCTTGAAGTCCTGGAGGGTGTTGTCCGCGGCGCGGTTCTCCGTCACCAGGTTGTGCGTGCCCTCGATCACGATCCCGGACAGGTTCTCGTCGGCCACGTTGCCCTCGATCCAGTTGCGATCGCCCTGTGCCACGAGGCCGGCGCCCGCTTGACGCGCCACGAGGTTCCCGCGCGCGATGCCCCCGTTCTCCATTCGGATCCCATCCACGGCGCACTCGACGACCGTGCAGTCCTCGACTCGCGCGTAGTCACCTGCATCGATGCCGATGTCGGCTTCCCTGACCGTCGTCCGGGTCACGGTGGAGGCCTCGGAGACGCGGACGCCGGTCCCACAGCGATGCACGGTGCAGCGGTCGACCCTCCCGCTCCCGGAGAGCACGATCCCCTTGGAATTCGGGACGGGAAACGCTTCGGTGTGAATTCCGCGAACGGCGCAGCCCTCGACACTCCCGTAGGGCGCCATGAGGATCCCCGCATCGGTGGTTCCCGTGACGGTCGCGCCCCTCAGGAGCCCGCGCTCGTCCATCCGGACCCCTTGGGTGCCGGCTTGGACCGTGACGTCCTCGCAGATCGAATCCGTTCCGAGCGCGATGCCCGTGACGTCGGCGGGTGCCTCGACGACGCAGTCACGGACGATCGAGCGGTCTCCGAGCTGGATCGCCGTGTCCGCGTTGTCCACGACGACGCAGCGCTCGACGAGCGAGCCGAACGAGGCCCAGATCCCGTTGTCCCCGCAATCGCGCACCTCGACGTCGGTCACGACCGCGTTCTCGCCGAGCTGGATCCCGAACCCGGGCCAATCGATGACCCGGCCGTTCAGGACCCTGACGCCGTGGGCGCCGGAGATGATCCCGGTCTTCGCGTCCGGCACGCCCTGCATCGTGAAGCCGCAGAGGTCGATCACGACGCCGGGAGAGTTGATCGTGAGCCCGTCCTCGTCGGCCAGGCCGGTCAGGTGGGTCGTGACGTAGTAGTAACCGGGGCTCGAGATCGAGGCGGGGATGAAGCTGATCGGTGTCCCCTTGCAGGGCTGCTCCGGGGGGTCGTGGAGAGGGAAGGGGCCGACGGCCAGGAGCAGGAGCGCGGCGAGCGCCGCGGGGCCGGCCGGTCCGCCGGACAGGGTCACGATGTTCTTCATGGGTGGAGATCCTCCGTGCCATGGACATCCGGAACGGGCACCGGGCGTCACGCGGAATCCGATCCTCCCGCGTCGGCCCCCCCACTTGTGCCCCCCCCTCCAGGTCCTAGAGTAGTGCGGCTCGAACGCGGCGAACGCCCGCGAGGCCCCCCCATCGGGGCCTTATTCGGGCCGTCCCGCCCCTCGCAACAAGACCCGGAGCAACGTCCGTGAGCCAAGTCACGAAGGAGCAGGTGCTCGACGCCCTGCGACAGATCCAGGACCCCGACCTCCACCAGGACATCGTGACGCTCGGGTTCGTGAAGGAACCGGCAATCGACGGGTCCGCGGTCGACGTGACGATCAACCTCACGACACCGGCCTGCCCGGTGAAGGACCAGATGAAGGCGCAGGCGGAGGAGCTCCTCGGAGCCCTGCCGGGCGTGTCCAAGGTGAAGGTCGAGATGACGGCCGAGGTCCGGGGTCAGACCGGTCCGCCGCGCAAGCTGGCGACCGGCGTGAAGCACTTCATCGCCGTGTCGAGCGGCAAGGGCGGCGTGGGCAAGAGCACGGTGACCGTCAACCTGGCCGCGGCGCTCGCCAAGTCGGGAGCGAGAGTCGGCGTGCTCGACTGCGACGTCTACGGACCGGACATCCCGATGATGATGGGGCTCACGGGCGAGCCCGAGGCCGTGGACAAGAAGCTCGTTCCCAAGGAACGACACGGCGTGAAGACCATGTCGATCGGCTACTTGATCGACGAGGACAAGCCGGTGATCTGGCGCGGCCCGATGGTCCACAAGCTCATCGAGCAGTTCCTCGGGGACGTCGACTGGGGCGAGCTCGATTACCTGCTCGTGGACATGCCCCCCGGAACGGGCGACGCCCAGCTCTCCCTGGCGCAGATCGTCCCGCTCTCGGGCGGGATCCTCGTCACGACCCCGCAGGCCGTCGCGACCTTCGACGTCGCCAAGGCCGTCCAGATGTTCAAGCAGGTCAACGTCGAGATCCTCGGGATCGTCGAGAACATGGCCGGCTACGCAATCCGGGGAACGGTCGAGGGATGTCCGGCCGGCACGCCGGTTCGGCTGGACACCGGGGCCGGCGAGACGAAGGTCGAGACGGGCGAGGGCGGCACTTTCGAGGCGATCGTCCACATCTTCGGAGCGGGCGGGGCCGAAAGGCTCGCGAACCGCTACGACTTCCCCGTGCTGGGGAGCATTCCGTTGAACCCCTGCGTCCGCGTCGGAGGCGATGGTGGAGAACCGATCGTGGTGTCCGATCCCGACCACCCGGTCTCGCGCGCCTTCCTCGACGTCGCGGGCAAGCTCGCGCAACGCGTGGCGATCGCCGAGCACCGTTCGCTCCCGATCCTCCAGTAAGAGGGCCCTCGAGCCGAAGGGATCGGGGGGTGGGGGCATAGAATCCGGCCATGCCGCCCCCCAGCGAAGTCGGTGTCGCGACCTCGCAGGGAGCGCGGACGGTGAGCGGAAGAAGATCGGGACGAAGGAGGCGGAAGAGGCGCAGGCTCTGGTGGACGGCGCTCTCCCTCCTGGTGCTGGGAGGAGCGGTGTTCGCCGCGCGGTCGCTCTGGCTCCCGCCGGTGATCGAGCTCGCCGGACCGTGGGCGGCACGCCGGATCGGAGCCGAGCTCTCCGTCGGTCGGGTCCGCGCGAACGGGACGAGCCTCCTGGAGCTGGAGCAGCTCTCGCTGCGGCCGATTCCGGGCCGGGCGAGCCGGCTGGGACCGATCGATCGCCTGGAGGCGGAGAGGCTGAGCGTCCAGTTCTCGCTCTGGAGGCTGCTCTCCGGAGACGTGACCGGGATCGAATGGCTGGACACGGAGGGGCTCGACCTCGAGCTCGACTTCGCGACTCCGCGTGAGGGCGCTCGCGAGGAGGGCGGCGGCGGCGGGACCTTCCACCTGCCCGGACTGCTCGCTCGGGACAGCCGGCTCCGGATCTCCCTTCCCGGAGGACACGTGGTCGAGGCGTCCGGCCTCGCGCTCGGAGTCCCGCAAGCGAGCGATCGACGCGGACGCGGCTGGGCGGGCCTGACCGCGGAGGCGTTCTCGTACACCGGCCCCGACCGCCGCCCCATCGAAGGCGCCCTCGCGTCTCGCCTGGCGCTGGACGCGCACGGCGTCGACATCGGGGAGCTCACGCTCGGGGAGGAGTTGCGGCTGCGCGAGGTCCGCTTCGCCTGGGGCGACCGCGAGGGACTCTCCTGGGACGGAGAGCTCGAAGCGTTCGACGGACGCGCGAAGTTGAGAGGATCCTCCACGCGCCAGGAGCTCGAGCTCGAGTTCGACCTCGAGGAGATCGACCTCGCCCTCCTCTCGCGCGACGTGTGGCCGAACCTGACGACGGAGGTCGCCGGTGTAGCGCACCGCCTGAAGGGGAACCTCGTCGTACCGTACGCCGAACCGAGCACTCTCTCGGGCGAGGTCCAGGTCGACGTCGGAGAGCTCGCGCTCTTCGGACGCGAACCTTTCGACGTCGAGGGACGAACGCGCTTCGGCGAAGGAGAAGCGCGCTCCGGTAGGATCGCCGTCGAACAGCCGGGCAACGCCGTCGTGTTCGAGGACGTCGTCCTCCCGCTCGCGGCGAAGCGCCTGGGCGACCTCCTGCGCGCCGGCTCCGCCCGTGTGTCTTTCGATGCGCGTGACCTGCCGCGCCTGCTCGGAGCCGAGACCCGAGCGCCCGAGCACCGACTCGAGCTCTGGGCGACGCTCGCAAGAGGTCAGGCATCGATCGAACGCGGCCGCCTGGAGACTCCCGGCGGTTCGCTCGCCGTTCAGGGCGGCACCGCGACCGCGCGACCCGAAGGAGGTCCCGCGCTCGACCTCGACCTCTTCGCGGACTTCGAGGACCTCGCACCGCTCGCCGCGATCTTCGACACGCTGCCGTGGTCCGGCAGCCTGCAGGGCAACATCGATCTCGCCGGGAACTGGCCCGCGCTCGCAGGCTCCGCGCGCCTGGAGGGGACGGGAGTCATCGCCGCCGGGATCACGCTGGGTACGGTCGACGTCGAGCTGGAGGGCGACGAGCGGCTCATCCGCGTGACCAAGCTCCTCTCCCGCGGCGAGAGGAGCGAGCTCTTGCTGGCCGGCCAGATCGACCTCGAGGAGCGAAAACTCCACGACATCGAGTTCCGCATCGACGTCGAGGACCTGGCCGAGCTGATCCCCCGCTCCGATACACGGGGAACGCTCCGCATGGAGGGCCAGGCGCGCGGTCGCGGCGGTGACCTCGACGGGTCGTGGACACTGTCGGCGGTCGACGCGGTCATCGGAGGTCGCGCGATCGACGGGCTCACGGCGGCGGGAACCTTCGCCGGTGATCGCGCCCTGATCGAGAGCTTCCTGCTCGAGTCCAGGAGCTGGCGGCTCGAGCTCGCCGGCGGTCTCGTCCTCGACGACGTGTTTCGACCGCGGCGCCTGGCCCTCTCCGCACTCTCCGTCGCGCGCGGCGAGTCGGAGCTGTCGCTCTCCGATCCCACGGTGATCTCGTTCGCAGGGAAGTTCGTGGGCGTGCGCAACCTCGTGCTCGCGGGGAGCGCTGGAGGGGTCGTGCTGGGTGTCGAGGTGGAAGACAGCCTCACGCGTCTGAACCTCAGGGCCCGGACGCCGGATCCCATGCCGCTCCTGGGACCACTACTCCCGCACGGCATCGAGGTCGCGGGTCTGGAGGGACAGCTCGTCCTCGAGAAGAGCGCGGACGACCTCACGTTCGAGAGCTCCGGGAAGGTCTCGCGGCTGGCCTTCCCGCTCGAAGAGCTCGTGGGCGTCGAGGCGGACCACGTCTGGAGCGGGCAGTGGGAAGCCAGCTTCGCGGATCGCGTGCTCCGCATCATGGACCTCGACCTGGAGAGCGACGACGGGAGTCACGTCAAGGCTCGCGGGTGGTTGCCGCTGGATCCCCTCTCCGACCCTTTCCTCGCGGAAGGCGACGTCGTCCTCTGGGGTCTGCTCGACCTACCCGACATCGCCGAGCTGCGGCGCTTCGTGCCCCCCGGTCGTCCCTGGCCCGAGGGGTCGGCGGTGGTCGACCTCGACCTCTCCGGGACCTGGCGCGCGCTGACCGGAACGATCGAGGTGGAAGCCAGTGGGATCGACCTGGACGCCGGCGGCGAGCCGCTCTTCCGCGAGGCCGAGATCGCCGGGAAGGTCGTCCTCGGCGAGTCGGTCGCACTGGAGGGCGTGCGCGTCGAGGTCCCCGGCGCGCTCTCGTTGCAGGCGGACGGCCAGTTGCTCGACAGCTTCGACGTCACGCGGCTCATCGCACGCGAGCGGGTCTTCTCGGACGAGACGGAGCTCTCCCTCGAAGCCGGTTTGATCGTTGAGGACACTACCTGGCTGCAGCGCCTCAACAGAACGCTCAAGGGGGACTTCCTGCGTCGCTTCGGCGGACGCATGGCCGCCACGCTCGATCTCTCGGGAACGCTCGGCAACATCCGACCGGTGGGCCAACTCGAGCTCGACGGAGGCCAGGTCAAGTTCAGTCCGGAGCTGCCCTCCCTCGAGAACGTCTCCGCCTTCGTCGAGATCGACGGCGGCAGCTACCGGATCACCGCGATGAGCGGCGAGCTCGGCGGCTCTCGGTTCCTGGTCGAAGGTGCCGTCGACCTCGCCGAGCCGACGAGTCTCGACATCTCGCTCGTCGGCGAGAACCTCCTGCTCTACCGGGCGCAGGGCGTGAAGGTCCGGGCCGACACCGACCTGCACGTGACCGGGACGCCGAGCAAGCCGCTGGTCAGCGGAACGCTGCACCTTCAGGACAGCCGCTTCGTGCGCCGTTTCGATTTCTTCTCTCCGGGACGCCGTGCAGCAGCACGCCCCGCAGGACGCGCGCTCCAGATCTTCTCGTTCCGCGAGCCCCCGCTCTCGAATGCGGTCTTCGACGTGAGCGTTACCAACGAGGTCCCGTTCCGCATCGACAACAATGTCGTCAACGGGTTCCTCCGGCCCGACCTCCGGCTCGTCGGAACCGGCGAGACGCCGGAGATCACGGGAACGATCTACGTGGACGAGGGGAAGGTCGCGCTGCCGGCCTACGACCTGTTCCTGCGACCGGGCACGATCACGTTCGATCGCGAGGACCCGATGGTCCCCCACCTCGAGCTCGTGCTGGGCAACCGCATCCGCGGCTACGAAGTGACGGTCAACGTCGCGGGACCGTGGGACTCGCCGGAGATCCTGATGTCCTCCTCTCCGCCGCTGGGCGAGGAGGACCTGTTCGCGCTCGTCTGGACGGGCCAGGATCCGGGCGAGGGGCTGTCGTCTCGAGCCGGGATCCGCGGGGCCCAGGCCGTCGGGTTCTACCTGGCGAAGGACCTCTTGACGCGGTTCCTCTCCGACGAGTCGACCGAGTCCAACGAGTCGTTCCTCGATCGCTTCGAGCTCTACCTCGGACGCGACACGACCCAGGACGGTGACGAGACGGTGGAGGTGACCTACCGGATCGCCGACAAGGTCGTCTCGGGAAGAGACACGCTCTACCTGGCCACCGAACAGGACGAGTACGCCCACATCAACTTCGGCCTGCGGTTCCTCTTCCGCTTCGAGTGAAGAGCGGAGCCGTCATCTCGGTGCTGGTCCTCGTGATCGCCGCGTGCCGCGCGACGGGAACGACGAGCGACTACGTGCTCGTATTCGAGGGCAACCGATCCATCGGCGAGCGGGTACTGCGCCGATCGGTCGTCGACAACCTGGCCGACTTCGAGCGTTCCGGATACGCCAAGTCTGCGATCGACGACGCCGCCTTCCAGGTGGAGAGCCTCTACCGTTCGGAAGGGTTCCCGTTCGCCGCGGCGGACTATGACCTCGAGCCGGACAAGAACGGCAAGTTGCGCGCGACGATCCGGATCCTAGAGGGACCGCGCTCGAGGCTCGGAACCGTCGCGTTCGAGGGCAACGAGCTCTTCGACGCCGGCGAGCTCTCTGCACTGGTCGGAGGACCGACGGGCCTCCTCGGCTCGGTCACGTACTTCGTCCAGGCAGAGGTGGACGCAGCGCGCGGCGCAATCACGGATCGGTACGTCGCCGCGGGGAACCTCCTGGCTCGCGTCGACGTCCCCGAGGTCGTGTTCAGCGAGGACAGGCAGACCGCCGACGTGGTCTTCCGGATCGACGGGGGGCCGACGTTCCGCGTGGGCTCGATCGAGTTCACGGGGGGGCAGTCCTTTACGGAGGAGGACCTCCGCACGGCCCTTCCGATCTCTGTCGGACAACCCTACGTACCCAACGTCGATCGCCGGATCCGCGCAGCGCTGATCGAGTTCCTGGGAGAGTCCGGACGTCCGGACGCGCGCGTCGCCGTATCGCGCCGCCTGGACAACGACGCGTGGACGGTCGCGGTCGAGATCGAGATCGAAGAGGGTCCTCACGTCGTCGTCGGATCGGTCCGGATCGAGGGGAACGAGCGAACGCGGGAATCGCTGATCCTCTCGCGGCTCGACGTCGAGATCGGGGAGGCGCTCACTCCGACCCGAGAACGCCGCACCTTCCGCAGCTTGTTCTCGACGGGGCTCTTCTCGAGCATTCGGCTGGAGCTCGACGGGGAAGGAGAGGAGCGCGACCTCGTCGTCACGGTGGCCGAGAGCCCTGGACGCGAGGTGTTCATAGAACCGGGCTGGGGGTCGTACGAGCTCGGCCGGGTCAAGGCCGGCTACCGCAATCTGAACCTCTTCGGAACCGGTCGGAGCTTTCGTGCGGAGGGGATCGCCGCGGTTCGCCACCAAGAGGTCGAGATCGGAATCGGCGATCCGTTCCTGTTCGGTGCCGACGTCCACGCCGACACGTCCCTGCAGGTCCTCCGCCGGGAGGAGCCTTCCTTCACCCGCATCCAGTCGGGATTCGACGTGACGGTGACTCGCCAGTGGGCCAGGAACTTCGTCACCGGCGTCTCCTACGACCTGAGGCGCTCGAAGGCACGCGACGTGGACGTGACGGACCCGGCCGCCCTAGCGGCCCTGGACGACGTCGACATCTCGGCCATCGAGGTCTCGGTGCGTCTCGACACGCGCGACAGCCCGCTGGTCGCCAGCCGCGGACACAGCGCCCGCGCTGCTCTGCAGTGGGGTGACCGCTACCTCGGCAGCGAGCTCGACTTCCTGCGCGCTCGCTACAGCCAGTCCCACTTCTTCCCGATCCGGTCGTCGACCGTTCTCGCGCTCTCCCTCAGAACGGGCGCGATCATCCCGACCCACGACACGAAGGACATCCCGCTCCAGGAACGCCTCTTCAACGGCGGCGAGAGCACCGTCCGTTCCTTCCGCCAGGACGAGCTCGGGCCCGTCGACTTGAACGGGGAACCCCTGGGCGGCGAGGCGTTCACGGTCCTCAACGCGGAGATCCGACAGCGCCTCCTCGGCAACCTGTCGGGAGCGGTCTTCGGCGACATGGGCAACGTCGCCGCGAACTACGAGGACTACTTCGAGTTCGACGACTTCCGCTCCGCCCTCGGAGTGGGGATCCGCTACTTCTTGCCGATCGGTCCGCTGCGCGTGGACGCCGCCTGGAATCCGCATCCGAAGGGCGGCGAGGAGAGCTTCCTGCTGCACTTCTCGGTCGGCATGGCTTTCTGAGCGGGCACGGGCACGGGGAGCTTCGGCCTTCGGCCTCGCTAGCCCAGATCAGGGGAAAGGAGGTCGCCGCCCCTCCGCCTACCCGCTGACGGGAGGCGAAGGGACGGAACCCGCTCGTCTCGACCAGGAGGTGCTGGCGGAGAGTCCGTACCCCCGACTTCCGCCAGCTGACCATCGTGACGAGCTCCCTCCCGCAGGAGAGACCCTCGGGCCCGAGGACCACCCCCGGTCAGGGCCCACTCGTAAGCATCCAGAGCTTCCTCCGCGCGTCCGATCGTGCGCAGGAGGCGACCTCTTCGGAAGTGCGCCTCGCCGAGCCCGGGTTCGAGGCGCGTGGCGCGCCGGTATGCCGCCAGTGCTTCCGTGAAGCGCCCCAGTCGCTCGAACGCTTCTCCGCGAAGACAGTGGGAGGACGCCCGGACCGGCTCGAGCTCGATCGCGCGAGCGAACGAGACGAGCGAGTCACGGGGTCGACCCAGGTCGAGCAAGAGGCACCCTCGCGCGTGATGGGACGCTGCGATTCCCGAGACACTGTCGACGCCGCTCTCGAGCGTGCGCAGCGCCTCTTCCAGACGCCCGGCGCGCGCGAGCGCGAGCGCCAGGTGGTGGTGACCGGACGGTAGGTCCGGTGCGAGCTGGACGACGCGCCGGAAGGCAGCCACGGCCGGCTCGTAATCGCCGGAGAGGAGCCGGGCCAGTCCCACGCTCGTCCATTGCATCGGAGACGAGTGACACGCGTCGGCAGTCGACTGCATCAGCCGCTCGATCCGGGCCTGCTCGGATTCGGGGAACAGGGAGAAGCCCCACTCGACGATCCGGTCCGGCGGGAGCATGAGCTCCAGGTCCTGCCAGGAGCGCTGGCTCTCCAGGTGCTCCTCGTAGGCGAAGCGAAGACGGACAGCTTCCCCCGTTGCGCCGCGTGCCTCGGCCGACTCGATCTGACGCTCGTAGGAACGGCTTCGTTCCTCGTACCAGGAGCGGTCGAGTGCGTGCGGGCCGGCCGTGGAAAGTCCGCGGCCCGACCGCCCGTCCAGCGGGGGGGAGCTGTCCATCAAGGTAGGGAGATAGGGGAAGCGCGGAAGGCGAAACTGGGGGGGCCCGCGCGTTCCGAAGGTGTTTTCGGTGGCACGAACAAAGCGCTTGAGCACAAAGACGGGTGAAGTGAAAAGCCCAGGGGTTCCACCCCAGGAATCCACGGGGCGCACTCGCCAGGCAGGTCCGTTCGCGGGCGCTCGAATCGAACAGGCCGGAAAGAATTGCTTCCCTTCTTCGCGCGTTGCCCCTGAGGAAGGAAAGGGCCGAGACGGTCCTTTCACCAATGACCACCGCACTCCGAATTGCCTTGCAGTACCTGGCGGCCGGCGCGTTCTCGCTCGGGATGCTGTGGATCTGCACGGTGCTCTGCACGACCTAGCCGCCAGTGGCGCGGCCGAAAAGGCCGAGCCCGGCGCGGAGTCGCGCCGAGGCCCCCCCTCGGGGCGATCTGTCGCGAGGCCCGCGCGCCGCCCTCCGGGGCCCGTCCCCCCTCGATGGTCAAGCCCGTGGGGGTCTTGCTAGCCTATGCGGTCCGGGCCCCGAGCCCCGACTCTTGGCGACCCCGCGGTTGCCGGCGACCTGCGATGCCCTGACCGGGGCGCCGAAGTCCATGCAGACCACCGCAAGACGCCGCTGGGTTCTCTGGTTCCTGCCGCCCCTCGTCGTCCTGGCGACCCTCTTCGTGGCGCAGGTCGTCGCTTCGGCGCGCTATCGCCTCGACTACCCGCTCGTCGACGACTGGCGCTACTACATGCCGAGGCACGCGATGCCGACGGCGCTGAGCCTGGAGTGGGTCCTCGCACCGGCGCAGGACACGGTGCACATCACCGGGAAGCTCCTGGACTGGCTGGTCTTTCGCTACCTCGGCCACGACTACAACCTGCTCGCCACGGTCTCCCTCGGGGTCTTCCTCGGGAGCTGGCTGATCGCCTCGGTCGCCTTCTGCTTCAAGGCGGCGAGTGACAACCGCCCTGTGCTCCTCTCCGCGCTGGCGGTCTTCGTGCTCGCGCTGGCGGGCGCGCCCTACTGGGTGACCCTCTCGCCCTATCACTACCTCGAGCCGGTGATCGCCTACCACCAGATGATGCCGATGTCCGCGCTCGCGGGACTGGCGCTCGTCTGTGTCGTCTCGGGCAACAAGCCGTCACGGGCCGTCGCCTCCGGGCTCGCCGCCCTCATCACGGTGGCCTTCTCCCTCGCCTACTCGAGCGGAGCCTTCGTCCTGCTCCTGTTCGGCGGGACGATGTTCGTCATGTGCGCGCTGAGCCGCATGATCGACAGGAAGCTCGAGAGGGCGCTCCCCGCCTTGACGCTCGTCATCTGTGGAACGGCCGCATTCTGCCTCGCGCTGCACGTCCTGATGCCGATGGAGCGCTTCAGGATCAACCCGGTCACGGAGTCGCGAGCGATGCCGTTCACGTCCCCCTGGCGCTGGGAGTTCTGGCACTTCTTCTTCGCGCTCTTCGATCGCGCAGTCCTCTCGACGGCGACCGACTCGATCTCCGTGCTGCGGGGAATCAGCATCGCAGTCATCGTCGCCGTACCGGCGGTCGGACTGTTCTTCCTGATCGTGCGGAGGGCTCTCGCGGACGAGAAACGGACGATCGCCATCGTTCTCCTGTCCGTCCTCACGTCGATCCTCGGCTACGCCGCTCTCGTCTCCTACGGGCGCGCCGGCTTCGGGGCGTACTACTTCCCCGAGCTGTTCGAGGATGCCAAGCGCATCACGGTCTACGCACACAGTCGCTTCTTCTACTGGTGGATCACGGCGATCCTGCCCCTCGCCCTGATCGCCTGGTGGCTCCTGCTCGAGCGCTTCTTCTCGAGACGAGTCGTGAACGTGACCGTCGTGCTCCTCGCGCTCTGGATGTTGATCCCGAAGGCCCAGCTCCCCGAGAGCTACGGCGGCTATTTCCACCACTGGAATTACCCTGCCCTCTACCAGCGGGACGCGGAGGAAGTCGCGGATCTGATCGACCGGGACGTCCAGCGAACGCGCGGCTCCCTGCGCCAATCGAAGCGCTACGAGACCTGGCGCGCCATGGATCCGACCAAGCAGAATCCCCAGTACCGGATGGGTGAGACCCGGATCGAGAAGTACCGCGTCCGCAAGGAGATGTACCTGTACGCCAGGAAGCTCCAGGCGACGTTCGTCTACCGATGGGGGTTCGCGAGGAAGTCGTCCTAGTGTCCTGGGTCAGAAGTGCGTTCACACATCTCGCGCCCCCGGCGGCGCCTGACTGCGTTGCTTCTCCTCCGAGTATCCACGAATACGCCTCGTCGTCGCGCCTTGCCAGGCACCGCCGGTGGAGCGACCTGTGCAAACGCACTCCTGACCCAGGACACTAGTGCAAGCCGCCGGTGCAGCTCGTTTCGTCCGCGTGGGAGTCGCTGCTCTGTGGCTCGCCCTCTGGCTCCTCCCGTGGCAGGGGATTCTCGAGGACCTGCCCTGGCTGCGAGTAGCACTCGCTTTCGCGATGTTCGTGGTGCCCGGCGGGTGCCTGCAGCAGTGGATCGATCGCTCGACGCCCTCCAGCGCCTCGCGGTTCCTCTCGGTCGGCTTCTGCGTCTCGGTCGCGCTCACCGGCTTCCTCGGCATCCTCGCGCGCGTAGGACATCTGCCGATCGACCTGGTGAATACCGGGCTGATGGTGATCGGGCTCGTGGGCATCCTCGGACTGCCCCGCTCGCCCGACATGTCCGCGATCGATCTCCGCAAGGCGGCAATCGGGGTCGGTCTCGCGATCCCGCTCGTCGTCGCGATCGCCCTGGTCTTCGACCTCACGTCCGTTTACGGCCGGACGACGGACATCGACTTCGCGACGCACCACGCACAGGTCACCGACTTCCAGGGTTCCTCGGGGCTCGACTACACGCACTTCGTGTTCGGGAGCGATGCACCGCTCTCGAAGCGCTTCTGGCTCTCGTACTGGTCGCTCGGACAGGCAGTCGTCGCGAGCCAGGCGGGGATGCACGTCATCGAGCTGTATCCGTTTCTCATGCCCGCCGTCGCGCTCGTGGCGATCCTCGCCTTGGTCGAGCTCGCGACGGGGCTCGGTCTCTCGCGGCCCTGGGCGCGGCTGGCCGCCATCGCCCAGGTGGCGATGCTGGCCACGCTCTGGGAGGAGATCGAGGGCTACCGCGTCGGCCGCACGTTTCTCCAGTACACGCTCATCGACAACAACGTCGCGACGCACGTAATCGCGCCCGTCTTGATGCTCGTGATCTCGAGCTACCTGACCTCGGGCGGAGCGAGACGGCTCGTCCTCGTCGCCCTGGTGGCGTTCGGATCACTCTTCACCCACCCGGGAATGCTCGGCCTGTTCGGACTGATCATCGGCGCCTACGCGGTGATCCGGGCGCTGTTCGAGGGCTGGTCCCGGAGGGAGCCGGCACTCCTGTCCCTCCTGGCCGTCGTCGTTGCGATCCCGTTCTCGTTTCGCTTCCTCTGGCAGGAGCAAGTGCTGCCATCGTCGCTGGATCAGCTCGACTTCATCCCGCGCGCCGTGACGGTCCAAGGCGAGAGCGGCCTCTATTCCGTGTCGCTCGAGTACGCGATGCAGTTGCCGTTCCTGTGGGTCCTCCTGGCGGGAGTCGTCGGCCTCTTTCACGTCCACAAGAATCCTGCGGCGCGGTACGTCGTCGCGTGCCTCCTCGTTCTCGGCGTCACCATGACGCCCCACGGCGGCTGGCTCGTGGGATCGGCCGTCACACCCACGATCCTCGGGCGCGTGCTGTGGTTCGCACCCTTCGGACTGGCCGTGAGCTTCGCGCTCCAGAAGCTCTTCGAGCCGATAGGAGAGCGCTGCGGCGTCGACTCCCGGCTCGCCGGAAGCGCGCTCTCTTTCGTGGCCGCGGCCTGGACGGCGTTCTCGATAGGAGCGCGGCACCCGATCGATATCCAGGACGAGATCAACTACCCGGTGAAGGAGTACGTCGAGCTCGCCGACGCGCTCGACGACCTCCTGCCCGAGGAGGCCATCGTGGTCGGTGACAAGGAACTGAACACGCACCTACCCACGCTCTCGGCAAACGCCAAGACCATCACGCATCGCACCGAGTACCAGAGGTTCGAGGTCCACTTCCTGAGCAGGTTCGGCGCCTTCGGCGAAGAGGAAGCCGCGCGACGGATCGAGTCCTGGGAGGCGATCTGCAAGCCCGGGCCGAACCCGAGACGGGTACAGCTCCTCCGGCAGTTCGGTGCCAGCTACTACGTGGCGGGTGGCCGGACCGGGCGAAGACAGAGGCCCGACCGGCTGCCGATCGTCGGGTTGACCCTCGAGGAGAGCGTCGGTCGCTTCAAGATCTACCGCGTGGACTGAGCCGGTTTCCCTCATCGGAACGGCGCGGCTACAATGCTCGTCGTGTGCGCGAGGGGTAGCTTCCCCGCGCGAGAGAGAACCGTCCCCCGATTCAGAAGTGACGCCGAGTGGAAGTCCTTGACCTGACGCCGGAGCGCGAAGCGCTCTGGCGGGACTTCGTGGCGAGCCACCCTGCAGCGACCGTCTATCACACGCTCGCGTGGAGGGACCTGCTCGCGGAGACCTACCGCTACCGGCCCGTCTATCGCCTCGCCGTCGAGGACGGGGAGGTCCGGGGAGTCCTGCCCCTGATGAGCGTGCGCTCCTTCTTGACGGGCAACCGTCTCGTGGGGCTGCCCTTCTCCCATCAGGTGGCCCTGCTCGCCGGTGAGGAGGCAGCGACAGCTCTGATCGGTGCCGCGGTCGACTCGATCGGCGGCAAGACGCGCTTGATCCTGAAGACGGGGCCGATGGAGCACGGGACGAGCAAGGTCGAGACGCAGAAGACGACCGCCCTCGAGCTCTCCGGCTCCGAGGAGGAGCTGTGGCGCGGAGTCAGCCCGAAGTCAGGGCGCAGCCCCGTCAGCCAGGCTCGTCGGGGCGGCGTCACCGTCTCGGTGCGACGCGACGCGGAGGCGATCGAGACCTACGAGCGGCTCGAGTTCGAGACGCGGAGGCGCCAGGGCTCGCCCCCCTACCCGCGCGGCTTCTTCTCCAGGCTGTTTCGCCTCGTCGAGGACGCCGTCCTGCTCGTCGGTGAGCACGAGGGCGCGATCGTCGCAGGAATGGTGCTCCTGCCGTTCGCGGATTCGGTCCTCTACGCCTACGGCGCCTCCGACGACCGGGGCCGCACGTCGCGCGCGAACGACATGCTGGTCTGGGAAGCGATCCTCTGGAGCAAGAAGAGCGGTGCGGGCGCCTTCGACTTCGGCTCGACGCCGCTCTCGCATCCCTCGCTCCTGAAGTTCAAGGAGAAGTGGGGAGGCAAGTCGGTTCCGCTCGTCCACTCCGTCTACCCCCCGAGCGAGCAAGCCGGCATGACGCGCGACGGGGCCGCGGCCAAGCTCGCTTCCTCGATCCTCCGGCGACTCCCGGCCCCCTTGTTCGGCACGGTGGGTCCGTGGCTGCTCCGCCAGGTGGGTTGAGCCGGCCGTGAACAAGCTGTTCCGCACCACGGCTCTCGCCGTTCAACGGTGCCTGTCGGGCCACGACTCACTCGCGCGCGGGCCCGAACGCGAGTTCGCCGAGTCCCGAGCCCCCCTCTTCATCGTCGGGCCGCCGCGCACGGGCTCGACGCTCCTCTTCCAGCTGATCGTCAAGCACTTCCACGCCGCCTACGTCTCGAACCTCATGGCGGCCATGCCGCGCACGATGGTCCGGACCGCGCGTGCCACGGCGCGCTGGATGCGCCGGCCCCGGGAGATCCGGGAGAGCGACCTCGGCTACACGCCGGGACTCCTCTCCCCCAACGAAGCGGGCGCCGTCCACCGTGCGTGGTTTCGCGAGGAGGCCGGGCCGGAGGAGAAGACGCTCGTCAGGAATACGGTGATCCTGATCTCGGATGCACTCGGCGGCCCGCTCGTGACGAAGAACCTGGCGGACAGCGTGCGCCTGCCGCGTATCGCCGCAGTGTTTCCCGAGGCGCGCTTCATTCACATCCGACGGGATCCGCTGTTCACCGCGCAATCCCTGCTGCTCTCACGCCGTCGGTTCCACGGGTCCGACGAGGAGTGGTTCAGCATCGAGCCCCCGGGAACGGCCGACGTCGGGGAGAGGCCGCCGCTCTACCAGGTGCTGTGGCAGGTGGCGACGATCGACCGCATCGTGAACGAGTTCTTGGCGACGTCTCCGGCAGTCTCGATGGTCGTGGACTACGAGGACCTCTGCGCGAACACGGCGAGCACGCTGGATCGGATCGAGAGCGCGTTCGGCCTGACGCGCCGGCCCGGCCCCGGGCCGGCGCCCATGCCACGTCGGGACCGAGTGCGGCTCACCGATGAAGAGTGGGCCGAGCTCGGGAGCTATCGCGCGGAGCTCGACGGCTGACCGGGACCCGCTCCGCGCCCTACCGAGCGAGCTCGTCGGCCAGGTGGTGCGCGGCGCGGCGGGCGTTCGCCATGAGCGTGAAGGTCGGCGGAACCGCGGGCATCATCGGAAGAGCCGAGGCGTCGGCCACCCAGACGCGGGAGAAGGGGCGCAGACGACCCTCACCCGTGCACGTCAGTTCGGTGTCACGCGCAGAGAGGGGCAGGGATCCGGCGTAGTGGATCGCGCTCCCCGGCGCCCGCCGGATGCGCTTGATGGGCAGGAGGCCGAGCTTCCGGAGGCTCGCGAAGAGGCTCTTCTCGGTTCGGTCGCGTCGCAACGTGATCGCGGCGTCCTCTTCGTAGCGGATGTGATCCCGCTCCACTCCTCCCCCGTCGTCCTTCTCGATCCAGTAGCGCTTGCCGGCTCCGGGCTCGTCGGCGTGGAAGACCGTGACGATCATCATCGCCGGGAGCAGCATCCGGAACACGTCGAGCCCGAAGCGGTACGGCAGCGGCGCTTCCTTCAGGAGCTTGAAGGTCAGCATCGAGCGATAGGTGAACACGCTCGAGAAGATCGCGTGGCTCGGATCCGCGTCCGGCTCGAAGAGGAGCGAGAGCTGAGCCAGCGAGCAGCGCCGGTCCCGGACCGGGCGTCCCAGCATGGGCAGGTAGAGGCAGGGCACGTAGCTGTAGGCGTTGGTGCAGATGGGGACCGAGTGCTCGGCGCCGAAGCGCCCGAGGGAGCGCAGTGCGATGCGCGCGCTCCCCGGGATCGACGCCGAGAGGACGAGTGCATCGGCCTCCAGGCTCGATCGCTCGCCCGTCGCCGTTTCACACACGTCGAGGCGAACGCGTCCGCCGACCTCCTCGAAGCTCAGCGCCTCGAGCCCGCCCAGGTACTCGAACGCCTCGTTCTTCTCCAGCTCGCGCAGGGTCCACTCGGGCCGGTAGACGGCAGTGTCGGCGTCACCCCAGAACTCCATGTCGTTGTAGGCGCACGCATCCCGGTTCGGCGATTCCTCCGTGGTGACGGCCAGCCAGGCGCGCCCCATGGTCAGGCCGCGGTCGCGCATGCGTCGACCGGCTCGCCGGTACGCCGCGAGCAGCCGCGCGCTCGGTGTGTCCAGCTCGAGCGGACTCTGCAAGGCTTCCGGAGCCTGCAGCCGCTCGGCCAGGTCGTCCTTGTCACCGGAGACCCCGATCGTCCGGCAGACCTTCTCGTAGTACGGGGCCAGGTCCGCGAGCCCGTACGGGAAGGCACCGAAGTCGTTCTCGCGCAGGGGCATGGCCCCGGCACCCCAGCTCATCGCGAGCCCCCCACGGGAGAGTGACTGGTTCAACACGAAGTCGCCGGTCTCGGACGGAGGCCTCTCGGCGTCGGACGCGATGACGTGCTTCTTCAGCGGCGGCAGCTTGTTCCCGGTACGGATGTCGTCGAAGGGAATCCCCTCGAGCTCGCGACCCAGGAAGTAGTCCTGCTGCTCGGGATCCGACGTGCGCAGCTCGTGGAAGCCCCTCGCCGGCAGGCCCGGCGTGGCCGGTGACGCGCGCGTTCCCATGTCGACCATCCGGACGCGGAGCCCCCGCTCGAGGAGCTCGAGGCTCGCCTGCACGGCGCCCGCACCGGAGCCCACCACCAGGACGTTCACGACGTCCACCGCAGCGCGAGGAGCATCGGCGCTCCGAGGATGAAGGAGAGCCCGGCCCGCGTGCCGGCCCCCAGCAAGCCGACGGCGATCCGAATACGTCCGGGCGGCTGTCCGACGAAGAGCTCCGCAAAGGTCGGTTCGGTCTCGAGCAGCCCGGCGAGCACGAAGAGGCGCCTGCGCAGGAGCGAGTCCTTCGCCAGGAGGGCGCAGGCCGTGTCGAGCATCTCGGTCGCGAACGGATGGACAAGAGCCGTGCGCAGGAGCCGCCCGTCGAACGCCGTCGCGGGGTGCGCCAGGCCGAGCGTCGCGAGCGCCTCCGCGTACCTCAGGACGAGCCTCTGCGTCGGCGGGCGACCGACGAGATAGCGCGTGAAGGACGAGACCTCCCGACCGAGCCGCGCCACGTCGGAGTCCGCCATGGGTCGGGCTAGCCCGGACTCTTCATGAGCCGCGAGGCAGAACGCCTCGATTCGGTTCCTGCCGGTACTTTGCGCGTGCCGGCCCCGCAGGCGACCTTGACCGGTCGTCGAGGACGCCGGTGCGTGCAAGGTGCCGGCAGGGGCCGAAAGGCCGGCGCAGCCGGCCGTTCGTGGTGTTCGGTCCGCGTGGTCATGAATAGTCCGGGCTAGGCGCCGAAGTGTCGGCGAATCGCCTCGATGTTGCGCCCGATCTCGGAGTCGGGATAGCGCGGATACAAGGGCAGCATCAGCGTGTTGAGCATCAGGTCGTGCGCATTGGGACAGGGTCGCGCGCAGTGCTCGAAGATCGGGAGCTCGGCGCAGTTGCGATAGTAGTAGTACCGAACGTCACGGCGCTCCCGGAGGAAGTGCTCGTAGAGCGCATCCCGGTCCCGCACGACGATCGGAAACTCGGTCCACGACCCGACTGTCCCGTCCGGAATGTCCGGCAGGACAACGCCGTCGACGTCCGCGAGCTCGCGGTGGTAGCGCCGCGCCCGTTCCTCGCGGATCACCCGCCCTTCTTCGACGCCCTGGAGCCCGCGCCAGACGAGCTCCATCTGGGTCTCCGTCGGCTGTCGCAGGAGCTCCTCCGGGATCTCGTCCCGGATGGAGGGATCCGCGTCGGCACGCGTGAAGCGGGAGATGAAGTTGTTCGCCTGGCTGAGTCGGAGGAGCGGGTAGGTGAAGAGGGCGAACGGAACCGGGTGGGTCATCGACGCGAGCGCCGCCCCGTAGCCCCAGCGCCGGAACAGACGCTGCCGGCGTTCCGTGGAGAAGGCATCGAGGACCGCTGCGATCCGCTCGACGTACTCCTCGTTGTTCCCGATCACGGCGCCACCGTAGAAGGCGTTGATGATCTTGAAGAGGCCGAACGAAAAAGCGCCCACGTCCCCGATGGTCCCGACAGGCCGTCCGCCGATCGCGGCGCCGAAGGAGACGGCGGCGTCCTCGATCAGCGGGATGCCCTTCGCCCGCGCGAGCGCCGCGATCTCCACGGTCTCCGGCACAGGGAGGTGATAGTGCGTGATCATCACGGCGGCCGTTCGCGAATCCATCAGACTCTCGACGTCCGCGGCGCTGACGAAGGGCGCGTCGGGCTGTGTGTCCACGAAGACGGGTTCACCGCCCGCGTAGACGACCATGTTCACGACCTCGTAGAGCGTGTAGGGCGAGAGGATGACGCGATTGCGGTCACCTTCGACCGCCGCTTTGATCGCGGCGTAGATACCTATCCGTCCCTGGTTCGTGCCGATGGCGCGCGCCGCTCCGGTCTTCGCGCGCAGCCAGTCCTCGACCTTGGACCGGTATCCGGCGCCCTCTGAACCGAAGAGGCAGAACCCGAGCAGCGTCATGAAGTCGCGCGGGTTCGACTGGAGTCTGAGACGGGAATAGGCGGTCATCCGAGTTCCTGCCCCTGGAGCGATCGGCCGCTCGAGAGCCAGCTTCCGTAGAGCAACAGAGCCAGTGTGCCGACGAAGAGGACGATCGTCGCCTGGTAGAGGAGCATCAACGAAGCGGCCTTCGTGGCGGCGACGCCGAGGATAACGAGAATGCCCGCCATGCCGGCCTGCTTCGGCCCCAGCCCGCCGAAACCGTGCAGGGGAATCAGGCCGAGCACGTTCGAGGCGCCGAAGAGCAGCGTGGCAGTGAAGAGCCCCGTCTCGACCCCGAAGGCGGCGAAGAGGAAGCCCACGCGCACGGTTCCGGTGACCGTGGCGGCGATGCTGAGCGCGGCGACGGAAGCGAGCGTCTTCCGGCCCGCTCGGTGTACGGAGTGGTCGAGGTCGCGCAAGAACCGACGAGCCGAGCGCGTGAGCCGTGGTGCAAGGCGTCGGGCGCGCAGGAGGGACTTCCGGCTCAGCCGTACCACTGTCGAGAGTCTCAGCAGCCCGAAGACTCCCAGGGCCACGATCACACCCGCGGCCACGAGCATCTCGCTCCCGTTCGTTGCGGATCTCGGCAGCGCCACGAGACCGAGCCCGAAGCAGGTGGCAGCGAGGACGAGATCCAGCAGACGGACGATCACCAGGTCGCCCACGCCGTGTGGAATCGCGCGACCGAGATAACGCTGCATCAGGACGGGGTAGGACAGCTCCCCCATTCGAAGTGGAAGAACCATCAGGAGCATCTGGTGGAGCGCTGTGACCCGGAGGAAGGGCACGACGTTCTTCGCGTCGTGGGGTCGGCAGAGGACGGAGAAGCACTGAGCGCGGATGGTCTGCGTGATGCAGAAGACCAGGAAGGAGAGGGCCAGCCAGGTCGGGTCGACCGCATGCAGGACCGAGGTCAGGGTCTCCAGATCCGTGATCAGAGAGAGGCCGGCGACCAACGCGACCGCGACGACGAGCGAGACGAGCCCCCGGATCAGGCGTCGCCGCGTGCGCGGGGGCCCTCCGGACGGTGGCGATCCCGCTCCGTCGGAGGGGCTCAGCGCCACCACGTCTTGAGGACCGTTCGTGCGAAGGACAGTCCGTAGGACAGGTCGCGGCCCTTCTTGCTCTCACCGCTCATCCGACGCATCACCGTGACGGGCGCCTCGCCGATGGCGATCCCCTTCTTGGCCGCCTCGATGATCAGCTCGGAGGTGTGGAACTGGTCCTGGCGAAGGACGAGGCGCGCCAGGGTCTCCACTCGGAAGGCACGGTAGCCGTTCGAACAGTCCGAGATGCGCACGGACGTGAGGAGTCGGATCAACCAGTTGAAGACGTGGATCCCGACGTAGCGCACTGCGCTGTCCGACTCGCGCTCGCCCAGGAGCCTCGACCCGATCACGATGTCGAACTCTCGCCGCAAGACGGGCTCCACGAGCCTCGGCAGCTCATCCGGGAGGTGCTGCCCGTCGGCGTCCATGGTGACGACGATTTCGGCGCCGTGCTGGCGGGCGATGTCGAAGCCCATTCGGAGGGCGGCCCCGCCGCCGCGGTTCATTGCGCTGGAGACGACGAGGGCCCCGGCCTCGGCTGCCTCACGCGCAGTGTCGTCCGGACTCCCGTCGTCGATCACGAGCACGGCGAGCGGAAGGTCGCACACCTTCTCGGGCATCTTGCCCAGCATCACGCCGATGTTCCCCTCTTCCTCGTAGGCCGGAATCACGACGACCACCGGCGGCAGCGTCTTCATCTCCGGATAGCGGCGGTCGAAATCCGAGACACCGAGGTTCCGCACGAGCTGATCGAACTGGACCGGGTGGTGCGACCACCGGATGCGGGTGTAGATCACCAGCAGCCACAGACCGAGGTTCGAGAGGATCAGGATCGCGATCAGGCGCGTGAACTGCTCGCGCTCGAGGAAGAACATGTCCCGTACCAGGTTCACGGAATCCGGTACGGCCGAGACGACGATCAGCCCGAGCGAGAACAGGAGCGCGAGCGTGAAGTCGAAGCGGCGAATGCGACCACGACGGAACGAACCGAACGTCGCCAGCAGCGTGGCGGCGCCGAACAGGACCCCGAACAGTCGCAGGTAAGACGAGGCTCTTCCCTCCGGGGAAACGCGCTAGCCCGGACTATTCATGAGCCGCGAGGCAGAACGCCTCGATTCGGTTCCTGCCGGTACTTTGCGCGTGCCGGCCCCGCAGGCGACCTTGACGGGTCGTCGAGGACGCCGGGGCGTGCAAAGTGCCGGCAGGGGCCGAACGGCCGGCGAAGCCGGCCGTTCGTGGTGTTCGGTCCGCGTGGTCATGAATAGTCCGGGCTAGAGGTAGTCGGACTTCCGGCGCGACCCATCCCAGCGGATGTCCGGGAACTGCGCCTCTTTGCGCGCCTCGATCCGGTCCTTGTGGGCGATGAGATCCTGGAAGACCTGCTTGAGCTCGGTCTCCATGTCGCGCGTCGGCTCGTAGCCGAGGTCGAGCAGGTGCTGGTGGTCCGGGTTGTAGTGGTGCGATTCGGACTCCATGCGCGGGTTCTCCATGGGGTTGATCGCGACGTCCAGCCCGTAGCCGGAAGCCACACCCTGCACCCGCTCCGCCAGCTCGGTGACGTTGTAGACCTCCTCGAACTGGTTGAAGACGCGGCACTCGCCGGCCTTCGGCGGGTTCTCCACGGCCAGGCCGAGGCACTGCATCGAGTCCCGCAGCGCCAGGAAGCCGCGCTTCTGCGTTCCCTTGCCGTAGGGAGTCAGCGGAAGCCCGATCACGGCTTGCGCGCAGAAGCGGTTGATCGCCGTGCCGAAGCACTGGTCGAAGTCGAAGCGCGTGCGCAGCCGCTCGTCGTCCCCCATCTCGTCGATGTAGGTGCCGTAGACGACCCCCTGCATGATGTCCGTCGAGCGCATGCCCCACAGCCGACAGGCCATCTCGACGTTGTGCGTGTCGTGCACTTTCGACTGGTGGTACCAGGAGCCCGCCTTGCGCGGGAACATCATGGTGTCCTTGCGTCCGCGGTACTCGAGCTCGAAGAAGCCTTCCGGAATGTCCACGTCGGGCGTTCCGTACTCGCCCATGGTGCCGAGCTTGACGAGGTGGCAGTCCGGAACGAC
Source organism: Planctomycetota bacterium (assembly GCA_029259655.1). Lineage (GTDB taxonomy): Bacteria > Planctomycetota > UBA1135 > UBA1135 > OFTM220. Next base: position 47,931 of record JAJDET010000294.1, read on the forward strand.
CTCCTTCATCGCGAAGAGCGTCACCAGCGCGCCCATCACGTTGTTGGTCTGCGTGTAGACCGCGTGGTGGACGTCGAGCATGCTGTAGGGCGCCGACGGCATCTGGCCCAGGAAGACGATCGCTTCCGGCTGGAACGACTTGTAGGCGTTGAGGACGAAGTTGTAGTCCGTCAGATCACCGCGATAGAAGCGCAGGTTCTGTCCCAGGTGTTCCCTGTAGGCGAGCAGCCGGTCGGCCATCTTCGCGATGGGAATGGCGGACTGAGAGCCCATCTCCCCCACCCAGGCGCGGCGTGAGTAGTCGTCGATCCCGGCGACCTCGTGTCCTCGGGCCGCGAGATAAAGGGACAGGGGCCACCCGAGGTAGCCATCGACTCCCGTGATCAAGACTCGCATCAGGTCTCCAGTCGTGCAGGTTTGAGACGGCGCTGCGGCCGTCGGGAAGCTCCTCCCCCCGACTCGACTGCCGCATGTCGCGCGAATGGCGGCCGGACAGCATAGACGAATCGCGGGCTGCTTCATACGGGGTAGGGCCCGTCTCCGCCCGCTCCCGCCGCTTGTCCGGGTCGGGAGCCCGATCGACGTCGCGCTGCAGCTCCCCTCTCCTACTTCCGCAGCGAGTCCGTGGTCGGCCCCGCAGCTCCCCGGTCGAATCGCACCGCCTCGAATCCCTCGGGTTCGCGCCCGGACATCAAGCGGTTCACTTCCGATCTCTTCAGACCCATGCGCCTCGTGAGACAGTCCGCCAGGAAATTGAAGGAAGCGGGCTCTTTCCTCTTCATTCCCTTCATGCAGGTCGACGTCCTCCGCGTGTAGCGAATCAAGTGCGTCGTGTGCCGCGCGCGAGGATCGACCCGGTACACGCGAAACCTCCCGTTCCCGCGGTCCGAGACGATCGTGAAGTACGGGCTGGAGTTGAAGTACCTGATCAGGAAGTTGAAGACGGGTCCTACGAAGACGTACTCGACCCCCGACTCCTCGATCTTCTGGAGCAAGTGCGACTCGTACAGGACGTAGAGACTGGACCAATCCGGACTCCTGGTCGCTGTTTCCACGTAGGTCGTGAGGAAGAGGAGATCTTCTGCGGGCGGGAACTCGAAGTCCTCGACCGGGTAGGTACGGCCCTCCCACTTGATCGCCGGCTTGTACGACTCCGTCACGAGGTACTTGATCCTGATGACGGGGAATTCCACGAGCTTCAAGTCGCCCTTGGAGCACACGAAGATGCCCCGGTTCTCCACGAAGCTTCCGCCCATGACCCTCGATTCCGAAGCGATCGCCTTCAACCAGTCGGCGGCTCCGCTCACTTCGGGATTGATCGACCCCGTGACGGACCTGGGCTCGTCCAGATCCCGTTGCAAGTAGTGGGTGGTCAGAGCTCTCTGCAGGAAGGCCAGCCCACCCAGATCCTCGCCCGAGGCCGTGAACGACTGGAACAGCACGACCGGTGACACGATCACGACGGAGGAATACGCAGCAACTCTTCGCCGGGCTTCGGTACCGGTCGTCCGGATCTTGCGGGCCAGCCACTCCGCCACGGAGCACAGGCAGTAGGCCAGTACGAGGTAGCTCAGCAGAAAGACGATCACCAGCTGTCCCTCCCTCATCTGGAACTGGCCGGCGTATGCCATGTACGGGGAGAGGAGGAGAAGACAGATGACCAGGACCAGGGCGCCTCTGCGAGCGCGGAAGGATCGGTACAGGGCGAAGCACCAGGCCACGAGGAAGAGCCCCGAGACGGAGAACCACGATGACAGTCCTCGAAGGTAGGTCTGCGTGGGCTGCGGCGACCCGTTGTAGTAGTCGAAGAGGCCCTCGAAGTAGAACGCTACGAGCCTGACGAGTCCGAAGTCCGAACCGAGCAGGGTCGTCGCCCTACCCACCCCGGCGATCTCCGAAACGCTCTGCACGTAGATGAAATAGAGCCACGGCGCGATCCCCGCGAGCAACACGGCGCACCAGATCAAGACCCGGTAGACGTTCTTTCTCGACCTGAACTCGGGAACGACGGCGAGCAGGAGGATGGGGAGCGGGAAGAAGAGGAGCGTTGATTCCTTGACGAGGAACGACGTCGCCGCGAGCGCTCCCGAGAGGATCCAGCAGCCGAGGCGGCCCCCCTGGAAGCCCTTGTAGAGGTACAGGATGGACGCCAGCGTGAAGAACGGCCAGACGGCGTCCATGTGCCTGTAGGACCAGAAGCTGACAGCGTAGGAGGTCAGCACCAGGACCGCTGCGGCGACGCCGACCCTCTGGTTGAACAGCGTCTTCCCCAGCGCGTAGACGATGATCGGATTGAGCACGCAGAAAATGCGTGTCGGCCAGAAGGCGCTCCAAGGCGAGACCCCGAATAGCCAGTAGCTGAAAGAGATCATCGTGGGAAAGAGCGGCCCACGCGTCAGCAGGTCCTCCCCGTTGTAGTCCACGTACCCCTTCCCGCCGAGGATGTTCACGGCGTACGACATGTACTTCCCCATGTCGTCCGCGATGTCGATGTCGTACGTGAGGAACGTGACTGCTCCGACGACGAGCAGGGCGACATGGATCCCGAGACTGCGGAGACGGTTTTCCGTCGCGAGACTGTCGGCGTTCCTCTCGATGGACATGACCAGGCGAGGGCGTGGGAACCTGGAAAGCGAGCGGCGGCGAACGGTGTCGTCGGGCGAACACCTGACCCCCGGGCCTGGGGGGAAGGGAAACGCCGCCGAGAGGAAGGCTACGCCTTCCGTCGATATCCAGCCACTCGAGGCGCCCTCAGGCGTCCCTACGGGGGTCCGAGACCTGATAGGGTCCGTGCGATGCGCTTGTTCCTCCTGGCGTGCCTCGCCGGCCCGGTCATGGGGGCGGCGGAGACGACCGTCCTCTCCACCGACGTCTTCGAGGTCACGTTCTCCGTCGACGGGGGTGTCCCGGTTCGATGGAGCGTGGTGGATGCTCGCGGGGAACCTCCCGTCCGCGAGCTGCTGGATCCGGATGTGGTGTCGGCGGTCTCGTTCCGGCCGTTCTCCGTCGTCACCGACGACGGAAGCTCGATCGACCGACGCGTGCACGGACTCTCGAGGTCACGCGAGGGCGACCGAACGACCCTCGTGTTCACCTCCCCGGTCGCCGAGTCCGGGCTGCGGATCGTCAAGACCTACGAGTTCTCGCGAGCGAGCCACGTGTTCTCTCTGCGCGTCGACCTCGAGAACGAAGGCACGGAACGGATCGAGATCGGGTCCGACGGCACGGGGCCCGGAATCACGGTCGGGCCGGGCCTCGGCTACTCGCAGGCTCGCAGGCCGGAGCTGTTCGAAGGGATCTGGGCCGCCGCGATCCGGCCTCTCTTCGATACGGGCGAGGGCGCATTCAGCGTCGCCCCGGAGGCGGAAGCGCCCGGCGATCGGCAGGTCTCGTGGGGAGGCTTGCACTCACCGTTCTTCACCGCGGTCGTGATTCCGGAATCGGCGTTCACGCGCGCCCGCATCCGGTCCCTGACTCCCGACGAGCTCGCGGGAGTGCCCGGCGTCGAGGCAGATGCCGCGTCCTACCCGTGTCTGGTGCTCTTCAACGAGCAGAGGTCCCTCGCTCCCGGCGAGTCGGCGTCCCTGGTCTACCGCATCTACGCCGGGCCGAAGGATCCTGCGCTGTTGCGCGAGGCCGGGCACGACCTCGAGTCGATCCTGTTCCACCACCTCTGGGGCTGGCTCGCCGAGCTCTGCCGCGGCATGCAGTTCCTGCTGAGCGCCCTCAACGGGATCTTCGGGAGCTGGGGGCTCTCGATCCTCGCGTTCGCTGCCCTGTTTCGCCTCGTAACGCTCCCCCTCTCGCTCTACGGCGCGAGGAACCAGATGCACATGCAGGCCGTGATGGCCGACCTGAATCCGGCGATCGCGGCGGCGAAGAAGGAGCACGGCAAGGACTCGGCGGCGCTGAACGACGCGATCGTCGCTCTGTACCGGCAACACGGTGTCGGTCCTATCAGCCACTTCAAGGGCTGCCTCCCCCTGCTGGTGCAGCTCCCGGTCCTCATCGCGTTCTTCCAGCTGCTCCTCTCCTCCAACGAGCTGCGCAACGTGAGCTTCCTCTGGATCGACGACCTGATGCTCGCGGACCGGCTGTTCCCGCTGGGGATCTCGCTCCCGTGGCTGGGGGCTCACTTCAACCTGCTCCCCGTGCTCATGCTCGGTGCGCAGGTGCTCGTCGCCCGCTCCATGAGCTCGAGAAGACCCGGCGCAGCGTCGAGTCGCGCCATCTACGTGCTCCCGGTGACGATGACGATCCTCTTCTACCCCTTCCCTGCCGGCTGCATGCTCTTCTGGACGACCGGTAACGTCCTGCAGGTCTTCGAGCAGTGGTGGTTGTGTCGCATCGCGGAGGACCCCCACTAGGAGCCCGGACTATTCATGAGCCGCGAGGCAGAACGCCTCGATTCGGTTCCTGCCGGTACCTTGCGTGCGCCGGCCCCGCAGGCGACCTTGACGGGTCGTCGAGGACGCCGGTGCGTGCAAGGTGCCGGCAGGGGCCGAAAGGCCGGCGAAGCCGGCCGTTCGTGGTGTTCGGTCCGCGTGGTCATGAATAGTCCGGGCTAGGATGTCCGGCCGCGTGAAGCGCCTCTTCGACACTCTCGAGCATCGCTTCTGGCAGCTCATCGGGGTCCTCCTCGTCGCGTTCGCGCTGGGGACGTTCCTCTGGTTCCGGAACGACCCGTCGGTCCAGTACTTCAAGCAGTACGACATGGACGGGAACCCGGGGCTCTCCAGCCTCCCGATGTGGCAGTTCGACCTGGCACCCGGAGAGGAGCTCAAGTTCCCCATCGACATCCCTGCTCGGGCGCCCGACGGGCGGTGGTTCCTCGAGATACTCGGACATCCGGTCAACGCCCGGACGAGCGGGAAGCTCGACATCGGCGCAGCCTCGATCGACGTCGCTCCTTCGCGCGGTCCCCGCTGGCATCGCGTCTACCTCGAGTGGGCGCCGATGTCAGGAGAGAGGATCTTCGCGGTCAAGTACTGGCCGGGGAGTCGCGCGGAGAGGAACGGGAAGTTCCGGATCTGGGGCAGGTCGGCGAAGGAGGGCAAGTCTCCCAAGCTGCTCACGAAGGGCGTCCTCTGGAAGACGCTGGGGTTCTTCCCGGTCCCGCTACCGCTGCGCTTTCGCAACATCGAGTCGGACCATTCGAAGCGCTGGCACCACCTCTGCACGCACCTGATCCCGACGCCCTTCTTTCGCGCCGGGGTCCAGGCGGGTCCCGTCGGGAGCAAGCAGATGGGGAGCGCGCTCGTCGGCGTCTCCGCGGGCCTGATCGCCCTCCTCCTCCTCGCCCGATTCGCAGCGTTCACGATCCGGCACCCCGCCCTGGGTCTGGGTGTCCTCGCGACGACGAGCGCGGCGACGTGGTTGCGTCTCCGTCACCTCGCGACCTTCACCGATCTCGCGGAGCTCACGGGCAACGACTTCAGGATCCGTGACTGGGTCATCTGGGACACTGCGAACTACTTCAGCGCAGCCTTCCGGATCTACTGCAACGAGGGGGGGGACCTACTCCACTGGCCGGTCGGGATGCCGACCTTCTCGGCGTACCTGTTCCAGTGGACCGGAGTCGATCTCGGTGTCCCGAAGATCGGCTTCGCGGTCCTCCAGGCGCTCGTGGGCCCACTGCTCTTCTTCGCCTGCCTCCCGGCAGTCAAGAACAAGCTCCTGGCCTTCCTCCCGCTCGTGGCCTGGTCCGTGTTCTTCCGCCCCATGAAGTACGCCTACTACTTCATGACGGAGACACTGGCGATGTGCCTCCTGATCGCGTGGATCGCCATCCTCTTCTCGCGTGACCCCGGCAAGCGAGACCGCCAGTGGCCGTGGATCGTGCTCTCGACGGGCATTCTCTTCGGACTCGCGTCTTACTCCAGGGACGTCATCGTCACGTTCCTTCCCGTGTACCTCGGAATGGTCGCGGTCTTCCTGGGCTCCACCTGGAGGGAGCGCCTGGTCTCCACGGCATTGGCGCTGGTGACCGTCGTCGCGATGTGGTCCGCGACACCCTTGTTGTTCGCCAACAAGAACCTCGCCTCCGGCCTGACCGCCCTGCCGCCGGTCACGTCGTATCACTATCACTCACCCAGTCGTCGTATTGCCGCGGAGGACGACGAGCCGGAGGAGGACGTGCTCGAGGAGCACGTGTCGGAGGAAGACGAGTTCGAAGAGGACGAGGGCGGCAAGGAACCCACGGCCGGATCGCACGCCCCGAGACTCCCCGGCGCCTTCTCGAGAGTCGCGACCGAGCTCTCGTCCCGACCGATCGGATACCTGGGCGATCTCTTCGAGGCGGGGACGCGCTTCTGGCATTCGAAGTACCGCTGGAACCGCAGGCTCAACCAGGAGGCTGCTCCCCGGGAGGCCTACATCGCAAGTCTTGTCGAGAGCGAGCTGCGGCGAGGCGGGACCTACGGCGTGATCCTGCTCGCTCTCGTCGGCACGGCCGTCTTCGGGCTCTTCTTCTCCCGGCGATGGCTCGCGCTGGCCGGGTTCTTCCTCTACGTCACGGCCTTCCACGTCCTCTTGTTTCCGAACTTCACGTCGCGAGCGAAGGCGATCTTCTTCCCGGTCGTCCTCCTCTTCGCGTGTGCGGGCATCTTCGCCCTGGTCGAGGGCTTCGTCCCCTGGGTCCGGGCGAAGCTCGCGGCTAGGAGCCCCGGACCGCGGCCAGGATAGAGCGCGTCGCGTGGCTCTTGTTGAGCGTGTAGAAGTGCAGGCCGGGCGCTCCGCCCTCCAGGAGCCCGCGGCACTGCTGGATCGCGTGTTCGATGCCGGTGGCCATCACGAGGGCCGGATCGTCCTGGTAGCGGCGAAGACGGGCGAGCAGGTCCTCGGGGATCCCCGCTCCGCACATCTTCGTGAAGCGCTCGATCTGAGCCACGTTCGTGATCGGCATGATCCCGGGAACGATCGGGACGCTGATGCCGGCGGAAAGCGCGCGTTCCACGAAGCTGAAGTAGTCGGCGTTGTCGAAGAAGAGCTGTGTCGTCAGGAACGCGGCCCCGGCGTCCACCTTGGCACGCGTCCAGCGGAGGTCGTCCTCCGTCGAATCGGACTCGGGGTGCGCCTCGGGATAGCAGGCGGCGCCGATGCAGAGCTGGAAACGCTCCGAGAGGAATGCGATGAGCTCGTTCGCATGGGTGAAGCCTCCCTCCGTGGCCTGGAAGCTCTCCTCGCCCTTCGGTGGATCGCCGCGTAGCGCGAGCACGTTCTCGATCCCGCGTTGCGAGAGCTTCTCGACGACTTCGCCGACCTCGACGCGCGTCGCGCCCACGCACGTGAGGTGCGCCATCGAAGTGATCCCGAGCTCGCCCTGGATGCGCGTCACGCACTCGAGCGTGCGGGCCCGCGTCGAGCCGCCGGCTCCGTAGGTGACGGAGACGAAATCGGGCGCGAGGATCTCCTTGAGGTCCGCGACGGTCTCCATGAGCTGTCCCGCCGCCTCGTCGGTCTTGGGCGGGAAGAACTCGAAGCTGAAGACCGGCCGGTCCCGGCCGTGGGCATCGCAGATCTTCAATCGATCTCCAGGAGCTCCTCGAACCGCGCGCGGTAGGACTCGGGGATCGGGAAGCTCTTGAGGTCCTCGAGCTCGACGCAGACGGTCGTCATGCGCGCATCCAGGCAGACCGTGTCCCCCACGGAGAAGACATAGCGCAGCCCGAGCGAGGAAGTCCCGAGCTTGAAGCACGTGACCCTGACGCCGACCCTGTCGCCGAAGTGCATCGGATTCTTGAAGTCGACCTCCGAGTGCACGAGCGGGAACCCGATGTGCTCCTCCGCCAAGAGGTGGTAGTAGCGCTTGCCGACGTGGACGTCCCAGAGCTCCTCGAAGGCCTCGTGGATGTAGTCGTAGATGCGGGGGTAGTAGGCGATCCCCGCGGGATCCACGTGCCCGAACCGGACATCGATCTGGGTGACGAAGGGCTTCATCCGAACAGCTCGGGCCATGTCTCTCGAACCTCCTCGACGATCATCTCCGCCAGACGCTCGACCAGCACGCGCCCCTCGTCGGCACTCGCCGACGCCGGGTCGCCGCAGTAAGCCTCATCGGCGCCAGCCTCGCGGAAGGACTGGGCCCCTCCGCGCATCTTCTCGATCAGACCGATCTCGAGCGGCGGCAACGCGCCGCGCAGCTCTTCGCGCACGGCTCCGGGATCGGATGCCATGACGATGCTCGACTCGTACCGGCCCGCGTGACAGTCCCCGCTCTTGAACTCCGCTCCGAGGGTCCCGGCCCAGCGCTTCCGCGTGTTGTCGGGGAACAGGACCTGCGCGGATTTCTTTCCGACCTCGGGGTAGTCGAGCGCAACCCCGCGGAGGATCTTCACGTGCGCGGGCTCCAGGTGCGCATTCGAGAACACGATGCGCCGGACACCCTGCTCCTTCAGCGACTCGACGACGTCCTCGAGCAGGTTCCAGAGCGTTCCCGGACGGAGCGTCACGCGTCCCTCGAACCCCTCGGTGTAGTGCGTGAGCCCGTAGGCCACCGGCGGCAGCACGATGCACTCGACGCCGGCCTCTGCCAGGCGTTCCGCCGCACGGCGCGTCTGCGCGAGCGCGATCGTCACGTCCGTATCGAGCGGTAGGTGAGGCCCGTGGGGTTCGGTCGCTCCGATCGGCAGGATCGCGACGGTCCTCTCGTGGAAGAGCGCACGCGCCTCCGGCCAGGTCCGTTTTCCGAGCTCGGTCATGCAGCGAGCGACTCTATCGAGGGCCGCACACACCGACAACGTTTGTCACAGCACCGTCCGGTTCACGACGGCGAGGAGAGCGAGAGCCCCGGTGACTCCCCCTCGCCACGCAGTTCCTTGCGCGCGACCTTTCCGCGGTCGTTCTTCGGCAGCTCACCACGCCATGTGAACCAGCGTGGGTACTTGTGCGGAGCGAGGCGCTGCTTCAGGAAGCCCTTGAGCTCGGTCGCGAGCGCCTCGTCGCCCGAGGCCCCCTCTCGCAGGACCACGAAGGCCAGCGGTTTCACGAGCCCGTCCGTGTCCTCACGACCGACGACGCAGACCTCGGCGACCGTGTCGTGTTCGAGCAACGCGTTCTCGATCTCCAGCGGCGAGACCCAGATCCCGCTCACCTTGAGCAGGTCGTCGGAGCGGCCCTCGTACCAGTAGTAACCCTCGTCATCGACACGGAAGCAGTCCGCCGATGTGCACCAGTCGCCCTGGAACGTGGCGTTCGACTTCTCCTTGTCCGCCCAGTAGCAGAGCGCGGTCGATCCTCCCCGCACGCGGAGGTGTCCGACCTCGCCGGTCTCGAGCTCGTCACCGCCCGGGCCCACGATCCGCGCGTCGTAGCCGGGCACCAGGCGGCCGAGGCTCCCGGGCTTCACGTCCCCGGGGTAGTTCGACACGTAGATGTGGAACATCTCCGCCGAGCCGATTCCGTCGAGCACCGCGACCCCCGTCCGCTCCGTCCACGCCGCGAGCAGTTTCGGCGGAAGGGCTTCACCGGCGGAGAGGCAGACGCGCAGGGAGCCGAAGTCGGCCCCCTCCATCCGCGGCGATCGCAGCATGTTGTTGATCAGCGTCGGGACGTTGGTCAGGAGCGTCGGGCGGTGCGCGGCGATCTGGTCGAAGAGCTCGTCGGCGGTGGAGCGCCCCGAGAACAAGACGGCGCTCGCTCCGACGGCGAACGGGAACATCAGGTTCGTCCCCGTCGCGTACCCGAAGAAGAGCTTCGGTACCGAGAGACACACGTCGTCCTCGCGATAGCCGACCACCTGCTTGGCATAGGTCTCGGTGCTGTAGGCGAAGTCGCGGTGCACGTGGACGCAAGCCTTCGGCCGTCCCGTCGAACCCGAGGTGAAGAGCCAACCGGCCAGGTCGTCGGGTCCGGTCGGCGCGAGCTCGGCCAGCTCGGACCTGGGGTCCTCGGAGGCCACGGCGTCGGAGTAGCTCGCGAATCCTCCGGAGTCGCCGCCGACGACGAGCACGGTCTCGAGCAACGGCGCCGCCTCGGCGGCCGGCCCGAGCTCGGCGAGCGCACTCGCGTGGACCACTGCGATACGAGCCTTCGAGTACTGGAGGTAGTACTCGTACTCCTTCCGCTTGAGCAGCGAGTTGACCATCGCGAACACGCCACCGGCCCGCAGCACGCCGAAGAAGACCTCGGCGAACTCGAATCCGTCGGGGAGCACGATCAGGACACGCTCCTCGGGGCGATGGCCCGCGCGCCGCAGCGCGGCCGCCACACGGCGAGCTCCTTCGGAGACCTCCGCGAAGGTGCGCGTCTCGTCGCCCAGGCGCAGCGCCACCTTGTCGCCGCGGCCCGCGTCGAGGTTGTGGTCGAGGAAGTACCGGCAGAGGTTGAACCGGTCGGGGAACGTTGGCTCCACCGTTTCGTCAGGCCCCGATGCCGTCGAGCTTCGCGATGAACTCGGCCGCGCTCGCGTAGCGCTTCGCGGGATCTGCGAACAACCCGCCGGCGATCGCCGACTCGAGCTCCGGGCTCACCTCGACGCCGTTCGCGGCGCTCGAGAGGGAGGGCGGATCGGGAGCGATCTTGGCCTGGAAGACCTCGAGGAAGTTCGCGCCCTTCCAGGGAAGCTCGCCCGCGACGAGCTCGAAGAGCACGGTGGCGACGTTGTACAGGTCCGACTGAATGTCCGGCGCGTCGCCGCCGAACTGCTCCGCAGGAGCGTAGTAGGGCGTCCCGATCAGGGCGGTCTTGTCGCCCAGGTCCTTCGCCGTCCACAGCCCCGCCGTGACGCCGCCGTCGGCGAGACAGGCTGTCAGCGACGCGCCGTCACCGTCGATGAAGATCGCGTTCGGCTTCACGTCTCCGTGGACGAGCCCGTGACGGTGCACTTCGTCGAGGCCCTGGAGGAGCTCCAGTCCAACCCGGACAGCCGTCCCGGGAGCGACGCGCTCGACGCGTGTCAGGTGCTCGCGCAGCGACTCGCCGCGGGGGAACTCGGTCACCAGGGCGAGCCCTGCTCCGTGAACCGCAAGCACGTCGCGCACGCCCAGCACGACGGTCGATTCGATCCGCTTCCAGGGTTCGAAGGACGCCGCGAACTCCTGGACCTGATCGGAGCTCTCGAACAGGCCGCCGGGATAGAGCTGCATTTCGAGGCGATCACCGCTCTCCTTGTCCTTCACCTCGAACGCAACGGACAGACCGCCACGCCGGTTCGCACCGACGACCTCGTAGCGATCGGCGATGACCTGGCCGGACGTCAGTCCACTGACAAAAGTGCTCTCGCTCAATCTCGTCACTCCTCCGGTCCACGAAGACGTTCCCGCAAAAACGCGAGGGTCCTCGCCCAGACCTCGTTCACGGTTTCGGGCTCGCTGAAGAGCTCGTCACCGGGGAGGACCACGATATCGAAGTCCTTGGCGAACTGCGAGCCGACCTGGGAGAGGGCCTCGACATGTTCCGGGGGGACGGCGCCGCCCTCGGCAAAAAGAGCGAGGAGGGGAGCCGACAGGTTCAGGGCCAGCTCGAGGGGCTGGACAGGCCGGCTGGCCGAGAGCTCCTCCGCCACGACGGGCCACGCAATCGCGGCGACCGCGGCAATCCGGCGGCTCGCGCAACCGAAGAGGAAGGCGTGGGTCCCTCCCTCGAAGAGGCCCAGCGTTCCGACTCGGTCGGCTCCGATTCCGAAGCGACCGATGAGCACGTCGATCGCGGCCTCGAGATCGGCTGCGGCGCGCCGGTCGGGGACCGGGTCCGCGCTGGAGCCCTCGCGCGAGCAGAGGTCGGGAGCGATCACGGCGAAACCTGCTTCCGACAGGCGCCGCACTCCCTGGCGTGCGATGTCGTCGATCCCCGCGCCGCCGTGAACCAGGACGACCGCGCCGGCGAGCTCTCTCTCCGCCGGAGACGGGATACCGACGATCCCACGCACGTCGTCCCCACCCGCTCCGGTGAAGCGGGCGTCCTCGAGCACCATCAGTACGCTCCGGAGGTCGCGAACGCTTCCCAGGTTCGACGCTCGCGAAGCTCCGTCATCGCGTCCGCGAAACCATCGAGCTCCTCGG
>JAJDET010000295.1 GCA_029259655.1 Planctomycetota bacterium
CTTGCCGCCCGGATCCACCGGCAGGGGGAACGGGATGAAGGTCTGGGTCGAGAGGCCCAGTCCCCAGAAGAGCGGGGGAAAGTCCGGCCCCAGGAACACCGGCACCTCGGCCGGATCGAAGTTGGACGCGCGGTCGAAGAAGATCCAGACGAGACCCTCCGGATCGGCCCCGGTCACGCTGAAGGTGATGATGCCCACTCCTCCAACGCCGGTCCCGGGGCCGGTGGCCGCGCCGACGGCGCGCCGCGGCCGGATGCTGCGGCGGTCCGACTGCACCGCGAAGTCGGTGACGGGCACGGTGAGCCCGCCTCCGTCGCGCGGCTGGAAGGCCAGGAAGATCGCGGCGTCGGCGGGATCCGAGGCCAGCTCGACGTTGCCGAGGAACTCGCCGACTCCCGCCTCGTACACGAGACTCGACGTGGTCTTGTCGGCCTCGGCGCGGTAGATCCGGGTCGGGTCCGCGAAGAGCACGAAGTCGTTCTCGACGAGGAACAGGTTCCCGGTCTCCTGGTCGCAGGTCATGTACGAGATCCCGCTCCAGCCGCTCGTCACGAGCGCGCCGTCGAGCTCCCCGAGGACCGCGGCTCCACCGAGCTGGGCCTGAGTGAAGCGCAGCACCTGGTTGGGGAAAGCGGTGACGGCGAACAGGAGGTCATCGGACGGATGGACCGCCACGGGCCCCGAGAAGCCGGGTACGAGGACCCGCGTCGCGGTCGCGCCGTTGCTCGTGTCGACCCGGACCAGAGCGTTCATGTTCGACGCGGAGTCGAAGGCCGACGTCCAGAGCGTCCCGCCCGCATCGAGCACGGCATCGTAGTTCTGCGGCACGTTCGCGAGCGTGGCGGCCCCACCCGTGACGAGGTCGATGCGGAAGAGATCCCCGACGGAGTTCTCGCCGACGACCGCGAACGTCTCGTCGGCCGAGATGGCCACGAACGATGGGAACGCGAATCCCGGGAGGACCAGGTAGGTCTGGACGGGCGTGCCGTCCTCTTGCACGCGCTCGATCGTCGTGCCGTCGAAGGAAACGAGGTCTCCTCCTGACAGGGCTGCGCTCACACCGAACACGGGGGGCGCGAAGGAAAGGGCCTCGACCTCGAAGCCGGGTGAGGGGGCATCCGCCGTGAGGCAGGGTGCGAGCAGGGTCAGGGCGACCCACGCGGGGAGAAGTAGACGCATCGTCGGACCTCCAGTTCGAATCCTCGTCGAAGGGCCGGATCGCGGATTCTCGGGGGCCCGGGTCGACGGAAAGGGGTCCGTCGGGGGGCCGACCCTGAACCCGGGGTCCGGCTGTCCCAGCGCGCCTCACGGATATCCTGACTCGCCGTTGGTGCCTTGCCTCGGCCTTCCCGGGTGCTCCCAGTGGCCTGCCCTCCGATCTGCACCGGAGGACTACGGGCGCGGCGTGCGGCTCACAGTGGCGGGACCGTGCAGGATTCTCACCTGCTTCCCCGAGAACGCGCGCTCACTCTTTTTCTGCGAACCGCGACGGTACGGGCCGGAAGGGAGCGGGGCAAGCGGGCGGCTGCTCCAAAAACGAGGCCCGACCTCTCGTCGCCGAGGCGCCCTTCGCGTATGTGTACGCGGTCTCCCTCATGCCCCCCTCGAGCCCCTTTCGAGCCGCTCCGTGGCTCGCTCTCCTCCTCGCCCTCCCGGCCTGCAGCGACGGGGAGGATGCCTCTCGCGCCGACCTCCTGCTCCTGTCGACGTCGAACGTGAACGGATACGTCGAGCCCTGCGGCTGCGTCGCCGGTCAGATCGGCGGGATCGACCGGCTCGCGGGGTACGTCCAGGACGAGCTCGCGAAGAACCCGGCCTCGCTCTTCGTGGACTGCGGCGACCTGATCGCGGAGGACGCGGAGCTCGACAAGTCCGTGGTCGCACAGCTCCCGCACAAGGCCGAGGCCTTCGTCTCCACCTGGGCCGACATCGGTTGTGCGGCGATCGCGGTGGGGGAGATGGAGCTCGCGCACCTGGGCCCCGAGCTGATGCTCGAGCTGTCCGAACGCCACGGGGTCCCGTTCGTGTGCGGGAACGTGGTCGACGCTCAGGGAAAGGACGTCTTTCCGAGATACGTGATCGTCGAGCGCGGAGGGAAGCGCATCGGGATCTTCAGCCTCCTCGCGAAACGGCTGAAGGAAGCGAAGGTCAAGGAGCCCGAGAACATCGACGTCGGGCAGCTCCTGCGCCGGCGCGGGCTACGAGTCCTCGACTGGGAGAAGCGCGCGGGAGACATCGTCGCCGAGCTCCTGCCGAAGACCGACATGATCCTGTGCGCGTCGCACCTCGGGTTCGATTTGAATCGAGTGCTGGCGAAGACCCTACCCCAGGTAGACCTCGTCTTCGGAGGGCACTTCGGCACGGCCAAGCAGGGACACAAGGTCGTACGCGACACCCCGGTTCTGGTCTCCCAGGTCCGGGGCTCCCGCGTGGATCGCGTCGAGTGGTGGTGGCCGGACGAGGACTCCTACTTCCTGGAAGGGGACGAGCGTGGCGAACGCGGGCACGGGAGCCTGATCGACGCCTCCGAGTTCGTGCGGGCCGACATGGCCGTCGAGATCCAGGAGCGAGAGTACGCGGGAATGGTGCGGCGGGAGTTGCTCTACCTGCGCGGTGAGTACCGCCAGAAGCTGGCCGACAAGACCGCGCAGCTCGGCGGGGCGGTCCGGTTGCGAAACGAGCTCCCGGAGAGGCCCACCGGGAATCGGTTCGCCCACATTCAGGTTCCGATGCATCGCGACCTCCGCCGGAGCGACATCGCTCTGACCGCCGTGGACGAGTATCACGAGAGCGTGCACGCGATGTGGACCGAGGATGCGAAGGACAGCGTCCTCCGTGAGAGCGAGGCTTATGTCGGATCCGTCGGCTGCGAGGGCTGTCACCCGGGCCAGGTGGAGTTCTGGAGGGCGACGCGGCACAGCTTCGCGCTGTCGGCGCTCGAGTCGACCCGGCAAGAGGTCGACGCGGAGTGCTTCCCCTGCCACACGGTCGGATGGGGGCGCGGCGGAGGGTTCCTCCGGCCCGGACGCCACCAGGGTTTCGAAAACGTCGAGTGCGCGGCGTGTCACGGTCCGACCGGAGCCCACGTGCTCGGCGGAGCGAGCTACTTCATGCCGAACCTCATCTCGAACCCGTCGATGGAGACCTGCGCCGGGTGCCACAACTCCGAGCACGACCCGCCGTTCGAGAGGGAGTTCCCCGACCGCTGGGGACGGGTGGCGTGCGGGAAGATGGAACCGCCCGAGAAGCGAACCACGCTCATGCGCAAGGCCGCCATCGAAGCGGCGGAGACCCTGTCAAGGGCACCCGAGCCCCCCTGGGAGCTCATCTCCCGGGCCTACATGATGGCCGACCTACCCGCGAGGAGCCTGGCGGTCGCCGAGTCCTGGTTCAGCGAGACTCCGGACAGCATCGACACGCGAATGGTCCTGGCCGATCGCCTGCTCGACGCGAATCGCGGCGGCGAAGCTCGCCAGCACTACGCGTTCGTCACCGAGCGAGCACCGGCCAACGCGCGTGCCTGGGCAGGGCTCGCGCGATCTCTCGCGCACTCCAACGAGGACCTTGCGCTGAACGCGGCTCGCGAGGCGATGTCCCTCGAACCGAGCAACCTGCACCACGCGCGACTGCCCGTGGAGATCCTCCTGGCACAGGGACGCCTGGGCGCGGCAACGGAGCTCGCGGGTGCGCTCGTCAAGGAGAACCCGAACCTGTACACCATCCTGCACGGCCTCGTCGAGCTCCAGATCCCGACCGTCCCGACGCCGCCGGACGCCGGCGAGGTCGAACCGACGGCGCCGTTCGCCGAGCGGTAGCCGCGAGTCAGTTCGATTCGGAAGCAGCGTCCGGGTCGGCCTCGGACGAGCGCGGCATGGTGCCGCCCAGCACCCGCTCGAGCTCCAGTGCCGCGTCGGACCCGACGATCAGGCTCCAGCGGGCACCCACGACACCGAGTGCGGTCTCGCTGTAGGACCCGCCCACGTTGCGCGCGACCCAGGCTTCGGGTGCGAGCTGCGACGTCGCCGCGACGAACGCGACATGGATCAGGGCACCCGTGAGGACGCCCACTGCGGCTCCGGTCGCACGATCGACCAGCCCCAGCTTCATGCCCGTCAGCAGACGCCGACCGACGTGACCGAGAAACGCCGCGGCGGCGAGGCCTGCGAGGAAGACGACGAGCCACACCGTCCCGAACACGAACCGCGGCGGCAGGTCGGGCACGGCCTCCGCGAGCCGCGGGGACAGCTCGGGTGAGAGGGTCCGCGCCAGGACAACGGCTCCCGCGAGTCCGGCCAGGCGGATCACCTGCCACCAGAGACCTCGAAATGCGCCGAGGAGGAGCATCACACCGATGACGATCAGACCGAGAGTGTCGATCCAGGCGAGACTGAGTGCGGGGACTTCGGCGGCTCGGCCCATCTGTCGGGGAACGTAGCAAAACGCCCGGGACGGTGTCGCGCGCGGAGGGAAGCATGGAACGCCGGAGCAGCACACGGGCCCGCCCGGAGTAGAATCGCCCCATGCAATCCGAGAGGAATGGAGTGGAGCGCGGTCTGGAGCTCTTCCGCGAGCTCGTGCGCGAGAGCCCGGCCGCAACCCGCGACCTCTCTGCGAGCAGCGCGGAGTTCTTCGGCACGGAGGCACTGCCGGGCGACGGAGACGCCGCGCTCCGGCACCTCGAGTGGTACCTGTTCGAGCGTCACAGCGAAGTACTCGACGGGCGCCCGGGTGAGATCTTGCTCCCGGCCTTCCGGGAGCGCTCGGATTCGACGCTGGCCGGGGTGGGGGACACGCTGCTCGAGTCTCGTCCAGGTGTGTTCGAGGTGACCGGTGTTCGGGCCTCGAGCGGCATCTGGCTGCGCGACCTCGCCAGCGGCGGCGAGTACCCGCTGCTCGAACCCGAGGCCGCATCCGAGCTCTCCGAGGGCGACCTCGTCGTCGGCCGCATCTACCCCGTGGGCGAGGGCTGTTTCCGCGCCTCGCCGGCTGCGGGTTGCTTCCGAGATTCGCCCCTGCGCGCGGCGCTGCTTCGCGATCTCGAGGAGGCTCGCGAGGCCCGCCGCGGCGTCCCCCTCGTCTCACAGGCGCTGCTGGAGTCCATGTTCTTCGGGAGCGCGGGTGGCGAAGCCAAGCTCGGCGCACAGAAGGCGGTCGCGCATGCGGTTGCCTGGCTCACCGAAAACGGCGTCGACCCGGAGAAGAGCGAGGACATCGTCGCGGCGCTCCGCTCGGCCCCCTTCGACCCGACCACGCCTCTCTACGGGGGCAACGACGTCCTCGGTGCCATTCTCGAAGACCTCGCAATCGATAGCGACATCGACCTCGAAGGCGCGCGCCTCACGCTTCTCCAGACCTGGTCGGCGCTGTGGAGCAAGCGGCCCCTGCAACCCGAGAACGAGCCGAAGCGCAAGGTCACGTCCGGGGACGCCAGCCGAGCTCTGGAGAACTTCGACGCCGGCCGGGCGCGCGGCGAAAACCTGGAGCAGCTGTTCGACCAGCTCGAGCGAGAGCTCGGCTTCGACGGGGACGAGGCCGAGGACGACGCGGAAACGGCGCCCGATTTCCCCGGCGTGGTCGGAGCCATGGTCGAGGAGTTCCTGTGGGAGGAGAGCTCCCGGGAGCCGGCGAGGGAGTTCCTCGCCAAGCTCGCGGAGTTCGCTCGACCGGTGGGGGTGTTCGAGGAGTTCGGCTCCGACGACCTCCTGGCGTTCGGCGGCTGCTGGCTCCTCGAGCACGGGGGACTCGAGAGCGGCGACGATGCGCGCCGGGCCCTGGAAGCGCTCGGTGACTTCTGCCGCTGGGCCGAGGAACAACACCAGGTCCCGCTCTGGACCGGCTTCGCGCCGACCCTCGAGCGCCTGATGGACTCACTTCCCCGGCTCGTCGAGGCGAACCGCCACCTCGAACGCGCCGCACCGGGAACCCGAGCCGATCTGGCGAGGATCCTCGAGACACGTGCGGACGCGGCGAGCGTGCAGGTTCCGAGCGAGCCGACGACGCGCGAAGTGGAGCTCCCGGCCCAGGCCGTCGGCCAGTTGCGTTCGGGCGACTGGTTGCGCCTGCGTTCCGAGGGAACCGTCGTCGGTGCCTACCCGGCCGAGTCGGCGCCCGTCCTCTTCGCCGCGAGCTGATCAGCGGCCGGAGCGCCAGGGAACCTGGACCTCCGTCCACGGTTCGCCGCGTGCTCCGGGATCGAAGAGGTCGATCTCCCGCACCGGACCGTCGACGACCCAACCGTTGCGGTCGAGGAAGGCGAAGACGGCCGGATAAGCCAGTGGCACCGTCGCGCGATCGCCCTCGACCACCGCGTATCCGACGGTAGCCGTCGGAAGCTGGTCGAACTCCCAGGGGCCGCCGCGCGTCGTCCCCTGATCCACCGGCAAGCAGACACGAGAACGCAGTGTGTCGACCGGTACTTCTCCGGGATCGTCGTAGAAGAGGCAGAAGCCGGGCCCCTGAATCGCGAGCTGGAGCCTGCGCGCGTCGGACAGGAGTCGCGCGAGCTCTCCGCGCGTGGCGCGATAGTCCCCGGTGACGTCGCGGTAGACGTAGTGCGTTCCGAGCCGCTCCTTCCAGCGCACCTCGACCTCCTCGAAGGGCGAGCGCGCCAGGTCGACGTCGACCCAGGGCGGCGGTCCGGTCTCCGCACCCGGGAGCGACGCACAGGAGAGCGTGAGGAACAGCGGGACGAGAGCGGCTCGCATGGCCGTACTCTCGCGCCTGGACGAACGCGGTCCAAGACCGAGCCGCCGGTGCGGGGTCTCCTGCGCCCGCCTCTGCAAGTTAGAACGTCCGATAATGTATGTTATGTAGCACCAAGGTCGACCCCAGAGGGCTGAGCGCTGGCTCCTGAGCCGGACGGGCCTCTACGGCTTCGCCCCGTCCACCTCGAGCATCCCTCCCGGGCCCGACCGAATTGCGCGCGGATCCCGGTCCCTTCGGCTACCTTTCGCGCGCGTGAGACCGACCCCTTCGCCGCGCGGCCTCTGGTTCGAGGACTACGAGGTCGCCCAGGTCATCCATTCGCCGGCGCGCACCGTGACCGAGGCCGACATCGTCGCGTTCGCCGGCCTCTCGGGAGACTTCAACCCGCTGCACGTCGACGAGCAGTTCGCCCGGCGGACCGCTTTCCGCGGTCGTGTAGCGCACGGCCTCCTGGTCGAGGCCATCGCGAGCGGACTGGCACACGCGACGGGCATCTTCGACGGGACGATCTCGGCCCTGGCGGAGATCGAGATTCGCTTCCTGAGTCCGGTCCGCGCAGGCGACACCCTGCACCTTGCGCTCGAGGTGACCGAGGTCGACGACGATCCCGGACCCAAGCGCGGAAGGATCCGTTTCTCGACGGTCGTGCTCAACCAGGACGAGGTGCACGTCGTCGAGGGATCCTGGACTGTGGTCTTCCTGCGCAGGCGAACAAAGAGCCGGGAGACCCGGCGCGAGGGCGCGAATTGAGCTCGAAGAAGCACTGCTTCATGGACGACAACCGGCCCTGCGACCTGACCTGCAAGGCCGCCTTCGAGGTCGACGACCCGGTCGACAACGTCGACTGCTACTTCATCTGGCTGATGTATCACTTCGGCGAGACGGTGTTCGAGGTGAAGCGCGTCCTCGAGGGCCTCGGAGGCGGCGCTCCACCGGGCCCCGCCGGCGGGACCGGATTCCCGGGCTTCAGCCCCGGACCGGGTCCCAAGAAGCCGCCCGAGTTCCCGAGCAACTGAGTCGCGGACGCGCCTCCCCCACCCTGGTCAACGGCGGGGGCCGCGGAACCAGCCGTCCGCGCGATCCGGTGCGCTGTCCGCCGCGAAGCCCGCCAGGACGGGCGCGCAGAGCTCCCCGGGCTCTCCACAGGGCCAGTCCAGGATGCAGAGCCCGCTCGGAGGAAGGTCGAGCCGGGTCGCCGCGCGCGAAGGCAGCCCAAGTGCGCGGCAGACCGCGACCCGGATCACCCAGCTGTGAGCCACGACTGCGACCTCGGCCCCGGGGAACTCACGCGCGAGCTTCTCGACGCACGGCACGACGCGGCGCATCAGGTCGGCGAGTGTCTCCCCGCCGGGCGGACGGTCGTGGTCGGGATCGGCCCACCAGCGTGCCCAGGCCCCCGGCCAGCGCTCCTCGATCTCGGCCAGGGGTAGGCCGCGCCACTCCCCGCGGTCGATCTCGAGCAGCGCCCGATCGTCCCGGCGTTCGAGGAGACGGCCCGCCCGCAGGGCGGCGGCCCCGTACTCCGCTCGCGCCAGCCCCGAGCTCAGCACCGCCGCGAGCGGCCGGTCGGACAGGCGCTCGGCGAGCTCCTGGGCCTCGGCCTCGCCTCTGCGGGACAGGGGGGCGTCCAGGTCTCCGTAGACGCGCCCGTGCCAGGAGACGTCGACGCTCCCGTGGCGTGCGAGGAACAGCCGCGTGGGATCGCCGGTCGCCATGAACGCACTCTATCCGGCGATTGCTCCCCCATTGAGGCTTCGCTAGGGTCTTCGTTCCGCGGGCCGACACCGCGCGAGGGGCCCTCCTGCCGTCTCCGCGGAACGAGCCCTTGAATCGACCGCGACCCCACCCACGAAGAGGCACGCATGCTCCGTTCGCTTGGCAACGCGCTCGCTTCCTCCGTCGGGCGGAAGCTCGTCCTGGGCGCGACCGGGTTCCTCCTCGTCGGCTTCCTGCTGGAACACCTCCACGGCAACCTGAAGCTGACGCCGATCCCCGGACTCGGTGACGCCGAGGGCGAGAAGTTCGACACCTACGTCGAGTTTCTCAAGAGCTTCGGGGCCGGGCTGTACCTCGCGGAGATCGGACTCCTCCTCCTGTTCGTCGCGCACATCGTGATCGCGCTCAAGCTCGCGATGGAGAACCGGGAGGCGCGCAAGCAGGGCTACGTCGTGCGCTCCGATCGGGGCGCGAAGACGGTCGGCTCGGCCTCCATGCACGTGACGGGAGCGCTCCTGCTCCTGTACCTGATCAAGCACCTGCTCGACTTCCGCTTCGACGCGGGGTTCCACGAGAGCCCAGCGGCGTTCGTCGCCGAGACCCTCTCGCAGCCGGTGCAGGCGCTGATCTACATCGCCGTGTCGGTGGTCATCGGAATCCACCTGAGCCACGGCTTCCGCAGTGCGTTCCAGTCGGTCGGCTTCTCGCACCCGCGCTGGAACCCGCTCCTCGTCGTGACGGGCCGGGCCCTCGCCGCGGTCATAGCGCTGGGGTTCGCCTGGATCCCCATCTACTTCCTGTTCTTCCACGGCTAAGGAGCGCGCCCTCGTGATCCAAGCTTCTCCCCGGCTCGACTCGAAGTGCCCCACCGGTCCCATAGCGGAACGCTGGGACAAGCACCGCTTCGACCTGAAGCTCGTCAACCCCGCGAACAAGCGGAAGTTCGACATCATCGTGGTCGGCACGGGCCTGGCAGGCGCTTCCGCTGCCGCCTCGCTCGCCGAGCTGGGCTACGACGTGAAGGCCTTCTGCATCCAGGACAGCCCTCGCCGCGCGCACTCGATCGCCGCCCAGGGAGGCATCAACGCGGCGAAGAACTACCCGAACGACGGCGATAGCGTCTATCGCCTCTTCTACGACACGGTCAAGGGCGGCGACTTCCGGGCGCGGGAGTCCAACGTCCACCGCCTCGCAGAGGTCAGCAACTCGATCATCGACCAGTGCGTGGCCCAGGGAGTTCCGTTCGCCCGGGACTACGGCGGGCTGCTCGACAACCGTTCGTTCGGAGGCGCTCAGGTCAGCCGGACGTTCTACGCTCGCGGCCAGACGGGTCAGCAGCTCCTGCTCGGAGCCTACGGCGCCCTGATGCGCCAGGTCGGAAGCGGCAAGGTCCAGATGTTCCCGCGCCGCGAGATGCTCGACGTCGTCGTCGTGGACGGAGTCGCGCGGGGAATCGTCGTCAAGAACCTCGTCACCGGAGAGTACGAGAGACACGCGGCACACGCGGTCCTTCTGTGCACCGGTGGGTACGGCAACGCCTTCTACCTGTCGACCAACGCCAAGGCCTGCAACGTCACGGCAGCCTGGCGCGCGCACAAGCGCGGCGCCTTCTTCGCGAACCCCTGCTTCACGCAGATCCACCCGACCTGCATTCCCGTCGCCGGGGACCACCAATCGAAGCTCACGCTGATGAGCGAGAGCCTTCGGAACGACGGGCGCGTCTGGGTGCCCCGGAAGGACGGCGATCGACGACCGGCGAGCGAGATCCCCGAGAGCGAACGGGACTACTACCTCGAGCGGCGCTACCCGAGCTTCGGGAACCTGGTGCCCCGTGACGTCGCCTCGCGGGCGGCCAAGGAACGCTGCGACGCCGGATACGGCGTCGGCGCCTCCGGCCAGGCAGTTTTCCTCGACTTCCTCGATGCGATCGAACGCGACGGCGAGGACGCCATCCGCGCGAAGTACGGGAACCTCTTCCAGATGTACGAGAAGATCACGGACGAGAACCCCTACCGGACGCCGATGCGCATCTACCCCGCGGTCCACTACACGATGGGCGGCCTGTGGGTGGACTACAACCTGGAGAGCACCATCCCGGGACTGTTCGTGCTCGGCGAGGCGAACTTCTCCGACCACGGCGCCAACCGCCTCGGAGCATCGGCCCTCATGCAGGGCCTCGCCGACGGCTACTTCGTGGCGCCGTACACGGTCGGCGGGCACCTGGCAGGTCGTGCCCTGCCGGAGGTCGACACCGAGAATCCCGCGTTCCGCGAGGCCGAGCTGGCCTGCCGCGAGCGGACGGACAGGCTACTCGCTGTGAACGGGCGTCGCACCGCCGACAGCATCCATCGCGACCTCGGTCTCGCGATGTGGAACCACTGCGGCATGGCTCGCAACGAGTCCGGCCTGAAGACGGCGCTCGAGCGCATCCGCGAGCTCCGGGTGGAGTTCTGGGAGAACGTCCGTGTCCCGGGCGACGGAGAGCACCTCAACCAGGCGCTCGAGCACGCTGGGCGCGTCGCGGACTTCCTCGAGTTCGCCGAGCTGCTCGCCGCCGATGCTCTGGATCGCTCCGAATCCTGCGGCGGTCACTTCCGGGAGGAGAGCCAGACGGAGGAGGGCGAGGCCCTGCGCGACGACAAGAACTTCTGCCACGTGTCTGCCTGGGAATGGAACGGCCTGGACGAACCGTCCACGCTCCACCAGGAGCCGCTCGACTTCGAGCACGTGAAGCTGACCCAGAGGAGCTACAAATGAGCGACGAAAGCTCCGGCATGCACCTCACGCTCGAGATCTGGCGCCAGGACGATGCCGACGACCGGGGGCGGATGGAGACGTATCACCTCGACGACGTTTCCCCCGACATGTCGTTCCTCGAGATGCTCGACGTCCTCAACGAACAGCTCATCTCCGGCGGCAGGGAGCCCGTGGCCTTCGATCACGACTGCCGTGAGGGCATCTGCGGAGCCTGCTCGCTCGTCATCGACGGGAAGGCGCACGGCGCCGACGCCGAAACCACGGTCTGCCAGCTCCACATGCGCCGCTTCAAGGACGGCGACACGATCCACGTCGAGCCCTGGCGCGCGAATGCCTTCCCCGTGGTGCGAGACCTGGTGGTCGATCGCAGTGCGTTCGACCGGATCATCGCCCGCGGCGGCTACGTCAGCGTGGGCACCGGCAGCGCGCCGGATGCGAACGCGATCCCCGTACCGAAGGACCGCGCCGAGAGCTCCTTCGAAGCCGCCGCCTGCATCGGGTGCGGCGCCTGCGTCGCCGCCTGCCCCAACGCCTCCGCCATGCTGTTCGTGGCGGCCAAGATCGCGCACCTCTCGCACCTGCCCCAGGGCGCGCCCGAACGCGATCGCCGCGTGCTCGCGATGGTGGACCAGATGGACCGCGAGGGATTCGGCAACTGCACGAACCACTTCGAGTGCGGCGCCGCATGCCCCAAGGGCATCGAGGTCGAGACCATTGCTCGCATGAACCGCGAGTTTCTGTCAGCGGCGTTGCGGGAGCGGTGAGGGTGTCAGTGGCTGGCCGCTGACAGAAAGCCGGGTGATTTCGGCGCGCACCTGCGCGCGCCGGGCGAGGCCTTCGGCCTCGCTGCGGCACTCCGCGGCCTCGGCTGCGGCACTCATCGCGTTCGGGCCTGACGGCGGCTACGGAGAAAGGTCTACGGACACCGGGGAGGATCCGGGGGCCGGTGTTTCGGGGGCGTAGCAACGCAGTTCCTCCTGGGGAACTCGCGAAAGCCGGGAGAGGGGGCTGTGGCGGTCGCTGGAGTGCGGGGGGGGTGGGGCCGAGCCGAGGGCGGGGCACGGGCTTTGCGGTGATTTTGGAGGAGAGTTAGACTCCCCGACTCGCGTGCGAATCCCCGAGTGGACCCCTATCCGAAGGCATCCATGAAAAAGCTCATCGTCGCAGCGGCCCTCCTCGCGGGGGGGAGCCTCTGCTTGCAGGACGTTTCGATCGGCCACGGCGGCACCTACCGGGGTCCCGGCGACACCGTCCCGCCTGGCGGCGGTGGTGGCGGCGGCGGCGGCGGCGGCCCGTCAGGCCCCGCAGGTCCCGCGGGTCCCGCAGGACCCGATTCGAACAGCCCCGGTCCCGCCGGCCCCGTGACGGGCGCTCCGGCCACCGGAGGACAGGCCCAGACGCCCGAGAACCAGGGCCCCACCACGGGGGGTCCCGTGGATCTCGGTCCCGACCTCACGCTCTGGAGCTTCTGGTGGGAGTTCAACAAGGACCCCTACCTCAGCCTGAAGTCGCACATCCACTCGGGCGACACCCAGACCGGTAGCGGCGACTTTTTCCTCGGTCAGGGCGAACGTCAACAGGCCAAGGACAGCCTGCGTCCGTCCGAGAAGCAGATCCGCGAGAAGGTCGTCCCCGCGCTCCTGCGCGCGCTCGAGCGCGAGACGAACAACGACATCGTGACGGGCTGCATGGTGGCCCTCGCGAAGATCGGCGATTCGCGCTCCGAGAGCGGCGACTCCCAGTTCGAGGGTGTCATCCGCGACTTCCTGCCGGACGGCAACCAGGAGATCTCCGAGACCGCAGCGCTGTCGCTCGGGATCCTCGCCAACGACGCGTCGGTCGACCTCCTGACCGAGCTCCTCAACGACACGGCACCGGGTCGCAAGGCCATCGGCAAGAACGAGGTCGAGTTCCGTCGTCGTTCGTTCGCCGCCTACGGTCTGGCATTGATCGGAAACCGCACAGCGAGCGAAGACGTCCGGCGCAGGGTCGTCGCGACGCTCGCCGACGTGCTGGACTCCGTTCAGTCGTCCACGCGCGACATCAAGGTGGCGTGCCTGATCGGCCTGGGGCTCGTCCCGCTCGAGACGATCGGCGACACGGCAGTCGACGAGGAGGGCAAGCCCCTTCCCCCGAACGCCAACCGCCTCGCGCAGATCGAGTACGTGAAGCGCTACTTCGAGGACGACACACAGAACCACTACCTCGTTCGCGCCCATGCCCCCGCCACGCTCGCGCGCCTGCTCCCCGGGCTCCCGACCGACGTCTACGAGAGCTACAAGACGACCATCGCCGAAGACCTCGTCGAGCGCGTCGGGAAGCGTTCGAAGGAGAAGCGCGAGGTCGTGCAGTCGAGCGTCCTGGCTCTCGGGATGCTGGGTGACAGCGACGACAGCAAGGTCGACAAGGAGATCCGCAAGGTCCTCTCCAGCATCGTCGAGGACGTCAGCGACCTGCAGGCGAAGAACTTCTCCCGCATCGCCCTCGGGCAAGTCGGAGGGAAGCGCGGATCCGGCGACGCAGCCGCCGCCGAAGGTGGCCGCAAGGACATCAGCGGTGCGCTGTCGAAGACGCTCTCCCGCGGAAACAACGCCGGACGGCGTTGGTCCGGCCTCGGCATCGGCGTCATGGGACGGATGATGGCCGAGAACAACGAGGTCCCGCTGCCGGACCTGGCCAAGGCCCTGCGCAGTGAGCTCGACAAGTCGAAGAGCCCGCAGGACGTCGGGGCCTACTGCATCGCGGCCGGCATCCTCGGCGACCCCGAGGCCAAGGAAGTCGTGATGGACAAGCTCGATCGCATGAGCCAGGACGAGCCCCGCGGTTACGCCGCGGTCGCCCTCGGCCTCATGAACGCCCGCGAGGCGATCGAGCCGATCCAGAACATCGTGCGCGAGTCGAAGTACCGCCCCGAGCTCCTGAAGCAGGCGGCGATCGCGCTCGGGCTTCTGGGCGACAAGCAGCTCGTGCCCGAGCTCGTGGACATGCTGGCCGAGGCCAAGAGCCTCGCGACGCAGGCCTCGATCTCGACGGCTCTGGGCTTCATCGGTGACGCGCGTTCCATCGATCCGCTGATCGACATGCTCGAGAACGATCAGCTGACCGAGCGCGCCCGCGGCTTCGCCGCCGTCGCGCTGGGCATCGTGGCCGACAAGGAGCCGCTGCCCTGGAACTCGAAGATCTCGGTCGACATCAACTACCGGGCATCGACTCGGACCCTCAACGACTCGGACGGCGGCACCGGAGTGCTCAACATCCTCTGATCGCTCTCTGATTGGAAACGGGTAGACCCACTCGAACCGCCCGACCGGACCCCCGGTCGGGCGGTTCTTTCATTCCGGAGTACGCCGGCCTCCGATCACGAGGACGAGCAGCCCACCCGCGACGATCGCGAGCGAGACGACACGGGCCCGGGTAACCGAGCGCTCCGTCGAGCGAGCGCTGGCACGCAGCGCGTCCGCCTGCTCGGTGAAGCTCGACACGTTTGTTTCCCAGGCGCTCCGCTCGGGTTCCACGAGAGAGCTCGCGCTGAGCGCTTCCGCGAGGCGCTCGACGAACAGCGAGGCCCGCACGCCGTCCTGGAGCCAGAGCTCTGCCGACGCCGCCCTCCACAGGAGGACGAGATCCTGGGGACGATGCTCGAGGCCCGTCTCTGCCGAACGCAAGAGCCGCGGGAAGTCGCGCGCCACGTGGTAGGCCCTGCATTCGAGCGTCGCGCGCGTGAATGGATCGGACACCTCGCGGGCGGCGGCCAGGGCCCCACCCAGGTCGTTCGCCTCCAGCGCCTCGAGCGCACGCTGCTCCGCACCGCCTTCGACCGCCAGGAGGTACGCGGAGAGCACGACCTCAAGGAGCACGTCGGATCCTCTCCCGCGCCTCCCGGAGCGACCGGATCTGCAGGCTCTCGATCGGGTTCCGATCGTCGGTGATCGGCGGTCGGTCGGGAGGATTCACGAGCACGGAGCCACCCTCGATGTCCCGCCCGAGGAGCAACGCCTCCCCCACCGCGCCGGGGATCCCCCACTCCGGTGTCCCGACCCGCGGCACGTCCGCGTCCCTGCGGACGACCATCGTGTAGTTGCGCGCGCTCCGGACGCGCAGGACGAGGACGTCCCGGTCGAACGCGAAGGCCGCGGTCTCCGACATGGCCAGCACGACGGGATCGTCGAAGCCGAATCCGCCGACGTTGGCGATCAGCCACCCGCCGGACACGAGTCGTTCGCGGACCTCGCCGAAGAACTCGGCCGTTGCCAGGTGAGGCGGGATCTCGACCTGGTTGGCGTAGGCATCGAGCACCACCTGCTCGAACGACCCTTCGAGCGCGCGCAGCGCGAATCGGGCATCGGCATCGTCGTGGACCGTGCGTCGCCCGGCGGAGTCGGCGCGAAGGCCGAAGTGCTCTCGGCCGAGAGCGACCACGGCGGGATCGATCTCGACTCCTACCAGCTCGAGCTCCGTCCCGTCCGGAAGCGCACCTTCGAGGACCCGGCCCACCGTCCCGGCACCGAACCCCAGCACCAGGACGCGAAACGGTCCCCGCTCGCCGGACCACCTCCACCACCAGGCCGGAAGCGCGAAGTCGTCGTAGTAGAACCCCTCGCCCAGGAGCCCGGGGCGCTCGCGCCACACCGACTGATACGAGTCGAAGCCCTCGTTGACCTGGAGATAGCGCAGCGGCTCGCCGTGGCGCGTGTCCTCCACGACCCGGACGAGCTGATAGCGCGACTCCGCCGACGCGAGCTCGCGGAGGCCCGGCCCGGGTTCCGGCAGGCCGAGGCGAGTCGCGAAAGGAGCGGGGAGGACGAGCAGGGCCAGTCCCCCGACTCCTGCCGATCGGCGTCGCGCGCCGAGCCAGGCCGCTGCCGCGCAGGCGGCGAGCAAGATGCCCACAAGGGCGAACGTGCGCGCCAAACCCAGTGCAGGGTGTGGGAGCGCTGCGTGACTCGTGGCGAAGGCCCCCACCACGCTTCCGATCGTGGACGCGGCGAGTACGCGTCCGCCGGCCGTCCCGGCAGAGAGGCTCCCCCGCCGCGAGAGCTCCTCTACGAGGAGCGGGCCGGCCGCACCCAGGACGACCGCGGGTGCCAGGAAGAGGACCAGGGCCGATGCGAGGCTCCCCCACAGGAGCAGCGGTGCAGCGTCGTGCAACGCGAGCTCAGCAGGGACGAACAGCTCGCACACGGGTCTCGCGAGGCTCGGCAGCCAGGCCGTGAACACTGCGCCCAGGGCCAGGATCGCTGCAAGCCGGACAAGAGGCTCGCGCGCAGCGCTCAGGCGTCCACCGAGCAGGTACCCGAGCGCGAGCCCGAGCAGGATCACCTCGAGGACGTTGGTCCAGACGATGAGGCTCGCCCCGAACCACGGGGCCAGCACGCGCACGGCCGCGATCTCGACCCCCATCGTGCACGCACCCGCGAGCGCGGCGACGACGAAGAGCCACCTCCCCCGCCCACGCACGTCGGCGGGAGCGGGATCGGAGAGAGTCATTCCCGGGCGGCCAGGTCGAAGAAGTAGGAGTTCGTGTAGACGCGCCCCGTGTCGCCGGACTTGAAGGCCTGCTCGAGGGTGAAATCGAGTCTGCGGGGGAGCTCGAGCTCGTGGCTCGCACCGTTCACGACGACCTTGATGGGAGAGTCCATGTCGACCAGGAGGTCGTTCAGGTACAGGCGCACCGAGCTGACCTGGCTGCCCTCGACCGTGATCGTGTTGGCCTCGCGGTCGATTCGCGCGTCGACCCTGGGCCCGTCGGTCGGATCGAAGCCCTCGAGCTCGAGCCAGTAGGCTGCCTTGCCCGTCAAGGTCGTCGGGGCGAGGCTGATCCGCGTCGGGTTCGCATCACGCGAGGTCTCCTTGATCCAGGTCAGGATGTCCTCGAGCTTGGCGTCCGGCTCCACCCGGCAGGATTCGATCTCGTCCTCTCCGGCGGCCTCTCCGAAAGCCGTGCAGTTCGCGCCACCGCCGGCGAAGAAGGTCGGGAGGTTCCTGAAGTTCGTGGGGACGACGCCCTCTCCGGCATCGCCGGCCCTGCCGATCACACCCGCGAACACGTGCGGGAACATCTCGCCGACGTTCATCGCGACCGGAACCGAGGCCCCTCGTCCGGCGATGTAGACGCGATCGACGTCCAGGGCGAACTGCTCGCGAACGACGCGCAGGACCTGGAGAGTGTTGCCGACTCCGCCCTCGAGTGTGGGCCAGATCGTCTCGTCCTCGGGCATACCGACGACCACGAGCACCATCTCGTCGCGGATCGAGCCCATCCAGTCCTCGTCGAGGTGCTGCTGCAGGCTCTGGCCCCGGTCGGGCAGGCAGAGCAGGAGGCCGAAAGGCCCCTTCGACGACTTGTAGGCCTTGGGGGCGTGGACCGCGTACTCGACGTCCCCGTAGTAGCCCTCGAAGGAGTCCTCCTTCAGCCGGCCCTTCACGACGGTGTCCTTGTACTTGCGCGAGTAATAGAGCACCTGGGCAACGTCCTCCACCATCGAGAGGAAGGGACCGTCCTTCGACTTCTTCTCGATCTTCCCGATGGCCTCGGAGAGCTCCTCGAAGGACTCGGAGATCCCGGAGCTCTCGAGCTTGGCCTCGTAGTAGGCGCCCACGAGCTTCCCGAGCTTCTCGTGGTCGCGAGCCTTGAGCAGGGTGTCGGGGGCGGGCGTGAGGGCCGTCGCCAGAAAGGCGAGGGGGAGGACGCAGGCGTGTTGCATCGACATGGCGCGGATCGGGGTCGAGGGGGGGGGAAGGCCAGCTAGGGTACAGAGGACGATCCCCGCCCGTGCGAACCCGGGCCGGAGCTTTCGCGCCGCGGGAGCGGCTCCTCGACCAGGGAGACTCCCCAGCCGCGGTACGCCCAGGCCCCGGGCTCGTCGACGAGGAGGGCCGCGAAGGCCCTGCGGGCCTCGGCTCGCCGCCCCCGGGCCAGATCGAGCCTGGCGAGGATCACCCCAGCGTCTTGCGAATCCCGTACCAGGGCCTTGCCGAGGAGGTCCCGGGCGCGCCTCTCCTCGCCCGCGGCCAGGGCGTTCAGACCGCGCTGCGACCAGATCTCCCCGGAGGCATCGTTCCGCTCGCTCTGCTCCCCGAGGACCCCTTCCGCGCCCTCGTAGTCCCCCGAGCGGCGCAGGGTGAGAGCGAGGTTGATCGCGCTCCAATCGGCCTTGTTCTGCCCGTGGAGGAGACGCTGGATCCCGATGGCCTCCACGAGCCGGAGATCCTCGGCGGCCTGCACACCGGCCTCGTGGGCGAGACGCAATCGATCGCGGTCGGGCCCGCCGCTACGGAGAGCCGCCAGCACCGCGCGCCCGCGCGTGGGGCCGTCGACGAGGACCTCCGCGGCGAGCCAGCTCTCCTCGTCCGCCAGCGGCCAGTCGCCTGCGGTCGAGAGAGTGCGCGCCAAGCTCGCACGCGACGAGACGTCCCCCGCGAGAGCCCCGAGCAAGTCGTGGCGGAGCGGATCGGCCAGCTCGGCCGCGCGTTCCCGCACCACGCCGGCCGCCGCTGCGGCGTCTCCGTCCACCGCGCGGGCGCGCAGGAAGGAGCGCCACACCTGGGACCATTCGCCGGGACCCTGGAAGAGCCCGGCAAGCGCGACGATCAGTGCGGCGAGTCCGCCCATCGCACGCTTCCACTTCCGGCCTCGACGGTGCCGAGACGCACCGCGTCCTCTCCCTGGGCGGCGAGCTCCGCCTCGATCCCGTCGCACGCCTCCGCGTCGACGAACGCGATCATCCCGATACCCATGTTGAACACGCGCCAGGCCTCGGCGTCGGGGACGTTGCCGCCCTCCACCAGCAGACGGAAGAGGCCCGGCAGCTGCCACGCAGTGCGGTCGATCACGGCGTCGTGACGGTTGCCGAGGACGCGCGGCAGGTTGTCGACGAAGCCTCCACCCGTGATGTGCGCAAGGGCAGCGATTCGCCCCGCCTCCACCAGAGGCCAGAGGACGGGCAAGTAGCAGCGGTGCGGAGCGAGCAGGGCCTCGCCCAGCGTCATGCCGTCGAGCTCGGCGGGGCGGTCGTCGAGCGTGAGCCCCAGGCGGTCGAAGACCACTCGGCGCGCGAGCGAGTAGCCGTTCGTGTGCAGCCCGCTCGAGCGCAACCCGAGGAGGACCTGGCCGGCGGCGACCCGGCTCCCGTCGATCACGCGATCGCGGCGAACGGCTCCCACGATGAACCCGACCAGGTCGAAGTCCCCCTCCGCGTAGAGCCCCGGCATCTCGGCCGTCTCGCCCCCCAGGAGCGCCAGCCCGTTGTCCCGGCATGCGTCGGCGCAGCCCTCGATCAAGCCCGCAACCACCTCGGGATCGAGACGCCCCGTGCCCACGTAGTCCATGAAGAACAGCGGTCGGGCGCCCTGGACCAGGATGTCCCCGATGCAGTGGTGGACGAGGTCCCGGCCCACGGTGTGGTACACGCCGGCTCGCTTGGCGACCTCGAGCTTCGTCCCCACTCCGTCGGCGCTGGCGACCAGGATCGAATCGCCGGCCCCCACCCGGGCGGGGTCGAAGAGCCCGCCGAACATACCGACAGTCCCGAGGACCCCGGGGGTGGCACTACGCTGGATTGCGTCCTTGGCGCGTGCAAGGGCAGCTTCCTGGGCATCGATGTCGACACCCGCCTGCCGGTAGGTCAGAGGTTCCGAGCTCACCCCGAGAGTCTCCGGCGTTTTCCGCCGGCAACCGTTCGCCTACACTAAATATCGTGGGGCTGTACCGCAATCGCCGGCGCAGCCCCGCTTTTCCTTGGTCCACGTCTGATGAAGAGAGTCCTGATCCTCGGCAGCACGGGCTCGATCGGAACCCAGACGCTGGACCTCCTGGCCGAGGACGAGGGCTCCTTCCGTGTGGAGGGCCTCGCAGCCAGGAGCTCCTGGGAGCTCCTCCTCGAGCAGGTGCGGCGCTTCCGACCGCGCTTCGTGGGTGTCGTGGACGAGTCGGCAGCCCAGGCCCTCGCCGAGCACCTCCCGGCCGAGACCACACTTTTCCGCGGCCCCGACTGCGTCGAGCGGCTCACCGTCGAGTGCGAATACGACCTCTGCGTCCACGGCATCGTGGGAGCGGCGGGAGTCGTTCCCTCGACGCGTGTCCTGGAACGGGGACGATCCCTCGCCCTGGCCAACAAGGAGTCGCTGGTCGTCGCGGGCGAGTTCCTGATGGAGCTCTCGCGGCGACACGAGGCGCCCATCCTCCCGGTCGACAGCGAGCACGCGGCCATCTACCAGTGCCTGCACGGCGAGGACCCCCGCACCGTCCGCGCCATCTACCTCACGGCCAGCGGGGGAGCGCTGCGCGACGTCCCGCTCGACGAGCTCGTCCGCGCCAAGCCCGAGGACGCCCTGCGGCACCCGAACTGGGACATGGGGCGGCGGATCACCGTCGATTCGGCCACCCTCATGAACAAGGCGCTCGAGATCATCGAGACCCACCACCTCTACGGGGTCCCGGCCGAGGCGATCCGGATCGTCCTTCACCGCCAATCCGTGGTGCACTCGATGGTCGAGTTCGTCGACGGTTCGGTCATCGGGCAGATGGGGCCCCCGGACATGCGCGGTCCGATCCACTTCGCCCTGAACCACCCCAGGCGGGTGGAGAACACCCGCCTCAAGGGGTTCGACCTGAAGGTCTTTCGCCACCTGACGTTCGAGGACCCGGATCCGGTCCGCTATCCCTCGCTCGAGCTGGGGTACCGCTGCGTCCGCGAGGGCAGCGACGCCGGCGCCGTTCTCAACGCCGCCGACGAGGTGGCCGTCGCTGCGTTCCTGGAGGGGGAGATCGGATTTCAGGACATCCACCGCGTGAACCGAAGCGTACTGGACCGTAGGAACGGTGCGGGGGCGGGCGACCTCCCCGCACTGCTGGCGGCAGACGCACGCGCCCGCGACCTCGCCCGCGAGGACGTCGAGTCCCTGGCCGGGATGCCTTCCCCTAGCCCCTCCGGCACGCAGAGCCACTGAATGGATGCCCTCGAGCTGATCCGAATCCTGCAGGTCGTCTTCGGAATCGGCCTCGTGATCTTCGTTCACGAGGCCGGCCACTTCCTGGCGGCACGCTGGTGCGGCGTCCGGGTCCAGGTCTTCTCGCTCGGGTTCGGTCCGCCTCTGTTCGCCCTGAGGCGCGGCGAGACGACCTACCAGATCGCCCTCGTCCCCCTCGGGGGCTACGTCAAGATGGCCGGCGACGAACCCACCGCCGAAGGGCGCGCATGGGCGCGTCGCGAGGAGCGTCGGCAGGCGCTCGTCGGGGAGCAGTCGGAGCGAGACGTCCCCGACCTGGCGCAGCCGCGGGACGGCGACCTGCACTCGAAGAGCATCGGCCAGCGCTTCTTCATCTTCTCGGGCGGCGTGCTGATGAACCTCGCCTTCGGCGCGGTCGTGTTTCCGATCCTCTTCGCGCACGGCGTTCCCTTCACCGAGCCGCTGATCGCACCCATGGTCGGCGGAGCCGCGTGGAAGGCGCACGTCGAACCCGGAACACGCGTCCTGGCAGTCAACGACGAGCCGGTCTACGACTTCATGCACGTGCTCAACGAGGTCGCCCTGGGTGACGTCCGGAGCGCGCGCCTCCGGGTTCTCGCGCCCGGCGCGAAAGAGCCGACCGAGATCGCGATCACACCCGAGGTAGACACGGAGTTCGGGATCTACACGATCGGCGTCGGAGCCCACGCGGACCCCGAGTGGCGCATCGACGTGCTCCCGGAATCCCCCGCGTATGCAGCGGGACTGCGCTCCGGCATGTCGCTCGTCGGCGTGGCCGGGACCCTGCCCGGGCTCGACCCGCGGGAGCAGCTGGCCGAGGCCAAGTCCAGCGGCGGGCCGATCGGCGTCGTCCTCGGCGACGACGACGAGGTCCGAACCGTCGAGGTCGTCCCCCGGGAGAGCGAGACTCTCTCCCAGGAAGTGCTCGGCGTCCAGCCGACCTGGAACCTGGTCTTCGCGCTGCGGCCGAACCC
>JAJDET010000296.1 GCA_029259655.1 Planctomycetota bacterium
GCGCGTGCCGGCCCCGCAGTCGACCTTGAACAGGTCGTCGAGGACGCCGGTGCGCGCAAAGTGCCGGCAGGAGCCGAGAGGCCGGCGCAGCCGGCCGTTCGTGGTGTTCTGGCCGCGAACCCGTGAGGGATGCGGGCTAGGCGGCGCGCCGCGCTCCGCCGCCGCGAGGTAGGGCGCGCAGCCTCACCCTCACGAGCGCGAGCTCCTTGCGCAGCGCGGTTCGATCCGATGCGAGTCTCACGACCGTCCAGAGCAGGGCGGCCGAGGCCAGCTCGATCGCGAGGCGAAGGAGCGGTCCGGTCCCCAGCCGATTCCACGCCCACCAGTCGACGGCTGCGAACGCGATGCTCCAGAGGGAGAACGCGAGCAAGCCCAGGCGGGCCGGGTGGGCGGCCCGCGCCGGATTCAGCTGGAGCCGGCGGGCGACCGCGACCATCGTGAGGGATGCCGACAACAACCGCGCGAGGGCGACGCCTGCCGCCACGTCCGCCGGACCACGTGCGAGCGTCGGAACCAGCGCCACGCACAGGAGTGCGACCCGGGCGACGCCCAGGCCGACGACCAGCCGGCTCTTCCCGCACGACTTCAGCGCCGTGATTCCCACGACCTCCACGCAGGTCGCGCCGGACGCCAGGCTGAAGAACGCGATCAACGGAGCGGACCCGTGCCAGGTGGCCGGGAAGAACGCCTGCACCGCCGTGGGAGCGGCGACCGCCAGGACGAGGTGTGCGGGAAGGAGGAACGTGAAGACCAGCCGCATCGCGTCGAGGTAGGCACGCTCGATCGAGTCCTCGCGGTGACTCCTCGAGAGCTTCGGGAAGAGCACACGCTCGGCGACGTTCGCGACGTACTGCGCGATGAACTGCGACAGGTGGAGAGCCCAGTCGTAGAGGCCGTAGGCCACTCGTCCGAGCACCACGCCGACGCCGATCGTGTCGACCCGCTCGGAGCTGAACCCCGCGATGCCCGCCCCCGCCATGTGCGCGCCGTAGCGGAGCACGTCGCGCATCGAGTCCTCTTCCCCACCCTGCTCGAGCGGGTAGCGCCTCGCGAACAGGACGGCGGCCACGACCCTGGCCGCGGTCTGTGCATACCACCCCGCGACGACCGCCATCACACCCGCCCCGCCCAGGGCCAGACCGAGCGTGACGAGAGCAAAGGAAAGGATCGACCACAGGTCGAGCAGGAAGACCTCACGGTAGGCGCGGTTCCTCACCAACCAGGCGGCGGGCAGAACGCCCAGGTTGTTGAGCCAGATCCAGGGGGCCAGGACCAGGACGAGCCCCGTCAGCTGCGGGTAGCCGAGCATCGGTGCGACGGCCCAGGCGAGAGCGATCGGCGGCACGGTCATCGCGATCCCGGTTCCGTGCAGGAACAGGGTGAGCCGGCGCCACAGCCTCCGTCCCGGGCGAGGCGTATAGACCAGCGCCTCGTCGAGCCCGAACACCGCGAGCTGAGCCGCGAAGTTGACGAGCAATCCCGCGAGCATGACCTCGCCGAACTCGGCGGCGACCAGGAACCATGCGAGCGCGACCTTGGTCAGGAACCGCACTCCCTGCACGGTCGGATGCGCGAGAAACGCGAAGCCGAGCCGCGGCCGGCGCGCCTCTTGCCTGTTCTCCGGAGACTCCACGGTGGGACCGCCCACACGGTCCGGGGAGGACGCACGAGGGCAGATCGCCTATCGGCGAGCCCGGTGGACGGGTTGAGCACCTCCCGCGAACGTGCCCCCGGGTGTCCTGGGTCAGGAGCTGCCGAGGAGCGTCAGGAGCTCGCGCTTCAAGCCCGCGTAGGCCGAGTCCTCCGGGGACCCGGGGAGGAGCCCGTCCAGGAGCAGGTCCTGCGACTCGAACGGGTCGCTCGAGAGGTCGTACAGCTCCTCATACCCTTGCAAGCGGTCCACGATCAGCTTGTAGCGCTTGTCCCGGATCGCCCGGCGGTCGTACAGGATCGCGAGCTCGGGTGGGCCGTTCGGCTGGAACCGCTCCGCGAATGCGAATCCTCGCTGCCCCGGGAGCGCCGAGTCCATGAGGTAGGGAACCAGGCTCAGGGAATCGCAGGCCACACCCTCCAGAGCGCCCACGAGGTCGACACCGGCGACGTCGGCGACGGTTGCCAGGATGTCGACCGCGCCTACCAGCGCCGCGCATTCCGAGCCCGGCTCATCGACGATCGGGCTCTGAACGATGAGCGGAACATTGATCCCGCCCTCGTACAGGTTTCCCTTCGCGTGCGACTTCCGAAACGGCCGGAGGATCGCCGATGCGGGCGAACCGTTGTCCCCCAGGAAGATCACGGTCGTGTCCTCGAGAATGCCGGCGTCGCGCAGGTCGTCCAGGAGTCGGCCGAGCTCCGTGTCCAGAGCCTCGAGCATCGCGCGATACTGCAGCTGCGGCGTCGAATGGGAGAGGTCGTAGGTCGTCAGCTCGGCGGGCGGATTGTGGAGAGGGTTGTGAGGTGCGAAGAAGGCGAGGTAGACGAACCACGGCTGTCGCGCCTGGAGGATCCAGTCGCGCGCGTCGTCCACGACGTCGGTGGTCATGTACTTGTTCGTCGAGACCTCGACGCCGTTCACGACCTTCTGGTAGTCGAAGTACCCCGAATCGGAGCTCCCCCCCAGGATGCCGGAGAAGTGGCCGTAGCCCATGATGTTCGGGGCGGCCAGTCCACCGGCTCCCTGCACACCCAGGTGCCACTTCCCGAACGCGGCGTGCTGGTAGACGCCGCTGCCCGCGTCCAGTACCTCGGGGATGATCTTCTCGGTCAGCGGCAGGGAGTAGTCGTCTACCAGTGCCCCTACTCCGGTTCGGAACGACCAGCGACCGGTCTGGATCGTCGCGCGGGTCGCGGAGCACAACGGGTTCGCATAGGCGTTTCGGAACAGGACGCCGTTCGACGCCAATGCGTCGATCGTCGGAGTCCGAGCCGGCTCCGCCCCCTCGCCGTAGGCATTGATCATGTCCACGCCGACGTCGTCGGCGACGACGACGAGGATGTTGTGGGGAGGCGTCAGCCAGGGAACCTGGACCGGCGGGCGTGCCAGGTTTCCGGAGACGCCGCCCGCCGATTGCGGGGCAGCCGACGCCATGCCTCCGAGCAGGAGGAATGCGCCCACCGCCGCCAGGCGGAGCCGAGTGCTCATGTAGCGTGGATGGGGAGGGGGGGACCGACGGACACCCCAATCGTGCCCCAGCTCCGCCACCCTGGCAATGGGGACGCGCGGATCCGCTCGGGGACCCGCGCCCCCCCGAGCGCCTAGCGCCGGGCCCGCTTGAGACGGACGATCTGGTCGGCGAACGGAGTCCGGGGCGGGTAGACGGGGACCGCAACGCAGTCCATGCCGTGGTTCTCCCGCAGGTACGTCAGGACGAGCGCCGTCATCGAGGGAGGAAAGACGAGGAACGCGTTCCTGCCCGGGAGGTTGGGAAACACGTCCCGGGCACGGCGAAGCCCGAGCTCTGCGAGCCCGGCGTAGAAGCGCGGCGAGTAGACCGGCCACCCGAGCGGGATGCGGCGGACGCGCCACATCGGTGAGCCGCGCAGCGGGTCGAGTCCCAGCGAGAGACACCGCGGGTGCACGAGCACGTAGTCCGCGTCGAGGAGCTCCAGCCGCTCGAACAGGGCATAGTGAGTCTCCTGCCTGGCGCGGCGCCGGCGCGCGTGCACGAGCTCGTCGCGCGCGTCCACGAACGCGACGAGAATCGCACAGACCACGACGAGGGAGTGCGCAGCGCGCATCCTCGGCGCCGAGCGGACCTCATCCGCGCCGCGACGCAGAGCCAGACAGAGCGCCCCCACTGCCGCCGCGGTCATCCCCGGCCCTGCGATCCGCTCGGGGAACCGCAGGTAGGCGGTCATCGCGCAGGACACGAGAACCGTGGAGGCGGCGACCAGAGCCACCGTGCCCCCCCGCCTGGGACCACGAGCGATCCACGCCGCGAGAGCGAGTACGACCAGGAACGAGACGGCCGCCCGATGCGGTTCCCAGACGAACTTCGCGAGCTTCGCCTCCACGTCGGACCAGGTCGGGCCGGCGCCGAGGCCTGCAGCCGCCTCGAGCAGCCTCGACACACTCTCGGTGTTGAACTTCTCCTCGTCGAGGAACATCGACCCCCGGAGCATCCGGTAGTCGTTGAGAGACCAACCGTTCGCCTCGTAGAGCGACGGCTCGTCGAAGACCTCCGAGACGACCGAGTAGCCGTGGAACCGCCCCCGAACCGCGTTCCACTCACGGAACCGGTCGACGTCTTCTCCCGCCGAGAGGCCGTGGAGGAGAGTCGCACCTACCGCAACGGTGAGCGGCGCCGCGAACAGCGCGACGGACCGCCAGTGTCGGAGCAGAGCTCGCCCGCCCAGCAGGACAGCCGGCGGGCCGGCGAATGCGGCCGCGGCAACGACGCCCATCGCCCGCGTCAGGTAGCAACAGGCGAGGAGCAGCCCCAGCCCGAGGACGACGCGGCGCCGCGGCACGCTCGCTTCCCCGAGGTGTCTGGCGATCCCGAGGAGACCCGCCGCGCCGGCGAGAATGCTCACACCGTTGTATCCGATCGCCACGGCGAAGCCCGTCGTCGTGACCAGGAGCGAGAGCCCGAGCAGGACCCGGATGGGACGCTTCGCTTCCACGTCGAGCACCAGCGTGACCAGAACCGAGAGCGCCAGCGCGAGGACGGCGTACAGGTAGAGCGGATACCAGGGGAAGTCGTACGCGACGACGCGGTGGAACGCGGAGAGCACGGCTCCCGCGACCGGGGACTGGAAGGACGTCGGGAATCCCCCGCGGATGTCCGCCTCGATCGCGTAGTCGTCGTTGGTCGCGTACGTTCGTGTGAGGAAGACCAGGGAGAGCGCGACCCAGCCCGCGACGGCGGCGAACACGAGCGGGCGGTACGTCGGCTGCGAGCGCATTCCTCGGGGCCGCACCTGGGGACGAGCGGCAGGCAGATGGTATCGGGCTTCCCCGTCGAGCCCCCGAGGGATCTCCCGCGCTTCCATCGCGCGCGCCGGGGCACCATGATGGTCGCGTCGTGCGAGCAGCCTTCCAGGACCTCGACCTCGCCGAGCTGGGCGAGTCCCTCCTCGAGCGCCCGGTCGTCGTCGCCGCCGCGATAGTGCTCGGCTCCTTCGTCGCCGCGAAACTCGCGGACTGGGTCGTGACGGCCATCGCGCGTGTCCTGGCCCGGCGGACGCGCTCCATGCTGGACGACGACATCATCGGAGCCCTCCACAGCCCGATCATCAAGACCGTCGTCCTGGTCGGCCTGTGGTTCGCCTGCCGCGAGCTCGAATCAGAGGAAGAGCCGATCGTCTGGGCCCACCGCCTGATCATGACGCTCGCGGTGCTGGTCTGGATCGTGGCGATCCTGCGAGTGTCCGGGCTGCTCTTGCGCGCGATGTCTCGCGAGGGTCGCCGGTACCAGGTCGTGGAGGCCCGAACGCTCCCGCTCTTCGACAACCTGGCCAAGGTCGCCATCGTCGCTCTGGCCGGCTACGTGATCATCGAGGTCTGGGCGCTCAACGCGACCGGCTGGCTCGCATCCGCGGGCGTCGCGGGGATCGCGCTGGGCTTCGCGGCCAAGGACACGCTGGCCAACCTGTTCGCAGGAGTCTTCATCATCGCCGACGCTCCCTACAACCTGGGCGACTACATCGTCCTGGACTCGGGGCATCGAGGTCGGGTCCTGAACATCGGACTGCGCTCGACGCGCATCCTCACGCGCGACGACATCGAGATCACGATCCCCAACTCGATCATCGGGAACTGCGCGATCGTGAACGAGACTTCGGGGACTCCGCAGTACCGGCTGCGCGTCCAGGTCGGAGTCGCCTACGGCAGCGACCTCGCTCGCGTGCGCAGCGCCCTGCTCGCGGTCGTCGAGACCGCAGAGGGGCTCCTCGCGGACCCGGAGCCTCGCGTGAGGTTCCGCAGGTTCGGCGAGTCTGCCCTCGACTTCGAGCTCCTGGCATGGATCCGCGACCCCGAGCAGCGCGGTCGCGTACTCGACGCGCTGAACACCGCCGTCTACGAACGCTTCACGAAGGAAGGAATCGAGATCTCCGTCCCGCAACGCGATCTGCACGTGAGGTCGGTACCGGAGGGTTGGGGCCCGCCGCGGGGGGAGTGAGGCGCGGGGGTATCGTGGTGCCTCGCGGACGCGGTGCCTCGCAGTCGCGCGTCGTACCCGGCGTGACGAGCCGCGGACGCCCGCAGTGAGTCGTGCGCGGTTCACCCCGCAGTGCCGTACTCTCCGCGCACCGGCGGATGCCGGCGCGCGCGAGGAAGGCGCCTCAGCGCCGGTCCCTCGTGAGCCGACCGCCCTAGGCGGTGTCGGCGTGTTGTCCATCAGGTTTCTTCCGCCCGCCGGGAGGCATCGCGCCGGGTACCGGCGCATCCTCGGCGGAGTGACGTGGTGCCCCGCAGTCGCGTATCGCACCAGGGGTGACGAGCCGCATGCGGTCAGGCTCCCAGTATCGCGATGCTCGTCGGGCGAAGCCCGCGAGCGAGTGCGCATTGCGACGTCCCCCACCCGCGTCCCGCACGGGTCGACGCCTCCCGACGCCTCGCTTGCGCGGCGCAGCCCGCGCAAGCAT
>JAJDET010000297.1 GCA_029259655.1 Planctomycetota bacterium
GCGTGGCGGCGAGCGGCATGACGCCTCCCGTGAGCCCCTTCGAGAGCGCCATCACGTCGGGCGCGACGCCGGCCTTCTCGCAGGCGAAGAGCGCGCCGGTGCGACCGAAGCCCGTCAAGACCTCGTCCGCGACGAGCGGAACGCCGGCCGCGTCGCAGGCCTCGCGTGCCTCGCGCAAGAGCTC
Organism: Planctomycetota bacterium; assembly: GCA_029259655.1. Lineage (GTDB taxonomy): Bacteria > Planctomycetota > UBA1135 > UBA1135 > OFTM220. The sequence goes on from JAJDET010000297.1 coordinate 185, forward strand.
GGCGGAGTGGATGCGCATGCCTGCGGCGCCTTGCAGGAGCGGCTCGATCACGACACCGGCAGCGCGCGGCCCGAGTTCCTCCAGCGCGGCGGGAATCGCTCCCGCGGCCGGCGGGACCCGGCGCGTCTCGAAGAGCCACGGCGCGAAGGCGCGGAAGAACGGGTCGGGCTCGCCGACCGACATCGCGCCGAACGTGTCCCCGTGATAGGAGCCCTCGAGCGCGACGAACACCCGCCGCTCGAGCTCGCCGGCGTGCACGTGGCGCTGGCAGACCATCTTCAGGCCGACCTCGACCGCCGTCGAGCCGTTGTCCGTGTAGAAGACGCGCGTGAGCTCGCCCGGCGCGACGCGCACCAGCTCGTCCGCGAGCCGCACCGCGGGCTCGTGGGTCGCGCCCGCGAAGAGCACGTGGTCGAGTGTCTGCGCCTGCTCGGCGAGCGCGCGCACGAGCTCCGGCCGGCCGTGTCCGTGGAGACAGGCCCACCACGACGAGATGCCGTCGACGAGCTCGCGCCCGTCGGCCAGGACCAGCGTCGCGTCCTTCGCCGAGACCACGGGCAGCGGCTCCTCCTCCGTCGCGTGCTGCGTGTAGGGATGCCAGCAGACTCGGCGATCGCGCTCGATCCAGTCCATCACGGGAACAGCTCGTCGAGGGGGTTCGCCTCGAGCCAGCGGTCGAGCGCCGCCGGATCGAGCGTGTCAAAGGTCGGGACCTCGAGGATCCTCACCACGTGGCCGTGGGCCTCGAGCGTCGCCCTGTTCGACGCGTGGGGCGGGCCGACGAGGAAGAGCGCGCGCGGCTCGAGGTGACGCGCGCGCAGCGCCTCGAGCGACAAGAGCGTGTGATTGAGCGTTCCGAGACCCGAGCGCGCGACGAGCAGGAGCGGCGCGGCTTCCCGCGCCAGCCAGTCGAGCTGGGTCGTCCCGTCCTCGCGCAGCGGGACGCAGAGACCGCCCGCGAGCTCGACCACGAGGTGCTCGTCCGCGAGGGTCCGGCGCAGCCCGGCGAGCGACGTGGTCAGCGCACCGTCCGGGATCTCGCGGCCGGCATCACGCGCGGCTTCGTGCGGCGAGGCGGGCAGCGGGAACTCGAAAGCCGGACGCAGGGCACGGGATTCCTCGAGCTCGGCCAGCCGCAGGACCTCGGCCGTGTCGCTCTCCGCGCCCGTCTGCACGGGCTTCCAGTACCGGACCGGGCCGCGCCGCAACGCAGCGCGGACGAGCAGCGCGGCGACGACGGTCTTCCCGACGCCGGTGTCCGTGCCCGTGACGAAGAGGCAGGGCGAGAGCGCTCGAGCCGCGACCGTCTCGCGACTCCGGTGCGGCTCGAGCCGCCGCACGAGCTCTTCGACCTCCGCCTCGGTGTTGTGCGCGTGGCAGACGATCCGGAGCCGCGCGCCGCCTTCGGGGACCGTGGGGGGCCGCACCGCGCCGACCTGGAGTCCGTGCGTCGCGAGCTCACGCCCCAGCTCCATGGCGCGCACGTCGTCGCCCACCACGAACGGGACGATGCCGGCCGCCGGGGTGGGGAGCGACAGCGCCTCCGCGATTCGGCGTGCGTCTGCGAGCACCCGGGCTCGATCGTCGTCCGCGTCGCGCACGAGCCGGATGGCGACGCGCAGCGCCGCCGCGGTCGCCGGCGGGGGCGCCGTGGTGAACAGGAACGAGCGCGCTCGGTTGACGAGGAGCTCGACGAGCGAGCGCGAGCCAAGGACGAGCGCTCCCGCAACGCCCAGCGACTTGCCGCCGGTCACGACACGTGCGAGGAGACGCTCGAGCTCGCCCGAGGCGGCGCCCCTGCCTTCGGGTCCGAGGAGGCCGGCGGCGTGGGCCTCGTCGACCACGAGCCAGGCGTCGTACTTCGCGCACAGCGCGTCCAGCTCGGCGAGCGGCGCGAGGTCGCCGTCCATGCTGAACACGGACTCCACGGCGACGATGCGGCGGCGCGCGCGGCCCGCGCGCGCGAGGCTCTGCTCGAGGGCCTCGAGATCGCCGTGGGCGAAGACGTGGAGGTGAGCGCGCGAGAGCCGCGCACCGTCGACGAGCGACGCGTGCACGAGCTCGTCGGTGAACAGGGCGTCCTCGCGAGAGAGGAGGGCGCCGAGCAGTCCGAGGTTGGCCTGGTAGCCGGTGGGGAAGAGCAGCGCGGACTCGCTCTCGAGCCATTCGGCCGCCTCCCGCTCGAGCGCCTCGTGCTCGCTCGACCCGCCGCCCAGGAGCCGTGATGCGCCGCTGCCGGAGCCGTGCTCGCGCGCCGCGCGCGCTCCCGCCTCGGCGATCTCCGCGTTCCGCGCGAGCCCGAGGTAGTCGTTCGACGCGAAGTCGGCGCCCCCGCCGGCGGCGAGCGGGAGGTTGCGCCGGCGTCCCCTCCGCTCGAGGTCCTCGAGCTCGGCGTCGAACATGCGCTCCCTATGCGTGCGAGCCGCGCTCGGCGGCGATCCCGAGCTTGGCGAAGAGCGCCGCGTCGCTCTTGGGCTCCGGGTTCGGGGTCGTGAGCAGCTCGTCGCCGACGAAGATCGAGTTCGCGCCCGCGAGGAAGCACAGGGCCTGGGCCTCTTCCGAGAGCTCGCGCCGCCCGGCGGAGAGCCGAACGCGCGAGAGCGGCATCAGGATGCGTGCCACTGCGACGGCGCGCACGAGCTCCGTCCAGTCGAGCGCGGCCGCTTCCTGGAGCGGTGTGCCCTCGATCGGGACGAGCGCGTTGATCGGGACGCTCTCGGGCGGCGGATCGAGGGACGCGAGCTCGTGCAGGAGCTCCGCCCGCGCGTGCCGGTCTTCGCCCATGCCGAGGATCCCGCCGCAGCAGACGGCCATGCCGGCGGCGCGGACCGTCTTCAGGGTCTCGATGCGGTCGTCGTAGTCGCGGGTACCGACGATCTCGGCGTAGTGACTGCGACCCGTGTCGAGGTTGTGGTTGTAGAAATCGAGCCCGGCCTCGGCCAGACGGCGGGCATGGTCGCCGTCGAGCATGCCGAGCGTCGCGCAGGTCTCGAGCCCGAGCGCCTTGACCCCCCGCACCATCTCGAGCACGGATTCGAACTCCGGCCCGTTCGTCACTTCGCGCCACGCCGCGCCCATGCAGAAGCGGTCGGCGCCCCCGTCGCGGGCCAGACGCGCTTCGGCGAGGACGTCGTCGACCGCGGAGAGCGGTTCGGGCTCCACGGGAGTCCGGTGGTGTGTGCTCTGCGAACAGTAGGCGCAGTCCTCGGGGCAGCCGCCGGTCTTGATGGACAGGAGCTGCGAGCACTGCACGGAAGAGTCCTTCCAGTGCTCGCGGTGGACGTGTGCCGCCTCGAAGACGAGGTCGAGCAGAGGCCGTGCGAGGAGCGCTTCTACTTCCTCGGTCGAACGCGCGAGCGGTACGGGAGCGAGAGTCATGGGGCCGAGATTCTACCCTCCCGGCCGCGGCTCACGGTGCCGGGGCATGCCAGCCGGAGGGGTGCCCGTGTATCCTCCCCCCACATGAACTCGGGGACATCCGATCCGGGCAAATCGAAGCAGCCGGCCTACTGGACCTACATCCGGGTCGAGGACCTCCTGTCGCTGCAGGGAGGCCTCGACGCCGACGAGAAGAGCCTCACGAACGACGAGGTGCTCTTCATCACGGTCCACCAGGTCTTCGAGCTGTGGTTCAAGCTCATGCTGCGCGAGATGGTCGTGCTGCGAGACCTGTTCCGCGTCCAGGTCGACGAGCAGCGGCTCTCCGGCGCCGTGCGCGGCGCGCGTCGCATCGCCACGATCCTCCGGCGCTGCGTGGACCACTTCGAGGTGATCGAGACGCTGACGACGCGCGAGTACCTCGAGTTCCGCGACAAGCTCACCGGCGCGAGCGGGTTCCAGAGCGCGCAGATGCGCCAGCTCGAGATCCTCATGGGGCTCGAGGAGTCGAGCCGGATCTCGCTCGGGGCAGGAGAGAACTACATGCAGGCCCTGCGCGAGGCGGACGGCAGCGACTCGCCCGCGCTCAGCCGCGTTCTCATGCAGCTCGACGATCGCCCGAGCCTGCGCGAGGTGATCGACGACTGGCTCTTCCGGACGCCGATCGACGGGAGCTCGCCGGACGACTCGCGCGACCCCGAGAACGTCGCGAGCTTCGTCGAGGAGTACCTGGCAGCACACGCGGGCGAGATCGACACGGCGTGCCGGTTCGCGCTCGAGCGGACGGCGAAGGGTTTCGACAAGGAGGCCGTGACCGCGCGCTACGAGCAGGAGAAGCAGAGCCTGCGCGCGTTCCTGTGCCCCGAGGAGTCCGAGGGCGGCGAGCGTCGGCGGCGCATTCGCGTGGCCACGCTCTTCATCATCACCTACCGCGAGCTCCCGCTGCTCGCGTGGCCGCGCGAGTTGCTCGACGGCCTCGCGGAGATGGAGCAGTTCTTCCTGGTCTTCCGCCAGCGGCACGCGCGCATGGTCGAACGCATGATCGGCAAGCGGACGGGGACCGGGGGCAGCTCCGGCGTCGACTACCTCGACAAGACCGCGCTCGCCTATCGCGTGTTCCAGGACCTGTGGGCGGTGCGCACCTTCCAGATCCGCAAGGAAGCCGCGCCCGAGCTCAGGAACGAATCGTTCTACGACTTCCGCTACGGCTGATGCGAGTGGGCAGAGGTGCGCGCAGGGAGCTCGCCCTCTTCGCGCTCGCGATTGCAGTGCTCGCTCCGGGCCTTCTCCTGGGACCCGCCGATTCCAAGGGGACGGGAGGGGCGCTCCGGGTCCTGGCCGGCGAGGTCCCCTACAGGGACTTCTGGACGATGTACGCGCCCGGGCAGTTCTACGCCCAGGCCCTGCTCTTCCGGTTCTTCGGCGTCAGCTACCTGGTGCAGGGGATCGCCTGTGTCCTCGTGCGCGCCGCCTCGGGCGTCGTGTTCCACCGGATGCTCACCAGGCTCGAGGTCGGGCCGCGGCCGGTGGTCGTGCTCTGGGCCGTCTTCGTCATCGCGTTCTGGCGCATCTCCCCCGAGCTGACGAGCTACCCGCCGGCGCTCCTCCTCGGTCTCCTGGGGCTCGACCGCGTGATGGTGAGCCATCGCGTGGGAGGCGCCCGTCCGCTCTTCGCCGCCGGCCTCTGCTTCGGAGCCGCGGCCTGGTTCAAGCACGACGTCGCTGCCTACTTCGCCGGGGCGTCGGTTCTCGCGCTCGTGTTGCGCGGCGTGTCGCGACGGCGGTCCGAAGCGTGGGCGTCGCCGGCCGCGGCGGTCGGGCGGCTCGCGCTCGGGTGCGCCGTCACGGCCGGACCGGTGCTCGCATGGCTGGCGGTCGTTGCGGGCGCCGACGCCTGGCACGACCTGGTGGTCTTCCCCGCGACGGACTTCCAGCTCGTGCGCAGCGAGCTCTACCCCGGACCGATTCTTGATCTCGCACCCTTCACTGCACTCCTGGCGCCCGGGGAAGACGTGCTCGTCGCGTGGCGGAACGCGGGCCAGACGCTGCGCGAGTGGAGCCTGACCCAGCTGCCCGCGGTCGTCTTCGTCGCGGCAGGGATCGTGATGGTCCTGCGACGGAGGGCGCTCGAACCGCGCGACGCCGCCTGTGCGGTGACCCTGCTGCTGGGTCTCCCGTTCTTCTTCGCGGCGGCGCACGTCCAGCAGAACACCCATCTCGACTCGATGGCGGTGCTCTCGCTCGCGCTGCTCGCGCTCGGGCTGCGCGGGGCCGTGCGACCGGTCCCGCGGATCCTCTTGATCGCCGGGATCGCGCTCTACGCGGGGAGTTTCCTGCTGGAGGCGAGCATGCGGGTCGGCGAGTTCGCGACGAGCTTCGGCAGTGCGCGGTCGGTCGGGTTCCCGGCGGCTCGCGGGATCCGCATGAAGGAGCGCTACGCCGCTCCCTACGAGCGGATCGTGGGGTTCGTGCGCGAGAACGTCCCCGAGGGCGAGCGCATCCACGCCGGCGTCGACCGGCACGACGCGATCGTCGGGAACGACCAGAACTTCTACGTTCTGTCGGGGCGACTGCCCGCCACGCGGTACAACGAGCTGCACCCGGGCGTCGTCGATCGGGAGGACGTGCAGCGCGAGATGATCGCCGACCTCGAGCACCACGGAGTGAACTGCGTCGTGATCTGGTACTTCCGCTTCGGCGACCCCGACAAGCGCGTGGAGCGGCGCCGGGCGCGGATCCCGGAGGTCGGCTCCGACGTGCTCGACCGCTATCTCGCCGAGGAGTTCGACGAGATCGCGCGCATCGGCCAGTACGGGCTCCGCTGGAGGAAGGGCGTGCCGGCCCCGGAGGCCCCGTGAGAGTCGCGCTCGCCTTCCTGGTCGTGGTCGCCGGCTGTGCGGGCGTGGCCACGAATCCGGCGGCCCCCCGGCCGCGACCCGAGCTCATGCGCGTTCGCGACAGGGAATCGATCGCTCCGGGCGGCTGTTACGAGTCGCCCGTCCTGCACGCTGCGCGCCCGTTCCGCGAGGCTCTCGTCTCGTGGAACGTGGCGACCCCCGAGGGGCTCGGGTTCTGGTTCGAGCTGTGCGTCCGCCGTGTTCAGGGCGGAGGTTGGTCGCCGTGGCTCTACGTGGGGGACTGGAACCTCCCGGGCACCGGGCATCCGCCCACGGTCGAGTTCGACGGCGGCCAGATCGACGTCGACTTCCTGGTCGGGCTGGAGGACTTCGACGCCTTGCGCTATCGCGTTTGCGCCGCGACTGCGGACAGCGACGTCGACGCGCCGGGGCTCGTCGACCTGCACCAGGTGACCCTGTGCCTCATGGGCTCGGAGGCGCTGCCGCCGGCCCGCGGGCGCGACCGGGGGGCTCGGGGAGTCGTGCTGGACGTTCCGCTGCGCAGTCAACGTGTGGAGGACGAAGCGCTCGCTCCGCGCATCTGCAGCCCGACGTCCGTGGCGATGATGCTCGCCTACCACGGCGTCGAGCGGCCGACGGCGGAGGTGGCCGAGCGCCTCTACGACGCGCGGCACGACATCTACGGCAACTGGACGCGCGCGCTCCAGGGCGCGTTCAGCTACGGCGTCCCGGGCTACCTGCGGAGCTTCGCGGGCTGGGGCGAGGTGGAGGAGCTGGTGGCGTCGGGACAGCCGCTCGTCGCGAGTGTGAGGGTCGGCGAGGGTGAGCTCGACGGCGCGCCGTACGCCGCGACGCCGGGACACTTGCTCGTGATCGTCGGTTTCGACTCGCGCGGCGACGTCGTCGTCAACGACCCGGCGGCTCCGACTCCCGAGGAGACGCGCCGCGTCTACGCCCGCGCGGACGTCGAGCGCGTTTGGCTCGACAAGGGCGGCGTGGCGTACGTCTTCACTCGTCCTTGAACGTCGCGCGCATCGCGGGGATGTCACAGGCGTAGACGTTCACGAACTTGCCCGGATAGAACTCCTCGCTGCGGAGGAAGTCCGCGCCCTTCTTCTGGAAGAAGCTGTTCGAGAGCTCGTTCTGCACGTCGATCACGCCGAACTTGAGCCGCGCGGTCCCGAGGTCGTCGAAGCGGCGAATCACGTCCCGGAACATCGCGCCGCCGATCCCCGTGCGCTGGGCGGACGGCAGGACGGCGATCGCGAGGATCTCGGCCTTCGGATCGTCCTCGGGCATCTCCGGGAAGTAGGTCAGCCCGCGCCAGATGGGGGCGAAGTTCCTCGGGACGAAGAGCTGGGGGAGCAGGACGAGGCTCGCCTTGACGCCGTGACGGACGAGGAACTGGCGGAAGAACTTGCTCGTGTCCGTGGCGCCGACCATGAACCCGCTGAGCTCGCCGTCGACGAGCCCCACCGACATCACCGAGTGCTCGGACGTCGCCATGTGGCCGTGCAGGAGATTCGCGAAGCGCGTGCCCAGCTTGTAGAGCCGGCTCCAGGACACGATCTCGAAGGCGATGCGCGTGATCTCCGGCGCGTCCTCGGGACGAGCTTTCCTGACCTCGCACGCGTGCTCTCCTGTCTCGCTCAAGATCGGCAGGGATCCTATGCCCAACGACGCGCCCGAGCCCGTGGCCGGCGTGGGGCGCCCTGGTGTAGATCGGCGCACTCCCCGCACCTCCTTGACCGCCGGGCCTGGGCACGGGCTCCTAGCTCGGCAACTTGCAGCTTCCTGGGAGGTGCCTGCGGTGCCCGGCGATCGCGGCGTACACCTGCCGCGCCACGTAGATCGCCCCCGGCACCCGCCACAGGATCGCGAGCGGCCACAGGAGGGGGCAGCGCGTGAACACCTCCCCGAAGGCGTCCGCCCCGTAGTAGACCTCCCCGTTCTCGTCGACGACGCCCATCTCGTGCTCGAGGCGTTCCTGATCGACTCCGAGGTCACCGGAATCCACGATCGCGCGCTGGTCGAGCCGGCCGAACCAGTCGAAGCGCCTAACGAAGCGGATCGAGCGGGCGCAGAAACCGCAGTCCGCGTCGTAGAGGATCGTGGCCCGGCGCGCGGTCGCGTTCCAGTCCACGCAGAGCAAGATCACCGCCGAGCTCCCGAGGAAGTTGATCCCCTGCATGGCGAAGACCAGGAAGTGCATGGTCACCATGCTCAGGGCGAAGAACATCCGGTAGCGGGGCAGGAACAGGATCGCGATGAAGCCCGCTTCTCCGATCAGCGAGGCGATGCCGCCGACGACGGAGAAGGCGTACGACGTGTGAGCGCTCGAGATCGCCGGGATGCGGAAGCGATCCGATCGGAAGAGCGCTTGCTCGACGCCGACCTCGGCCAGGCCCTCGAGGTGCAGCGTGAACGGCCATTCGATCCCGATCTCGACGACCTTGTTGAGCCCGGAGCACGTGTAGTAGCTACCGACGACCAGGAACAGCAGGAACACCGGCCAGTGGTGGTCGACGCTCTTCTTCAGCGGATGGAATCCGGTCCGGAATCCGTAGAAGCTCGACGCCGGGGAGAGCGCGAGGATCAGCATCGAGCACAGCGCGATCGTGCCGCCGTCGACGTCCATGTTGGAGGACTGGCCCATCCCCGTGACGTGCGCGGCCAGCAGGAAGACGACGGCGGCGGCGAGCCGCGGGAAGATCCCGAGGAAGCCCGCGAGCGCGGCGACGACGACGGTGATCTGCATCCCCCGGACGACGTCCGCGCTCGGCCGCGGGAGGAAGTCGTAGAGGAACTGGAACGTCGTGAAGTGGAGCGGTGGGATCGGCCAGAGCTCCGACTGGTAGGCGCGCGGGAAGTCGAAGGCCTCCGCAGGCAACATGCCGTAGACGGTGTAGTCGCGGCTCGCGAAGCGCCACGCGAGGTAGAGGAACCCCACGGCCTGCAGCAGGTAGAAGTGCAGCGCAGGGCTCTCCCTCAGGACCCCGAAGGGCCGGAGCTCGCGATTGCCTCCGCTAGCGAACATCGACGTCGAGGTGCTGGAGTGCCGTGACGAGCTCCGCCGCGCGCTCGTCGTCGATCCGGAGCGTCAGGTGCCAGAACGTCACGCGTTCGAGCCCTTTCGGGTCGGGGTAGCCCGAGTAGTCGATCGGGGAGTAGACCGCGTGGTTGGGATAGGCGAAGCGTTTCGGAAGGAGGAAGCGTCCGCCCACGCGTCGCCAGTTCGCGAGCGAGTGCCGGAGCACGGCTCCGAAGAGCTTCGGATCCGAGACGCGCACGTGCTTCCCGCCGAAGTAGTAGTGCGGGAAGACCATGTTCGTCAGCTCGTAGGACCCGGGCAGGACCTCGCCGCCCTCGTAGTGCATGAACATGGCGCGTCCCGTCACGTATCCCGGACCGGGGAGGAAGCGCGCGTTCTCGAAGACGATGGCCCGCTCGAGGAAGTCGCGCTCGGCTGCCGTGGGCGTGCGGCCTTCCGCGCGGTCCGGTTCGAGCTCGGCCCGTCTCGCCCCGCCCCACCCCTTGTAGGTCCACCCGCCGATGCCCGGGAAGTAGAACCCGAGCGAGCTCTGCGTCTGGTAGCAGAAGATCAAGGCCGTCGTGAACGCGAACACGCAGAGCCGCGCGCGCCTGTGGCCATCCCCGGAGATCCACGCCGCGCTCTCCTCGAGGCACGCGAGGAGGCGTCGCCGGAAGACGAGCATCCCGACGAGGACGAGCGCGTTCAGGACGAGGTGCGGCGCGTAGATCCGCAGGAACGCCGTCTCGCGCGGTGTGTGCCAGGAGACGTCGGCCAGGAACGGCAGGGTCTCCTCGAGGTCGAGGCCCGGGTTCCGCTCGACGAACGCGGCGCGCTCGGGCACCGCCACGAGCCCGGGGCGCCACAGCCCCAA
>JAJDET010000298.1 GCA_029259655.1 Planctomycetota bacterium
GCGCGTGCCGGCCCCGCAGTCGACCTTGAACAGGTCGTCGAGGACGCCGGTGCGCGCAAAGTGCCGGCAGGAGCCGAGAGGCCGGCGCAGCCGGCCGTTCGTGGTGTTCTGGCCGCGAACCCGTGAGGGATGCGGGCTAGCCCTTCGGGCGACCCGCACGGACCCAGGCGTGCCGGCGCTTGCCGACCGAGAGGAGCAGCTGCTCCTCCGGCGGCGCGACCAGCCGCGTCGGGTCCTTCTCGACCTCGCCGTCGAGCCGCACGCCGCCCTGGGAGACGAGGCGCCGGGCCTCCGCTCCCGAGGTCGCGAGCCCCACGCCCCGCACGAGGACGAAGAGCGGGACACCGTCCGCGCTCCAGTCCTCGAAGACGCGTTCGGGAATGTCGTCGGGTAGCTCCTTGTCGCGAAACTGCCGATCGAACGCGCGCAGTGCCTGCGCGGCCGCGTCGGCCCCGTGGAAACGGGTCACGACCTCGGCCGCGAGCCGCGCCTTCGCCTCGCGCGGATGCCCCGCGAGCGCGTCGGCGATCGCCTCCTCCGTGAGCGGCGTGAGCAGCCGGAACCAGCTCTCCATGACGTCGTCTGCGAGCGACATGACCTTCCCGAACGCGTCGGCCGGGTCGTCGACGAGCCCGATGGCGTTTCCGTAGGACTTGCTCATCTTCCGACCGTCGAGCCCGTTGATGAGCGGAAGCGTCATGCAGATCTGGGGCGGGAGCTCCGCCTGCTCGAGCAGCCGTCGCCCCTGCAGCAGGTTGAAGAGCTGATCCGTACCGCCGATCTCCACGTCGCAGCGGACCTGTACGGAGTCCCAGGCTTGCATCAGCGGATACAGGAACTCGTGGATCCCGATGGGCTCGCTCGCCCGCATGCGCTCCTGGAAGGTGTCGCGCTCGATCATCTGCGCGACGGTCATCCGTCCGCAGAGACGCAGCACGTCCTCGAAGCGCATCGCGTCGAACCACTCGGAGTTCCGACGGACCTCGGTCCGCTCCATGTCCAGGACACGCCCCGCTTGCTCGGTGTAGGTCAGGAGGTTCGCGTCGACCTGGTCGCGAGTGAGCTGCGGGCGCAGCTTGTTCTTGCCCGAGGGGTCGCCCACCATCGCGGTCGAGTCCCCCACGATCAGGACGATCGTGTGACCGAGCTCCTGCAGCGCGCGGAGCTTCAGGAGCGGGATCGCGTGGCCGACGTGCAGGTCCGGCGAGCTCGGGTCCATGCCGAACTTCACGCGCAGCGGCCGTCCGCCTTCGAGCCGCTTGGCGAGCTCGCCCTCCTCGATCAGGTCGACCGCGTTGCGGCGGAACTCCTGGAGCTGCTCGCGCGCGCCGACCGCGCTCACGGGAGTTGCCTCGACGGGAGGTCCAGCCCCTGCGGGAGCTCGCTCGGGGCGTCGGCGCTCGCGAGGACCACGCGCCAGCTGCGCGGGTCTCCGCCCAGCCGCGCGGAGCGCGAGAGCCAGCGCAGTGCCGGGGTGATCGTCGAGAGCCGCTCGTCGGACAGCTCGGGCGCGATCGACGCCACGAGCTCCAGGGCCTCGTTCCAGCGCTCCGGAGGGATGCGCACGGCGCGCTCCATCAGGGGCGGAACGGCGATGCGCTCCCGCTGGACGTACTCGACCAGAACCCCGGGGTGGAGCTCCTCCGTGGGAAGGAACGGCGCGAGGTGCACGCGCTCGCAGGTCTCGGCCGTCGGTGTCTGCAGGGGGAGCGTCCGATCGCCCAGACGGCTCGTCCCCGAGCGCAGGGTCAGCCGCCAGCGGTCTCGTTGAGCCAGGGCGTTCCCCAGCGAGACGCGCTGCTCCCCCAGATCGATCCGGAGCTCGCCGCCGGGCGGGAGGACTCCGCCGGTGAAACCGGCCACGGTCTGGTGCTCGACGTCGCGGGCATCGCTCCCCATGGGCGACACCCAGGTCGTGAGGCGCTCGAGCGTGGGCGGGGGCAGGTCCAGGACCACGGGCTCTTCCGCCGTCGACGAGCACGAGAGGACCACGCGGTAGGCGCCGGCCTCGTCGAGCTCCTCGACGACGAGCGCGAAGTGGAGCTCACGGGCCAGGTCGCGGCCGTCGAGGATCGCCTCGTAGCCCTCCACGAGCTCCGCGTCCCGGCCTCGGGGTCCACGCGCCCGGATCCCCGCGAGGATCCGGCGCGCGACCTCGTCTTCGTCGTTCTCGACCGCCAGCGCGAGCTGGGCGAACGTGTGCTCGAAGCGCCGGCTGGCGCCGGACCCGCGTGGATCCCCCGGGGCGGTGCAACCCGCCCCGAGAGATGCAGTGATCACGAGTCCGGCCACGGCCCAGCGCGCGAGCACGGGAGCCCTCATGGCCCTAGGCGTCCGCGGGCCCCTCGGCAGGCGTCTTCTCCGGTACCGGTTCTTCCGCCGAAGCCTCCGCAGCGGGAGCCTCCGCAGCGGGAGCCTCCTCGACCGGAACTTCTTCCGAAGCCGTAACCGGGAGCTCGACACCCTCCTCTTCGGGGATGAACTCCTCGACCGCCGGCGCGGCCCGCACGGCGGCGTTCTCCTCGAAGTCCGCGTGGACGAAGGACAGGCCGATCTTGCGCTCGGCGATGTCGACACGGATCACGCGCACCTCGATCTTCATGCCGGGCTTCACGATCTCCTCGGGGCTCTCGATCTTGTGATCGGAGAGCTCGGAGATGTGCAGCAGACCCTCGAGGTCCTGCTCCAGCTTCACGAAGGCGCCGAAGTGCGTGATCTTCGTCACGTAGCC
>JAJDET010000299.1 GCA_029259655.1 Planctomycetota bacterium
GGGACGTGGCCCCGAGGGTCGGGCTCGACCGCCCGTTCCTCCCGATGGGCGCCAACTTCGGCGACCTGGACAACGACGGCTGGCTCGACGTGTACCTGACGACCGGGAACCCGCGCTACGAGACGCTGATGCCCAACGTCGCGCTGCGCAACGACGGCGGACGTCGCTTCCAGGACGTCACGCGCTCGAGCGGGCTCGGCCACCTCCAGAAGGGACACGGCGTCACCTTCGCCGACGTCGACAACGACGGCGATCAGGACATCCACCACGAGCTGGGCGGGTTCTATCCGGGCGACGGCTTCGCCAACGCGCTCTTCGAGAACCCGGGCCACGGGAACCGCTTCCTCTTCGTCGAGCTCGTCGGGACGACCTCGAACAAGGGCGGCATCGGTACGCGCATCCGCGTGCGGGTCGAGGGCGCGAACGGCGAGCGCGACATCCACCGCGCCGCCGGCTCGGTCTCGAGCTTCGGCGGCGCTCCGCGGCGGCTGGAGATCGGCCTCGGCGCGGCCGAGCGAGTCGTCTTCCTCGACGTCCGCTGGCCCGCGCCCGGAACGCTGCAGCGCTTCGAAGAGGTCCCGCTCGACGCGCTCGTCCGCGTCACCGAGGGGGAGGAAGAGCTCGAGCGGCTCGAGCTCCGCGCCGTCGCGCTCGACTAACCCTCGTCGGCCTCCAGCTCGAGCTCGAAGACCGTCGTCTCGCCCGGCAGGACGTCGCAGCTCCACGGGATCGCGTAGGGCACATCGGGCGACCAGGACGAGCTGCTCGACTGGCCGCCGTGGAGATCCTCGTCGCGCTCGAGCACGACCCAGGAACCGGGGCGCAGGTTCTCGAAGACGACCTCGCCCGAGCCGTCGGTTCGGGACGTCCGGGGACTCGGACCGCCGTCGGTGATGCCGACGATGACCCCCGCCGGATCGGCGCCGTCCGGGACGCGCACGAAGACGACCAGCGTGCCGCCCGGCTGCGGTTCGAGCTCGATGCCCTCGTAACCGCGCGCCGCGACGACGTCGATCGGGTCGCTCTCGACGGCCGCGTGGCCCTCGGCCACCGCGCGCACCACGAAGGTGCCGTCCTCGCTCACATCGAGCTTGAAACGCCCGTCCGCGTCGCTCGTCGCCTCCGACACGCGGTACGGGACCAGGCGGCTCGGGAACCCGTTGTACTCGTAGCGCAACCCGGGCTGCACGCGCTCGTGGAGCGTGAGCTCGACGCCCGCCAGCGGCTCGCCCGCCAGGGTCACCCGCCCCTGCACGCCGACCGTCGGCTCGAGACGGAACTCGATCAACGTCGGGATCCCCGCGGCCCCGTCGAACGGACCGAGGGTCAGCGTCCGGTAGCCCGACGCGCTGACCTCGAACTCGAAGCGCCCGCCGGGCGACGACACGCGGACCCGACCGGCCTTCGTCTCGTGCCGGCGGCTCGAGCTCGAGCTGCTGTTCTCGGAGAAGAACGAGCGCGTCTCGAGCACGAAGTTCCGGACCGGCCGGTCCTCGAGGTCGACGACCACGATCTCGATCTCGCCCTCCTCGGTCAGCGCCAGCACGAGGTCGAGCGTTCCGGGCTCTACGTTCCCGGCGACCGCTGTCCCGGGGTGCTTCGCGTCGCCCTCGAAACTGAAGGTGTGCGGCACGCGTCGCGCGAGCACGAGGTCGAACCTCCCGTTCTCGTCCGCCAGGAGCCCCGTGGAGACCGAGAACCCCTCGTCTCCGAAGCGATAGCTGACGTAGCGGTTCGCGAGCGGATTTCCCTCGGCGTCGAGCGCCACCCCGGCGATGCGATCCTCGGGCTCCAGGTCGGTGAGCACGATCTCGACGCCGGTGCGCTGGACGTCGTTCGAGAGCTCGACCGGCTCGGTCCAGCCGTAACGCATGCCGGGCTTGCGGGCCCAGAGCCTCACGACCGCGTCGACCTCGCCGAGCATCCGGAACGCCCCGGAGTCGTCCGCCGGAACCTCGAGCAGCCGCTCGCCCTCGGGAGTCCAGAACCCGTCGGATCCCTTCCGCCTGAGCTGGCCCTCGGGCACGTTCGGCAGCTCGGGCTCGCGGGCGAACACGTACGCGCCCTCGACCGGGTTTCCGCCGGCGTCCACGACGCGACCGGTCACGAGCACGGCGTTCACGAGCGAGATCGTCCCCGCGTTCGCGGTCTCGCCGGGACGCGCGACGAACGACGCGGTCCCGCTGACGAAGTCGGGGGCCTCGTAGCGCAGCATGGGCTTCTCGGACTCCTCGCGCATGGGGACCTCGAAGCGGACGCGGCCGTCCGAACCGCTGCGGTCGGTCGCGAGCGAGCCCCAGTCGCCGTCGGCGCGGTGGACGGACACGCCGACGCCCGGCACGGCGTAGCCCTCCGGATCCACGAAGCGCGCGACGACCACGGCGGGCTCGAGGGACGGCTCCACCGGGGCCGCCACGGGCTCGGGCTGTTCGATCCGCGAAGTGGCCGCGACCGGGTCGCGCTGGGGCGCGGGAGTCCGGTCCTCGGCGACCGATCGCGTCGGAGGAACCACCGCCTGCTCTTCCACCGGCGCGGGCGGCGCCTCGGGGCTCGCCCCGGCGATCACGGCCTGCGAGCCCGTGTCCTGGCGAAGAACGGCGACTCCCGCGACGACGAGCGCGACGGATCCGACCGCCGCAGCCAGCACGACCCCTGTCTTCATGATCACGACTCCTTCGGCCAGACCGGCGCCGTGCGCCGGATTGGTTTGGTTCCACCGGCTCGCTCCGAGGTCCGCGAGCGGCGGCGGAGCGACGGACTCACCGAGCAAGAGAGCACACCACGCCGCACGATCGCCGCCGTTGCGCTCGTCCATCCGGACGCGGACTTCCTCCAGGCCGCGCGCGAGCCGCGAGCGAACCGTCGCCGCCGGGACGCCCTGCCGCCGCGCGATCTCCACTGCGGAGAGCTCCTTGTAGTAACGCAGGAGGATCGTGTCGCGCTGGGCGTCGGGGAGCTCCATCACGACCTGCACGACGGCGCGCTGCTCCTCGACCTCGGCCAGGAGCCCGGACTCGGACGAGACGGCGTCCTCGCGCGCGCGCGTGCGCTCGCGATCCTGCCGCCGCACCTCCCCGCGCACACGGCGCCGTGCGAAGTTCCGGACGACCGTCGCCAGCCAGGCGCGCAGCGGCGTCCGCGCGCTCTCGGGCGGCCGGTCGAGCGCGGCGAGCCACGTGTCCTGGACGACGTCGTCGGCCGCGTTCGGATCCCCGACGAGCTGCAGCGCGAGCCGCCGCACCCACTGGGCGTGGGCGAGGAGCTCTTCGCGCCGGACGGATCGCGTACCCGAGTTCATCTGTAGAGAGACATCCCGTGCTCCCGGCGAGTGTTGCACGCGGATCGCGAAAAGGGGTCCGGGGCGCTCAGCGGCCCTTGTCGCGGCGGCGCAGGCGCTTCTCGAGCCTCTGGAGGCGCTCGCGGGCGCCGGGGAAGCCCGGGGCGTCCTGCAGGAGGATGCGACTCTGGTCGACGGCGAGCTCGAGCTCGCCCGCCAGCTCCAGGGCGAGCGAGAGGTGGTGGCGAGCCTCGGGGAAGCCCGGGCGAAGCGCGACGGCCGTCTCGAGCTGGAGCCGGGCTCCGCGGTAGTCGCCCGCCTCGATCAGCGCGGTGCCGAACGCGTAGCGGGCCTCGGGCGAGTGCGGGTCCCGGTCCACGGCGAGCCCGAGGTGACGCTGTGCTCCGGCGAGGTCGCCCTCGGCGAGGAAGGAGCGACCGAGCGCGCCGTGCACGCCCTCGATCCGGATGTCGTCGGCGACCCCTTCGACCAGGGCCAGCGCGTCCTTGTACTGGACGAGCGCGTCGTTCTGACGGCCGACGGACCACAGGAGGTCCGCGACGTTCAGCCGCGTCCCGCCCATCGCCGAGGCGTGGAAGTCCTCGATCACGGGATGCCGCAGGGCCGTGCCGGGCAGCATCGCCGAGCTCTCGAAACGCGCCGCGCGGTCGCCGTTCGAGTGCGCGACGTCGGCCAGCACCGTGTCGACGCTCACGCGTCCCTTGTAGATGACCGAGATGCGTCCCGACCCGTCGATCAGGAAGCTGGTCGGCAGCGGCAGCGGCTCGTAGGTCGGAACGAGCCAGCCGTGGATCGTCTGCAGCGCGTTCAGGGTCGCGAGGGTCGCCCGGCCCGTCTCGTGGTCGAGCCCGAGGTCGCGCACCACGCGCTCGGCGGCCTCCACGGTCGACGTGTCCTCCCCGAGCCCGTCGACGGAGAGCGCCACGACCTGGACGCCGGCCGCCGCGAGGTCCGCCGCGCGCTCGTCCATCTCCCCGAGCTCGGCGACGCACGGTGCGCACCAGCTCGCCCACAGGTTGAGCCACACGGGCCTGCCCTTGCCGACGCGCACGATGGCCCGGTCCTTCCCGTCGAACGGCTCGTAGTCGAGGCGCGGGAGCGCGATCAGCGGGACGAGCGGGATGCGCGCGGCGTCCGGCAGCGGCAGCGGCTCCTGGACGGAGGGGGTGAGCTCGCGCACTCCCTCGCCCGGCCTGTGCCAGCCGACGGCGCGGCCGCTCCCCTGTTCCAGGACGTAGCGCCGGTCGAGCCCGAGCTCGCGGAACGTCTCCGTCGAACCGTCGGGCCAGCGCACGGCCACGCCCTCGACCTCGTCGAGGTCCCCCAGGCCGAAGTGCAGCCACTTGCTCGACTGCGTCAGGAAGGCGTCACCCGCGCGCAGCGTCTCGATCCGGCGCGAACCGTCATCTGTCAGCACCTCGACGCGCGCTCCGATGGCGTCCCGGCTCACGCTCGTGCCGTTCCCTACCAGACGCAGCGAGAGGAACCGTCCCCCCGAGGCGCCGTTCCGGAGGAACCGCACACGCGGTGCGTTCCGGTTCGAGAGCCACACGTCGAGGTCGCCGTCCGCGTCCCAGTCGACGACGGCGGCCGCGCGCCCGTCCTCGCGGAAGTCGAGCCCGGAGACGGCGGACACGTTCGCGAAGCGCTCGGCGCCGGTGTTGAGGAAGCAGACGTTGCGCTCCCGACCGCTCCACGACTTGCCCGACATCACCATTCGCATCATCGTCTGACGCACGTCCGTCAGGCGCCGCGCCTCGCCCACGGAGAGCCCGGCGCCGTCCTCTGCCCGGTCGAAGGATTGCGACACGACCTGCCGCCAGAAGAAGCTTCACAAGTCGCCCGGATCGGCGGCCGTGATGTAGCCGTTGGCGACGATCAGGTCCTCCCAGCCGTCGTTGTTCACGTCGACGAAGCCCGAGCCCCACGACCAGCGGCCCATGGTCACCGCGGCCTCGACGCTGCGGTCCTCGAAGCCCCCGTCGCCGCGGTTCCTGAGCAGCGTGTTCCCGCGCGCGAAGCGCCGGAGCCGCTGTTTGACCTCGGGCGCGTCGGGCTTGAACTTCGGCTGAGACGTGACGCGGGTCCCCGCGGCCGAGAACATGTTCCCGACGTAGACGTCCATCCAGCCGTCGCGGTCGTAGTCCCCGAAGCTGACCGACATCCCCGAGGCGCTGTCCTCGGCGTTCGCTTCCGCGGCGACGTCGGTGAAGTGCGCTCGGTCGTCGTCCTTGCGGTAGAGGTTGTTCCGCCCGTAGTCGTTCGCCACGTAGAGGTCGAGGTCCCCGTCGTTGTCGAAGTCCTCCCAGGTCGCGGCGAAGCTGAAGCGCCGATTGTTGACGTCCAGGCCGGCGTCCTCCGTCACGTCCGTGAAACGCGGCTCGCCCTCGGCGCTCCCGGAGATGTCGTTCCGGTAGAGCGTGTTCCGCCCCCCGGTGTTGGCGTCGTGGTAGACGAACGTCTTCGACTCCGCGGCGCTGGGCTCGACCTGAGCAGGCGACGAGACGCCCGGGCGGTCCGCCTCGTAGGCGCACACGAAGAGGTCCAGGTCGGCGTCGCCGTCGAAGTCGGCCGCGGAGAGCGACATCGTGTCCACGGCGGTCGGCAGGACGTCCGCGATCTCGAAGCGACCCGCACCGTCGTTCTCGGCCACGACGAGCGCGGCGATGGTCGTGACCGCGAGGTCCTGGTCGCCGTCGTTGTCGAGGTCGACGAGCAGCGCGGCGCGCGAGCTGTCGAGCCAGTCCACGCCGGCCTCGCTCGAGACTTCCCGCGCGGTCCCGTCCTCGCGCTGCAGCCAGAGCCGGTTCGGCAGCCCTCCCTCCTGGCAGAGGTAGACGTCCTCGAGCCCGTCGCCGTCGACGTCCCCCACCGCGATGCCGGGCGTGCCGAGGAGCTGCACGGGCCACGAGATCACCTGGCCGCTCTTCATGTGGTCGGCGAACCCGCGCAGGAGCTGCGGGGCGTAGCTCGCCGTGTCGCCGAGC
>JAJDET010000300.1 GCA_029259655.1 Planctomycetota bacterium
GACGTGGTGCCTGGCGGACGGGTCGCTTTCCACGGGTGACGAGCCGCATGCGGTAGCACTCCCGGTCGCGATGCTCGTCGGGCGAAGCCCGCGAGCGAGTGCGCATTGCGACGTCCCCCACATGCGTCCCGCACGGGTCGACGCCTCCCGACGACTCGCTTGCGCGGGCTCCGCCGCGCAAGCATCGCGAAGGCATTCCGTCCCCCCGACACTCGCAACCCCCACCCCGGTGCTTACCGCGAGACGAGGCGATAGAGCCCTCCGGGCGCCCGCACCGCGCGGCCCGCCAGCTCGAGGCGGATCAGCTCCACGAGTACGTCACCGAGCGGCGTCGACGTCGCTCGCGAGAGCTCGGCCGCAGTCAGGGTCTCGCCGAGCAGCGCGAGCGCGACGGCCGAGCTCGGCGCCGGCCTCGATTCCGCCCGCACTCGGGGTTCGCTCCAGCCCAGAGACTCCAGCACCTCGTCGGGGGACTCGACCAGCGCGGCGCCCTCGCGCAGGAGACGGTGCGTCCCGCGGCTCATCGGGTGGTCGACGCGGCCCGGCAGCGCGAACACCTCGCGGCCCTGGTCGGCGGCCCAGCGCGCCGTGATGAGGGAGCCGGACGCCCAGGCGGCTTCGATCACGATCACGCCGCGCGCGAGGCCGGACAGGATGCGATTGCGACGCGGGAAGTGGTGTCGTCGCGGGGCCGAGCCGGGGGGGAACTCGGACAGGAGGAGCCCCCGGTCCCGGATCTCCTCGGCCAGTGCGCCGGACGGCCACGGCCGGTCCACCCCGCAACCGAGCACGGCGACCGTGCCGCCACCCGCCTCGAGGGCCGCGCGATGAGCGGCGGAGTCGATTCCTCGCGCGAGCCCGCTGACGACGACGACCCCGCTCGTGGCCAGCGCATGGGCGAAACGCTCGGACTGCGCCTCGCCGTACGGGGTCGGCGATCGCGTTCCGACGATGGCCACGGCGCGCTCGGCGGCGAGAAGGTCCCCGTCGCCCGAGAGCCACAGCTCGCGAGGCGGATCGTCGATCGTGTCCAGCACGACGGGCCAGCTCGGCGACCCCGGAACGACGTGGAGCGGATTGGATCCCGGCACGGTGCGCGCCGGACGACTCCGCCGGCTCTTCCCGAGACGCCGCGGCCCCGCGTGGGTTACCGCGGATCTGCGTCGAACGCGAGGCGCGGTCGCCGTTCGAACTCGAAGGCGACCTCGGCACCTTCCTTCGCCACCAGGACGGGCGAGACGAACCGCTGCATCTCCTCCAGGAAGCCCGCCAGGTCGAGCCCTGCGTGGCGCGGGAGGTACGCGGCCAGGTAGCGACGGTGGCCGCGGTAGAGCTTCCGCACGCCGGCTCCGTTGCCCTTCTGAAAGTGGTGGAGCGCGATCGCCGCCTGGATCAGCCCCTTGTAGAGGCCTTCGTCCGGACCGTGGCCGGCCTCCCACAGCTCCTCGAGGACCTCGTGGGCGGAGAGGTACTCGCCGGCGTTGAACAGGCGGACGGCGTGATCGAGCGAGTCCGCCGTCACCGACCCGGTCCGTCTTCGCTGCCGCGGTCCTCCCGGCGCGGCCCGCGACGGATGCGGGTCTCGAGGCCCCAGAATCGGTTCCACCGGTACTGCAGCGCCTCGGGCAGGAGCGGCGGCTTCTCGGCCATCACGAACTCCTTGCGCACTTCCTTCCAGTGATCTTCCCAGCGCTCGAGCACCTCGCCCTTGTCGACGCCGAGGAGCATGGCCAGGCTCGTTCGCAGCTCGTCCACGTAGGGACGCACTCGGAGGCCGCGTGTCTTCCGGCCGACGTCGAGCAGATGCTCGATCGACTCGACGTGGCGGATGTTCCCCATCGCGAGGATCCGCGCGCGGATCGATTCGGGGTTCTCGTCCCCGAAGAGGTTCGACTCGAGGATCGAGAGCGACTCCGGATCGCCGTGCCATCCGATCGCGCGATACAGGACGGGCGCGAGCTCCACGTGCTTGCGCAGCGCCTTGTCTCGCTTCCAGGTCTTGTGGAGCGCCTCCAGGGCACTCTCGTGCGGCGTGTAGCGCAGCGCCTCGAGCGCGGCCCGTCGCACCCGCTCCTCCCGGTCGCCGACCGCCTTCGCGAGCAACGCGACAACCTCCGGCGCGGGCACGCGGTATTCCAGGAGCGCCGCCTCGCGCAGGGCGGGATCGCGCTGGGCCAGAGCGCTCTCGAGCTCGCGCACCGCCTCGGCGACTCGCTTCGGATCGGGTCCTTCTCGTTCGTCCTCCCCCTGAGGGGGGCAGAGGGCGAGGAGGGCCAGGAGGGCGATCGCTCGCATGACGCTCATTGTGCAACGAAAAGGGCCCGGACGCGACGCCCGGGCCCCTAGCCCGGACTATTCATGACCACGCGGACCGAACCCCACGAACGGCCGGCTGCGCCGGCCTTTCGGCCCCTGCCGGCACTTTTCACGCACCGGCGTCCTCGACGACCTGTCAAGGTCGCCTGCGGGGCCGGCACGCGCAAAGTACCGGCAGGAACCGAATCGAGGCGTCCTGCCTCGCGGCTCATGAATAGTCCGGGCTAGTGCACTCTGCCGTGGCCGCGCTCAGTCCGTGGCCGCCGTGGCGGGCTCGGGCTCTTCCTGGGGCGGCATCTCGGTCTGCTTGAAGGTGAGCTCCTCGGCCTCGGAGATCTCCCCGACGACGGAGGCTTCGATCGTGATGCGGTCGCCGTCCCGCTCCGTCTCCCACTGCAGGAGCCTCTCGGCCAGCGGGTCCTCGATGTGCCGCTCGATAGCGCGACGCAGGGGACGTGCCCCGTAGTCCTCGCTGAAGCCCATGGCGATCAGGAACTCGATCGCTCGCTCATCGACGTGGATCGTCACGCCGCGGTCGTCGGCGCGCTTGAGCACCTCGGCCAGCTGGAGGTGGATGATCCGCGACAGGTCCACTTTCGTGAGCGAGTTGAACACGATCAGCTCGTCGACCCGGTTCAGGAACTCGGGCCGGAAGCTGCGTTCGACCTCGGCCATGACGTCGGACCGGATGCGTTTCTTCCGTTCCTCTTCGGCCTCTTCGTCCGGGCGCGACTTGCCGAACCCGAGCGTCGAGCCGGCCTTCATGTTGAGCGACCCGAGGTTGCTCGTCATGATCAGGATCACGTTCTTGAAGTCGACGTGCCGGCCGAGCGAATCGGTGAGCCGTCCCTCCTCCATGATCTGGAGGAGCATGTTGAAGACGTCCGGGTGAGCCTTCTCGATCTCGTCGAGGAGCACGACCGAGTACGGGCGCCGGCGCACCTTCTCGGTGAGCTGCCCGCCCTCCTCGTACCCGACGTAGCCCGGGGGCGCGCCGACGAGGCGGGAAGCGTTGTGCTTCTCCCGGTACTCGGACATGTCGACCGTGACGACCGCGTCCTCGTCGCCGAACATGAAGTTGGCGAGCTGCTTGCACAGGTACGTCTTCCCGACGCCGGAGGGGCCGAGGAAGATGAACGAGCCCATCGGCCGACGCGGGTCCTTCAGGCCCGAACGCGAGCGCCGGACGGAGCGCGCGATCGCCTTGATCGCGGTTTCCTGGTTGATGACGACCTGGCCGAGCTCGTCCTCCATCTGGAGCAGCCGCTCGGCTTCGGCCTTCTCGAGCCGCGTCAGCGGAATGCCCGTCATCTTCGAGACGGTCTCCGCGATGATCTCGGCGTTGACCTCGCCGACGCTCTCTTGCTCGGCCTGCTGGCTGCGCCACTCGCGCTGGACCTCCTCGCGCTTCTTGCGAAGCTGGTAGGCCTTGTCGCGCAGTTCGGCGGCCGACTCGAATTCCTGGCCGCTGACCGCATCTTCCTTCATGCGGTCGAGGTCTTCGATGTCCTTGTTGAGGTCGGTCAGGTCCGGCGGCTGGACCATGTTCTTGAGACGGACGCGCGCGCCTGCCTCGTCGACGACGTCGATCGCCTTGTCGGGCAGGAAGCGGTTGTTGATGTAGCGCGTCGAGAACTCGACCGCGGCTTCGAGGGCCTCGTCCGTGAACTGGACGCGGTGGTGCGCCTCGTACTTGTCCCGCAGGCCCATCAGGATCGCCACGGTCTCGTCGGGGGTCGGCGGATCGACGTTGACCGACTGGAAGCGGCGCTCGAGGGCGCCGTCCTTCTCGATGTGCTTGCGGTACTCGTCGAGCGTGGTCGCGCCGATGCACTGGATCTCGCCGCGTGAGAGTGCGGGCTTGAGGACGTTCGAGGCGTCGATCGCGCCTTCGGCGCCGCCGGCGCCCACGAGCGTGTGCAGCTCGTCGATGAAGAGCACGACGTCCTTCACGCGTCGCACCTCCGTCATCACGGCCTTGATGCGCTCCTCGAACTGACCGCGGTACTTGGTCCCGGCGACCATCAGGGCCAGGTCGAGCACCACGATGCGCTTGTTGCGCAGGAGCTCGGGGACCTCGTTGGCGATGATCTTCTGCCCGAGGCCCTCGACGATGGCGGTCTTGCCGACACCGGGCTCCCCGAGCAGGACCGGGTTGTTCTTCGTGCGTCGCGAGAGAATCTGGATGACGCGCTCGATCTCGTCCTGACGTCCGATGACGGCGTCGAGCTTGCCCTCGCGGGCGAGCTCGGTGAGGTCGCGCCCGAAGCTGTCCAGCGCGGGGGTCTTGCTCTTCCCGTGTCCGCCGACGGCGCCCTCGCTCGGGCCCTCGTCGCCGTCGTCCTCGTCGTCCTCGGTCGGATCCGCTCCGAGGAACTCGAGGACCTCCTCGCGCACGTCCTCGAGCTTCACGCCGAGGTTCGTGAGCACGCGCGAAGCGATGCCCTCGTTCTCCTTGATCAGGCCGAGCAGCAGGTGCTCCGTCCCGATGTAGTTGTGCCCGAGCGACTGGGCCTCTTCCATCGAGAGCTCCAGCACCTTCTTCGCACGCGGCGTGAAGGGGAGCTGGCCCATGGTCACCATGGAGGGGCCCGTCTTCACGAGCTTCTCCACCTCGGCCCTGATCTTGGTCAGGTCGATGCCCATGTTCTTGAGCACGTTGGCCGCGACGCCGCTGCCCTCCTGGACGAGGCCAAGGAGCACGTGCTCGGTCCCGAGGTATTCGTGGTTGAACCGCTGCGCTTCCTGGCGCGCGAGGTTCATCACCTTCTTGGCTCTGTCCGTGAAGCGATCGAACATGGTGGTTGCGTTCTCCTGGGCGCTCGGGGGCTTCCGGGGCCAACCCCGGGGTCCATGGTGAGCCCGGGGTGGTCTCCTCGGATCCTATCGACCTTGGAGGGGACCGGGTTTACCGGGGGAGGGCGCCCGGTGTCAAAAAGTAGGACCCAGTACCGAGAGTTCCAGGCCCTGGGGGGATCAGGGCGTCTCGTGCCCCCCCGGGACCGAGGGAGAAATCTGTTCCCTGTGCCCGTCCATGGGGGTCAGGCCCGCTCGTCTTGGAGGCCCTTGAGCTCGTCGCGGAGCTCGGCGGCGTGCTCGTAGGCCTCCTCACGGATCGCCTCGTCGAGCTTCTCCCGCAGGGAGCTCATCTGCTGGCGTCGTGCGAGCTCTTCTTCGTCCACGCCCGGACCACGGCCCACGTGGCCGTCGGCGTTGTGCATCCGGACCAGGAGGGCGTCGAGGTGCTCGCGGAAGACCTCGTAGTCCTTGGGGCACCCGAGACGGCCCTTGTTGCGGAACTCGTTCAGGGTCATGCCGCAGTCCGGGCAGGCGAGCTTCGACTCGCGCCGCGACCGCCGGGTCGATTGCTGCAGGAGCTTCCAGATGTCGACCATTTTCTTGGAGACGGCCGGCGTGTGGGGCAGGTTCATCTGCTGGGCACAGGTCTGGCAGAGGTGCTTGTCCAGTACCTCCTCGCGCGCCCCCTCGGTCCCTTCGTCGTCCTCGGTGCGGATGATCTCCGTCACGTGGACGATGGCGGGGTTCTTCTGGCACACCTGGCAGTTCATGGCGGTCTCAGGATTCTAGACCCGATCCGTCCCACGCGGGATGGAGCAATCTCACGCTCCCCCTTCCAATAGATCGGGGGAGGCTCCACGTCGAGCGGGGATCTCGGGATCCCGGAAGCTGTCGCCGGCCCGGGCCACGAGATCCGGGGTCACCTTGTGGCGCGAGAGCATCTGGACGACCTCTTCCGAGCCGAGCTCGTAGAACGCGGCGAGCAGGCCCATGCTCCCCGCGCCCGCCGGGAGAGCCTCCAGCAGCGTCGCGAGCGGGTCGTCCGCCACGAGGACGCCCTCCGGCGGCTCGCTCTCGTCCGCGTCGCGGCCGGCGAACAGCGAGCGCACCCGTGACGCGGCGACGCCCACACGGAGGGCGAGCTCCGGCTCGGTCTCCAGGCACGCCTCCACGATGTGTGCCGGAGAGATGGCCGACCGCCCCAGCCGACCGGCGGTCCTGCACGCCGTCCCCAGCGCACGCCGCGCGGGAGCGTCGAAGTGAGCGAAGAGCGGGCCGTCGGTCGGGATCGGCTCGGAGGTCCCGTCACTCGCGGGCTGATCACCCGTCTCGCCGGGGATCAACGAGCGCAGCTCGTCGGGGAGCACGGGGCGCGAGCCCGCGAAGAGCAGCGCGGTTCCCACCGCGGACGCGCCGCTCTCCGCCGCGAGCTCGCGCGCGCGGAAGAGCCCGCGCACGCCGAGCGGCGAGAAGGGCAGCGACGCGCCCGATCCGACCACGAGGATCCCGGGCGACAGCGCGAGCGTCTCTGCGACCAGGGTCTCCGGGTCGGCGAATCCGAACAGGACGGCCTGGCTTGCGGCGCTCTCCTCGTCCTCGAGCAGCACCATGAGCAGGTGCTCGCGCGAGATCTCGTCCGCGTGCATGACGCGGGCGTGGTGCGCCGCACGCGAGAAGAGCTCGCGCACGTAGGGCGAGAGCCGCTCGTGGAGTCCGCGCGTCCGCGCGTCTTCGAGATCCAGGGACATGAGGGACAGCATACGCGCTCAGCGCATGGCCTCGATCCGCTCGCGGAAATCGCGCGCCCGCTCGAGGAAGTTCGGGTAGGCGTCGAAGCTCGCGCAGGCGGGCGAGAAGAGCACGGGTTCGCCGTCGTGTGCTTCCTCGAAGGCGGCCCTGACCGCCGCCCCCACGTCCTCGACCGCGGTCGTCGGGACGTCGGCCTCGGCCAGCGCTTCAGCGAAGCGGGCGGCCGAGCTCCCGAAAGCGATCGCGTGGCGCACGCGCTCGCGCGCGGCCCCGACGAGCGGCGACAGGGGGAGTCCGCGCTTCGCGAGGCCGCCGAGGACGAGCACGCAGCGCCCGTCGAGCGAAGCGAGCGCGGAGACGGTCGAGTCCGGCGTCGTCGAGACCCCGTTGTCCCAGACCGGGTGACCGCGCACGATCCCGACGAGCTCCATGCGGTGTGGGATCCCGCGCAGGTCGGAGACGGCCGCGCCGAGCCGGTCCGGTGCTGCACCGAGCGTTCTCGCCACGCCCAGCGCCAGGAGAGCGTTCTCGACCTGGAAGGCGCCGGGCAGGGTCAGGTCCTCGACGTGGCCGAGCTCGCCCTCGCCGAACCGGAACAGCCCGTCGGCGACCCGGAGGTCCCCACCGGGTCCGACGCGGACGACGCGTGCCCCCGCGCCCGGCTCGAAGACCACGTCCTTGTGCAGGTCGAGCTGCGATCGTGTCGGGAAGAAGGCCGTCCCGCCGTCCCCGACGAGCTCCAGCACGCGCGCCTTGGCGCGCGCGTACGCGGCCGGTGTTCCATGTCGCTCCAGGTGGTCGGAGAGGACGTTCGTGATCGCGACCACCTCCGCGCGCCCGGCCTGCTCGTCGGCCGACAGGGCCTCGAGCTGGTACGAGGAGACCTCGAGCACGCAGACCTCGTCCGGGCCGATCGAGTCCACCTCCGGCAGGAGCGAGCCTCCGATGTTCCCGCCGAGCCGTACGGGGAGGCCCGCGACCTCGAGGAGCTGTGCGATCATCGACGAGGTCGAGCTCTTGCCCTGCGTCCCCGTGACGCAGACGACTCGCGCCTCGGTCCGGTCGAGGAAGAGCTCCATGGCGGAGACGACGCGCGCGCCCGCTGCTCGCGCCAGCGCGAGCCGCGCGTCCCCGGGCGGGACCGCGGGGTTGGGGACGACGAGGTCGGCGGACCGGAAGTCCTCGTCCTTGTGCTCGCCGAGGACGAGCTCGACCTCGAGGCCCTCGA
>JAJDET010000004.1 GCA_029259655.1 Planctomycetota bacterium
GGCGTGGCTGCGCGAGGACGAGGTTCCCGCCAGGACCACGGGCCAGTTCGGTTCGGGAGGATTCCTGTTCACCACGGACGAGGGCCTGTACTTGCGTCGGGAGGGTAACTCCGTCCTGCGACTCCTCTCGGGGCACTGCTACGGTCTGACTCGATTCGGACGGAGCTGGATCGTGGGGCGAACGGATCGAACCGAATACGATCCGCAGAGAGCGGCACCTGACCTCCGGACTCGCAACACGCACCTCTACTCGTTCGCACTGGAGGGCGCGTCGATCTCGGAGCTGCGCTGCGTCGCGACCGGGCTCCCCGGGGAGGTGCATCAGATCGACGTGGCCGGTGGCCGGGTCTGGCTGCCCCTGGTTCTCGCCCCCATCCTGCTCTCGATCGATGCCGCTGAGCTGCTGAGCGCGCGTGGGCCCGGCGGTGCGAGCCGATTCGTCCCGGAGCGCCTCGAGGTTCCGGGCGTCACTCACGTGAACTCCCTGGCGCACGACCGGTCGACCGGGGCGATCTGGTTCGTGGCCCACAACGATTCCAGTCGTTCGGGCCGCAACAGCCAGCTCCTGGTCCGCGTCCCCGGCGGAACCTGGCGCCTGGTGGAGACGCGCGCTCGGTGTGCTCATGACCTGTTCGTGCACGGTGGCCGCTGGCTCCTGCTCGACAGCCTCGGCGGTCGCTTGCTGATGGAAGGGAAAGCGGTCTACGGCGTGCGGGGGTTCTCGAGGGGGCTGTCCATCGGCGAGGAGTCGATCCTCCTCGGCGTCACCGCCACGCAGCCCGAGCGCCGCGCGCGTCGCGATGCGGACAGTACATGCGTCGAGCTGGATGGCAGCGGACGCTGGCTGGGCGAGCTCGAGCTCCGGGCCGTCGGCCCCATCAATCAGATTCGCCGTCTCACGGACCGCGAGCTGTGTCTGGGCCAGAGGGCCCTGGTCGACGCCCCCCTCGCGATCCTCCGGGGAGAATAGAAGGGCCCTGGTCGTCGCCGAGGACAGCGGCCTACCCGCTCGAGGCCGAGCGACGGCGGAGGACGAGGGACACGAGGCCTGCGTCCTCGTCCGTCAGCCCGCGTGCGACCCACCCGAGGCGCAGCGCGAAGCGACCGAAGCCCGAAGGCTCCGAGGTCGGCTGGAAGAGCTCGTCCCCCTCGGGCACGGGCGGGATCGTCCGCACCCAGTCGAAGCCGGCCTTCCTGAGCTCGCCGTGCACGTCGGGGAGTGAGAGCAGCTCCTCCAGCGGGTGGCGGTACTGGTCCTCGATCCAGGTCTTCTTCTTCTCGACGTCCAGATCGCGGCGGCGCAGCACCGGATCGAGCGCCCAGACCGGACGCCCGAGGACGCTGTGCAGCGCCTGCCGACCGCGGTGGAAGAGCCGCGCCATGCTCTCGTACCAGCCGATCACGAGGTACCCGCCGGGAGCGACGCGGGCGGCGACCTCGCGGATCGCTCCGAAGGGATCCGGCGTGTGGTGCACGACCCCACGGCTGATCACGTAGTCGAAGCGATCGAGAGGGAGCGGCATGTCGAACAGGTCCCCGCGCAGGAGCGTCAAGTTCGGGATGCCGACGCGCCGGCGAAAGGTGTCCGCCTCGTGCAAGGAGGCCCGACAGGCATCGAGTCCGACCACGCGCCGGCGCGCTGACGAGAGCGCCAGGAAGGACGAGATCTGAGCCGTCCCGCAGCCCAGATCGGCGACGGTCGCGTCGGCCGGGATCGCGCGGTCGAGCCCGAGCAGGAACGGGGAGCTCCGGCAACGATCGATGAGCGTGCCCGCGTCGTCGCCGGGCGCGTAGCCCGGAAACGGCCGCACGTCGTAGAAGTCCTCGACCCCCTTCGCGCGGGTGTCCCGTTCGGAGTCCGCGAGGAAGTCGTGGACGCCGCCCAGGAGGCCCACCTGGGTCCCGCATCCGGGGCAGGGCTCGGCCGGCTCGAAGGAAGCCCGGCAGCCGGGGCAGAGGAAGAGGCTCAACGGGACGTTCTTACCCCCACGAGGAGTGCGCGACGCGGGGATCGCCCCGAGAAGGTACCCTGAAGAGGAGTGAGGAACACCCCGTGAACGCCCTTCGTCAGCTCAAGATCGGTTGTGCGACCTCCGTCGAGTTCCTGCGCGGACTCTGGCGTGGACCCTTTTGGTGGATGGTGCCACTGATCGTGGTGCTGCTCCCCGCGGCCATCCTCTTCGTCGCCTTGCAAGCGGCGCCCATCGTCGCGCCCTTCGTCTACACGGTGTTCTAGGGCAGCGTCCGGGATAGGCCTTCTCGCGCGCAGTGGGATCGCCTGAGTCCGGCCGCACGACACCGCACGGCGAAGATGCACGAGACGCGAACGTAGACCCGACAAGGTGAGAGCGACACTCGTGATCGTCCCTCTCTCGCGCGGCCTCGGGTAGACCCCGTCTCGGCCTCGTAGGCTAGACTTGCCCCCATGCTCCGCTGTTCCCTCTGCGCGTTCACCACAGGCTCCGTTCTCGCATGCCTCATCGCGTGCGGACCATCGAACGAGAACGCGCACGGAGCTCCGGACTCGATCCCTCCCGTACGAGGTGCGTTGCTGATCGTCGTCGACACCCTGCGCGCCGACCACGTCGGTGCCTATGGATCCGGTCGAGACCTCACGCCGCAGATGGACGCCCTGGCGTCCGACGCACTCGTGTTCCGCAATGGCGTGGCAGCGTCGAGCTGGACCCGGTCGTCCATGGCTTCCATCTTCACGAGCCAGTACCCGACCGCGATCAACGTGCTCGGGAGGACGGACACCCTCAGTGACGACCTCGAGACGTTGGCGGAGACTCTCACCTCCTCCGGCGTGGTCACCCTGGCGGTCTCGACCAACCGGAACGCCGGGGCGGCCTTCGGCTTTCGACAGGGCTTCGAGCGGTTCGAGCACAGGTTCAAGCTGCCCCGCCGCGGATACCCCGGTGGCGCCCAGATGGTGCCGGCCGAGGGCGTCACCGAGGCAGCCCTGCGGCTCCTCGACGAAGTGCCTCCGGGGCAGCCCTTCTTCCTCTTCGCTCACTACATCGACCCGCATGAGCCGTACCTCGAGCATCCGGGCCTGCTCGCCGAACCCGAGCCGCCGGGCCGATTCAACGGCTCGACCGCCGAGCTCAAACAGCTCGACGCCCTCCCGCCGAGGGAGCGCACACGCGCAGACGTCGCTCGCATTCGCCACCTCTACGCCGGGGAGGTGAAGTACTGCGACGTGTGGCTGGGCGCGCTCGTCGACGGGCTGAGAGAACGCGAACTGCTCGACGACATGCTCGTCGTCCTGACCTCGGATCACGGAGAAGGCCTGTGGGATCACGGGAGGCGGGGACACGCCCGCGACCTCTACGAGGAGATGATCCAGGTCCCGTTCATCGTGCGGTTTCCAGGCGCAGCGGCGATCCAGCCCGCACGGATCGAAGGCTTCGTCAGCCACATCGACATCGCGCCGACGATCCTGGGTGCCTTCGGGCTCGCTATCCCCGGCGAGTACCAAGGCCGGGACCTCGGCCTGGTCGCGCGTCGCGGCGAGCTCGACCGGCTCGGCGAGTTCGCCTACTCGGAGATCGAGTACGCACGCGTCAGCTTCGAATCGGTCAGCGACGGCGAGCAGAAGCTCATTCGCAACCGGTCCAACGACCAGCGCGCCAAACCGGTGCAGTACGTGGTCCAGGAGGGAGACACCCTCGCGAAGCTCGCGGAGCGACTGATCGGCTACCCCTCGCCCGAGACCGCGATCCTCGACGCGAACCCCGGGCTCGAAGAGCCCGGGACGCCGCCTGATCGGATCGTGATCGAGCCGGGTACCGTGCTGAACATGCCGCCCCGGCGGCGCCGCAAGGCGGACGACGATCTGTTCGAGTGGTTCCGGTTGGCGACGGACCCGCGCGAGAAGCTGGACCTATCGCACACACCTCTCGGGGAGACGACGCTCCTGCGAGACGTCTTGAATCGCTTCGCCGAGGACAATCGTGCCCGACAGGTCGAGGGAACCCAGATCTCCCTCGACGACCTCGACGAAGAAACGCGCGCGGAGCTCAAAGCCCTGGGGTATCTGGACGATTGATCGTCGCGAGTCCCGTGAGCTCTTCGCTGACCGCCCAGAGACGCGCCGCCAGCTCCTCGTCGAGGCTCGCCGGAGAGGGCTGCGCTTCGCGGCAGGCGACGAAGTACTTCCCGGTCGTCCCGTCTACATCGGGGGCGGACGCGAGGTAGAGGCTCGTCCGGCTCGCCTCCTCGGCGGTGTTCACGCGCGCCCGACCCAGGAGCTTGTTCCACCGCGCGCGGAGCATGCGAACCGCGCGCACTCCGGCTCCGGGACGCGCAACATTCGCTCTGCGCGGGCCGCGCAGATAGTTGTTGAGGCTCGTCGGTGCAACTCCGGGGTGGAGGCAGTTGGCCGTCACGCCCGTCCCCTCCAGGCGCCGAGAGAGCTCGAACGTGAACAGCACGTTCGCGAGCTTGGACTGATCGTAGGCCCGCGATCCGGTGTACCCCACCTCGCCCTGGAGGTCGTCGAGGTCGATCTGGCCGCGCTCGTGCACCAGCGAAGCGACCGTGACGACACGGGAAGGGGCGTCGGCCACCAGGCGATCGCGCAGCAGGTTGGTCAGGAGGAACGGCGCCAGGTGGTTCACCGCGAACTGCAGCTCGAGGCCGTCCTCGGTCACCTGGCGCTGCGGCGTGGCGACCCCGGCGTTGTTGACGAGGACCTTCAGCGGACCCTCACGCGCCTGGATGCGCGCCGCCATTTCGCGAACGGACGCCTGCGACGACAGGTCGCCGATCACGCACTCGACGCGCTCGTTGCCACTCTCGCGCACGATCTCCTCGCGTGCCTCCTCGGCGCGTCCCGGGTCGCGGCTGATCAGCACCACATCGGCGCCCATCCGAGCGAGACCGAGGGCCGTGCACTTTCCGAGTCCCTGGCTCGCTCCGGTCACGATGCATGTACTGCCCTCGAGGTTCATGCCTGCGCGTAGCGTACTGCCCAGTTCGTATGCACGAGAGCCCGGGAGCGGCGCCGGCCTGCCCCGCCGTCCCACACCGTGCTATCTTCTGTATTGTAGCCCCCCTCACCTGCGGACCGCCGTGCTCCTCGGAGACCCGGCGTGACGCAAGACACCCTGGAGCCGGAACGGCGGAATCGATGAGCGAATCGAAGGTCAACGGGTTGACCAAGGAGGAAGTCCTTCACTTCGGCCGGGAGGGCTATGCCGGTCCTTTCACCCTGTGCTCACCGGAGGAGATGGCGGTGATCCGAGAGCGCGTCGAACGCGAGGTGCTGTCGACCCAGTCGCCCCATCAGGTCCATCAGTACAAGGACCGCTTCCTCGATACGCGGGTCACCTACGACCTGTGCTCCCATCCCGCCATCCGCGCCACGATCGCCAGCGTGTCCGGACCCGACCTCCTGCTCTTCGCCTCGACCTTCTTCGTCAAGGAACCCGGCTTTCCGCCCTTCCCCTATCACTGCGACGGACCGTACTGGCCCCTCGTGCCGCTGGTCGGGGTCACGGCGTGGATTGCGATCGACGACGCCACACATGAGAACGGATGTGTCTCCCTCCTGCCCGGCTCCCATCGCAAGCTCGTCCCCCACCAGTCCTTCGGACACACCCCGTGGAGCACGCTCAAACGCAAGATGGGCATCAAGGAGCTCCGGGGCAGGCGAGCGAAGCCGCGCCACCTGAACGGCTTCGAGCCCGTTCACATGACCATCAAGGCGGGCCAGTTCTTCGTGTTCGCGGAGCAGACGGTGCACATGGCCGGGGCGAACCGGACCGAGCACCGGCGGACGGGTCTGGCGGTCCGGGTCACGGTGCCCTTCGTCCGGATACGGCACGACGAGATCTTCCCCGGCCACCAGGCCGTCATGATCAACGGGGAGGATCGCTTCGGCTGGAACCGCACGACCTCCCCGCCGCCGGAGTGATCCCGGCGGTCGGCCACCCGGCCTTCCTTTCCGGCCGCCCGGGTTGTCGGCGGGCCTGGCGGTCGTGGTCGCAATTCTCCGCTCGTAATCCCGATGCCGGGGTATTCTGAGAGGGTGCCCTGGCGTGGGGGACCCGCCGGTGGGCTCGCTGGATGTGCCATCCCCGATCACGGATGGGCGTCCCCACCTACTCATGTGGCACTCGGTCATCACCTCACACATCTCCCTCGTCCTGATCGCGGCCTCGGCGCTCGCCCTGCCCACCCCGGCCCAGATCGCACCCGGCCGGCGGTTGTCCGTCACGCTCGAGCCCAAGACGGCGCTTCTCCAGTACCCGCACGACGTGCTGGTCATCCTGGCGGACGATCTCGGCATCGATACGCTCTTGATGTATGGCCGGAACATGGGTTCGCCGAGCACGCCCAACATCGACCATCTCGCCGCCTCGGGCCTTCGCTTCGACAACGCGTGGGCGTATCCAGTCTGTTCCGCGACGCGCGCGATCCTGCAGACCGGCGAGTACGGCTGTCGCACGGGTATCGGTGACGTGATCGGAACGGGGACCGTCTCGCTCTCGAACAGCCCGAACAACCTTGCCTGCCTGCTGCGCGGAGAGCGCTACTCCACGGCTGCGTTCGGCAAGTGGCACCTCACTGCCCCGAGCGAGCCGACTCCCGACTGCACCCCGATCGCCTGGGGAGGCTACGACGAGTTCTTCGGCGCCCTGGGGTTTCAGGCCCAGTACTGCCAGTGGGCCAGCTTGCGCGTGACCAGCGGGTCCCCGTGCTCGCAGAGCTTGCAGTGCGCGGACGTCAAGACGGCTATCAGCCCCGACTACATGACGACTGTGGTCGGCGATGAGGCATCCAGCTGGATCTGGAACCAGTCCGGGAACTGGTTCGCCTACTTCGCCCCGCAGGCGCCGTATTCGATCGCCCACGTGCCGCCGAGCTCCCTGCACACGCAGACACTCACGGGTACCTCCTGCAGTCCCGCCGGCTCCCAACACCCGGAGAGCTTCTACGCCGCCCTTCAGGCTCTGGACACCAAGATCGGGGATCTCCTCGCGGCACTCGGACCGAACTGGCTGGACACGACGACGATCTTCTTCATCGGCGACAACGGCAACCCGAAGGAGGTCAACGACGCCATCGGCTACTGGCCGGCTGGACGGGGCAAGGAGACCCTGTTCGAGGCCGGTGTGCATGTCCCCTTTCTCGTCGCGGGAAAGGCGGTCAATCCGGCATTGCGGGGCTCGAGCTCTTCCCTGCTCGTGCACGCGGTCGATGTGTATCCCACTGCGCTCGGAATCGCGGGAGCCACGCCGCCGAACGGGATAGACGGTGTCAGCCTGCTCCCGATTCTCGCGGGACAGAACGCCACACCCGTGCACGATTGGCTCTACGCCGAGAAGTTCTCGAACACGTCCGCGCCGCCCGGCTCCGACAATCGCGCGTGGACGATGCGGGATGACAGATACAAGCTGATTCACCTCGCCAACGGAACCGAGTCCTTCTACGACCTCGTCGCGGATCCAACCGAATCGAACGACCTCGGTGCGCCGGGGCGTTCGGATCCCGGAATAGCCAGCTACAGGCTGTTCAAGAACGAAGTTCCCTGCCCCTAGGCCGGGATCGGTTTTCGTCGCGCCAGGCGGCTCCGGTGGCCGCCCCGTCCGTCCAAACGGTGTTCCAGGCGAGCGGCCGGGCTAGGCTCTCGGGCGTGGCGCCGGTTCGCATCGTCCTCGTCGGGAACAGCTTCGCGTCCGCGGTCCAGCTCCCCGCGCTCGCGATCGCCGGCGGGAACGAGGTCGTGGGCCTCGCGGGTGCGGACCGCGCGAAGGCCGAGCGCATCGCACGCGAGCACGCGATCCCCCGCGCGAGCGACGACTACCGCGCGCTCCTCGAGCTCGAGCCCGACCTGGTGATCGTCACCACGCCGGTGCATCTGCACCGCGAGATGGTGCTCGACGTCCTCGAACGGACGGGAGCGGCGATCCTGTGCGAGAAGCCCTTCGCGCTCGACGCCGGCGAGGCGCAGGAGATGTGCGAGCGGGCGCAGGGACGTGGCGCCTGGATCGACCACCAGCTCCGCTGGAGCCCGCTGCGGCGCACCATCCGCGAGCGCATCGCGGCCGGCGATCTGGGTGAGGTGCGCCACGTCGAGATGGACTACTCGATCGCCGCGCCGGGCTTCGCCGCGCGGGAATACCGCTGGTGGTACGACGCGGCGCGCGGGGGTGGGATCCTCGGGGCTCTGGGCTCGCACATGATCGACCTTTTGCGCAGCGAGCTGGGCGAGGTCGCGCGTGTGCGGGCGCAGCTCGACGTCGTGATTCCCGAGCGTCCCGACGCCGACGGGGTCCTGCAGCGCGTCACGGCGGACGAGCACGCGACGTTCGCGCTCGGCTTCGCGAGCGGCGCTCGCGCGGACCTGACGACGAGCCTGGCGACGTCGCACGCGCGCGGCTTCTACACGCGCTACACCGGGAGCACGGCGACGCTCGTGCTCGAGAACGAGGAGCGCCTGCTGCACGCGCCCCATGGGGAGGAGGTCCGGGAGGTCGTCATCGAGCCCGGCCTCCCGACCGCTGCCCAGCTCGGGATGCCCGACCGCGGACCCTTCTCGCGCGCGCT
The DNA here is from genome assembly GCA_029259655.1 of Planctomycetota bacterium. Taxonomy (GTDB): domain Bacteria; phylum Planctomycetota; class UBA1135; order UBA1135; genus OFTM220. The sequence continues at coordinate 8,557 of JAJDET010000004.1, forward strand.
CCCCGCGTACCTCGCGGACGTGGTCGCCGCGGTCCGGGACGGACGGACCGAGCTCGCCGGCGCGGCGCACTTCTCGGACGGCCTGGCGGTCCAGCGCGTGCTCGATGCGGCGCGGCGCTCGCACGCGTCCGGCGGCGGCTGGGTCGAGGTCTCGGGATGACCGAGATCGTGGGGCGGCTCGCGCCCAGCCCGACCGGCGCGCTCCACGTCGGCCACGCGCGGAGCTTTCTCTTGGCCTGGTGGCACGCGCGTTCGCGGGGCGGGCGCGTGGTGCTGCGCATCGAGGACCTCGATCGCGAGCGGGTGAAGCCCGGGGCGACCGACCTCGTGCTGCGCGACCTGGAGTGGCTCGGGCTCGACTGGGACGGGCCGATGCTCCGTCAGTCGGAGGACGAGGAGCCGTTGCGCGCGGCGGTGGCCGAGCTCCTGGAGCGCGGTTCCGTCTACCCGTGCTTTTGCACGCGGCGCGAGATCGCGCTCTCCGCGCCCCACGTCACGGACGGCGAGGTGCGCTATCCCGGAACCTGTCGCGGCCGGTTCGCGAGCGCAGCCGACGGCGAGCGCGAGTTGGGGCGCGCGCCCGGACTGCGGCTTGCGGTCGAGCCCGGCGAGCTCGCACTCGAGGACGGTTTCGTCGGCCCGTTCACGAGCGACGTGGAGCGCGAGGTGGGCGACTTCCAGGTACAGCGTCGCGACGGTGCGCTCGCCTACCAGCTCGCGGTCGTGGTGCACGACGCACGTCAGGGCGTGACCGAGGTGCTGCGCGGTCGCGACCTGCTCTCGAGCAGCGCCCGGCAGTGGCTGCTCCAGGAGCACCTCGGACTCCCCCACCCGACCTGGTACCACGTGCCGGTCGTGGTCGACGAGGGCGGGGCGCGGCTCGCGAAGCGGCGGGGCGATGCGACGCTGGTGGAGCTCCGCGAGCGTCGCGTGGATCCGCGGGCCCTCGTCGCCTGGGTTGCGCGGAGCTCGGGTGTGAATGCACCCGATCGGATCGGAGCGCGAGATGCGCTCGAGGGGTTCCGGCTCGACGCCGTGCCGAAGGAAGACGTCGTCTTCGGAGCCCGCGAGCGCGCTGCGCTCGGGTAGAGACGTTGCCGTCAGGTCGGCCGCTCGATCCTTGGCGCGCATCAGCGCGCGCCAAGGATCGACTCCGCGCCGGGCTCGGCGTTCTCACTGAGGGCTCCTAGGACCCCTCGCGGTTCTTGCGCTTCCCGCCCTTCTTGGAGGTCGAAGCCGTGCCCTTCGCCGTGAAGCGCTTGTCCTCGACGAGCTGCAGGAGGTCGAAGGTGGAGAGGATCCCTGCGACCTTGCCCTCGTGGGTCACGACCAGGTGGTGGATGTGGTGGTTGCGCATCATGCGCGCCGCGACGTTCACGCCCGAGTACATCGGGACGGTGTAGACGTCGGGGGTCATGACGTCGCTGACCGGCGAGCCGTCCGGGGTGCGTTTGAGCAGGTCGGAGGTCGAGACGATACCGACGGGAGCGCCGTCTTCGTCCACGACCGGGGTGCAGTGGAAGCCTCGCTCGGCCATCAGGCTCCGGACCTCACCGACCGGGCGATTGGGGTCGACGGTGACGACCGCCGAGGTCATGACGTCGGCGACCCGCACGCTCCGGGGCCCGGCGGAGGCTCCGACGTCGGGGATGTTCCTCTTGGGTTGTTTCAAGTCCGCGCGGGCTCCTCCACCGCGGGGGGGGGCGCGATTCTAGCCCGAACCCGGGGCCCCCTGGGGTACGCCGAAGGCCGCATCCCCTCGGGCCACGGCCGGGCTTGATCCCCCGTCCGCGTACGCTAGCCTGTCCCCCCGCGTTCCCCGATAGCTCAGTTGGTAGAGCAAGCGGCTGTTAACCGCTGTGTCCCAGGTTCGAGTCCTGGTCGGGGAGCCACCGACCGAGCCCGCCGGCGGCGGGCTCTTCTCGTTGGCTCCCGAACACGTCTCCGGGTCGGAGCTCGCCGGGCGACAGCGGCCCCAAGTCCCCCCAACCCACCGGGCCGCTATCGAGCGCTGTCGGCGCTCCGCTTGGGGCGCAGGGCTTCCCAGGCCAGGTAGAGCGCCGCCCCCAGCATTCCCAGGAACAGGTCCGCGACCGTGTCCTCTCTCCCCATCAGAACGTCCCGGCCGAGCACACGATTGCCGACGTACTCCACGCCCTCCCAGAGCACCGCGGACGTAGTCGCCAGGGCGAAGACGAAGAGAAACCTGAGAGCACCACGCGACGGCTGCAGGAAACGGCCCTTCTCGAAGGCATCCAATGCGTGCTCCAGGAAGTATGCAATGGCCACACCTCCGATCAGATGCATCGGCATGTCCAGCCAGGAGATCGTGTTGTACGCACCGCCGGCAAAGGCCACGAAGTGCGCGGCGAGCACGAGGGCGGGGAACCAGGCGCAGCGGACGCCAATCTCGCGGAGGACCTGCTCCATCCATCGGCAGTCTATCGATTGGGGGGGCTGTCGAAGCGCCCACCGGACGGAGGATCGGCGAGCTGGCCACCCTCGTGGTCATTCCGGGGAGCGCCATCCTGAAGGCGATGCGACTCCATTCGCGCCGCCATCGCGCGCTGTAGGCGCCGTCGCGGAGTGTGCCCTGCCGCCGCTCGTCTACTTCGAGAGGATCACGCGGTCGCCGGTCGCGAGGCTGACGCCGATCAACATGTGGTCGAAGTGGTTGAACGCGAGGAGCTGGCCGCCGTCGCGATCGAGCGCGAGCCCGCGGGGGAAGCTGATGAGAGGACCCGTGCCGGCGCCGGCGCCGGTGTGGACGGTGCGCACGCCCGTGGTCAGATCGATCGCCAGGATCCGGCTCGCGTTCCCCAGGGCCACGTAGAGCACCTTCGTCTCGGTGTCGAGCGCCATGCCGGTGGGATCGAGGAGCTCCTCGCCCGAACCGACGGTCTTGTCGTCGGCGACGATCGTTCGGACGCCGGTGGCGAGGTCGACGGCGAGGATGCGTCCACCCTCGGAGCTCGACCACATCGACACGAGGGCGCGGTCGTTGGCCTCGTCGAGGTGGATGCTCCACGGGTTCCCGATGAACGGCGCGCCGTTGCCGTCGCCGTCGACGCTGAACGGGATCACCATCGGCCCGTCCAGGTCGAGCAAGAAGAGCCCGTCGGGGGATCCGTTGAGGAACAGAAGCCTGCCGTCGGAGAGACGCACGGCGTCGAGCGGGTAGTCGAACCCGGGGCCGGGCACGGCCTCGACGATCTTCGTCCGATCGCCTGTCGCGAGGTCGACATCGACGATCGCCTCGTCGGAGGACGCGCAGACGAAGGCCCGGTTCCGGGGGAGGTCGAGCGCGATTCCGTCCACGGCGTCGAAGGGATCTCCAAGCCCCCGCGTGCCGCCCGTGATCAGGCTGCGGTTCCCCGTGTTCGGGTCGATCTCGACGACGCTGTAGTTGCCGAAGTCCGCGGCGAACCAGCGACCGTCCTCGACGACGATCTCGCCCAGGAGGCCGAACGCCCGGCCGGAGCCCAGCCGGTGGGAGACGAGGTTCACGAGCTGCGTCGACTGGATGTCGTAGGCGAGCACGGTGTCGGTGTCGTGCTCGCAGATCAGGACGCGGTCGTTCACGTCGTCATAGGCGATCCGCGTCGCGGACGCCCCATCGGCGAGCTGGGTCAGGATCTTCAGGCTGCCGTCGGTGGGATCGATCTCGTACAGCAGGCGCTGGAAGTTGTCGAACACGTAGAGCAATCCGCGTTTGGAGTCGACCGTGACGCCCAGGAGCTCGACGATCTGGCCGGTGCCCTTGAACGCGCTCGTGAAGGACTCGTGCGCGCCGGTGACAGGGTCGATTCGCTGCACCTCTGTCTCGCTCACGACGTAGACGTCCAGGGCCTCGGCGTCGACGGCCAGCGCCTGCATCGAGCCGAGGGCGGGCCCCTTCGAGGTGTCCCCGTCGGCGATGATCTGCTTCGAGGTCAGCGCGATCGGATCGACGGCGTACGCGCCGCGGTTGGAGACGACCAGCAGAAGCTCCGTCACAGGGTCGAACACGAGGGCTCGAACGGACTCGCCCAGCGAGTCGCCGGTCAGCACGAGCTGGGTCCGATCGCCGGTGTCGACGTCCACCGCGAACAGCCCCTTCGTCGCGGCGTCCAGCACGTAGACGACCGAGCCACCGGGCTCCGGCGCCACCTGGATCGCCCGGGGGAAGGGGGGGCCGCTGCCGCGCTGGTCGCCGGACACGTACTGGAGGTCGCCCGTCGTCAGGTCGAAGGCGTAGAGCGACTCCTGATCCTCGAGCAACCACCCGACGTCGCGGTTCGTGTCGACAGCGATCGAGTCGAGGCGCTGCAGGAGGTGGGAGCGCCGCACGATGACGTGCTCGAACGGGTCGTGGAGCGGTGCGCCGTCGGCGTCGAGGACCTCGACCAGGAGCCGGTTGGTTCCGACCCCGAGCGGAACCGTCGCCGTCCACGTGACGTACCCGTCCGTGCTGACGGCGGCCATGTTCTCGACGACGACCCGGGCCGCCCCGCCGGCAGTGCGCCCGCTCACCGTGATCGAGGGGGCGTCCGTCATCGCTCCAGAGGTGGGGAAGACGACATGGCTCGGCGAGGTCGCATCGCCGCCGCCCCCCCCGCCGCAGCCGGGTGAGGGGACCGTCGAGAGGGCCAGCAGGATCGTCGCGAGCTTGGTCTTCATCGTGGGACTCCGTCGGGGCCAGGGGGCCGGTCTCGTGGAGGCCAACGAGGACGGGGGGGCGAGGCCGACAAGATTCGGCCGGGGAATCCACCCGGATCCGGAGCCGGGTTCGGTCCACGATGGGAAGGGGCGCGGCCCTGGCCTCCTACGTCCGCCCCGAGAAGAGTCGCCCTCGCAAGATCGGTCTTGCTAGGGACAGCACCGCGGATGTCTGCGCCCGCAAGATCTGCATGACTGGGGTCTACGCCCCTTAGTTGCGACCTCCTATTCTGCGCCAGGCAGACGACAGGTCGACACCTTCGAAGTACGTACGGGCTCGCGAGCGCGGACGGTTGGAGGTCGGACTTGGAACCCATGGACCCCGAACGAGAGATCGTCTTCGAGCACACGGCCCCACTCCTGCAGGCCGAGTACGTACCGGGGCTCGTCGTCGGGATCTCGCGCGGCGGGACCCGGAGCTTCCACGCCTTCGGAAGCCTCGCGACCGACACGGATGCCCGGCCCGACGAGTACACGCTCTACGAGACCGGCTCGGTCGGGAAGCTGTTCACGGCGCTGCTCCTGGCCGTCGCCGACCGCGCCGGGGAGCTGGACATGGAGCGGCCCCTCGCCGAGATCCCGGGCCTTGCTCTCGACTCCGGCGTCCCGGCGGCTCGGATCCGTCCCTGGCAGCTCGCGGCCCACGTGTCGGGGCTCCCGCGGGAGCCCGACGACCTCGACTTCGGGGCGGAGAACCCCTACGCGTCGTACACACGGGAGAAGCTGTGGGCGTTCCTCGAGCGCTTCCTCCCCGAGCGCGCGCCAGGCGCCGACTACGAGTACTCGAACCTCGGCGCAGGTCTGTTGGGGCTGGTCCTGGAACACGTCTCCGAGAGGTCTTACGCCGACCTCGTGCGCGAGCGCATCGCGGTTCCCCTGGGGCTCGCGGACACGGTCGTGAATCCCGACGGCGAGCAGCTCCGGCGACTCGCCTGCCCCACGACGTTCGGCCTTCCCGGGATAACCTGGCCCGCGGACGACGCGCTGGCCGCCGCGGGTTGTCTGCGTTCGACGGCGCACGACACGCTCGCCTTCCTGGAGCGCTGCCTCGACCCGCCGCCCGGTCCTCTGCGGGAGCCGCTGCTCGAGATCGCGCGCGTGCGACACCGCTTCGACGAGGAGAGCGGGGTCGGGCTCGGCTGGCACGTTCTCGAGGACGGGGCTCTCTGGCACAACGGGTCCACGGGGGGGTACCACGCCTTCGCGGCGATCGACCGGGAACAGGACCTCGCGCTGTGCGTCCTCGCGAACGACGTCGAGCCCCAGGTGACGGAGGCCGCGGTCCGGCTGTTCGACGCCCTGAGGGGGAGAAGCGCCGCGCCGCTCGAGCTGCACGAGCCGGCGGCGGTGTCCGAGGCCGGGCTCGGACGGCTCGTCGGTCGCTACGTGGACTGTGACTCCGGCGTGGGAATCGACGTCCGCCGCGAGGGCAACTTTCTGCTGGCGCGGATCGACGGTCAAGTCGAGCTGCGAGTGATCCCCGAGTCCGAGACGCGGTTCCTCTACCGCGCGGTCGAAGCCGCCCTGCGCTTCGAGCTCGAGGGAGACGGCGCCGCGCATGCGGTGGTCGTCGAGCAGGATGGAGGTGAGTGGGTCTTCACATCCGTCCGCGGAGGGGACTCAGGGGACTTGCCGACGGACGCGTCCGCATGACTGCATGGAGTCCTTTGCGCCGTCACACCCAGCGACACCGTGACTTCCCGTCTATGCGGGCCGGTTGGGCCCCTTGTCCTTCTTCTTCTCGTCCTTGATCTTCTGCTTCTCGTTCTTCTGGTCCTTGGCCTTCTTCTTGTCCTTTTTTCCGCCCTTGTCGCCCATGAGGAATTCTCCTTCGTACGGTTTCGTCTCCAGTAGGCTGCCGAGTTACCAACGCGGACATTCTGCACTCTCGGTGACGAGCTCTTGTCGGTGCCCGAGTGACCGCCTGCCTCCACCCGTGCAGCTGAACCATAGAGTACCAGAGTTCGCAGAAGCGTCTTTCTCGCTTCGTCGCGGTCACTCCCCGAGCCGGTTGAGCAGCACCGCGACGAGATCGTAGGGAGTGTCCGAGGCGACGACGTCTGGAATGCCGTCGCCGTTGCCGAGCACGACATTGAGCTCGCTGAACTCGGAATGGAGTACCCTCGGACGGACTACCCGGCAGTGAACGACGACGGGGCGTCGGCGGTGCCGCTCGGGCCGCTTGACCCACCCGGCTGTCGGTGCTGACCCGACGTGACCCCCCCCGCCTCCCACACCGCTCCCTTCGCGTTCGACAACACGTTCGCGCGCGAGATGGAGGGCTTCTACGTCCACGCCCGGCCAGCGTCGGCGCGGAGCCCGCGGCTCGTCGCGTTCAATCGCGAGCTGGCGGAAGAGCTCGGCCTCGACGCGGACGCGCTCGACTCCGAAGCGGGCGCGCGCCTGTTCGCCGGTGCCGAGCTCTCCGACGGCGCCACTCCGCTGGCCCAGGTCTACGCGGGTCACCAGTTTGGAGGCTTTGCGCCCCAGCTCGGCGACGGTCGCGCATTGCTCCTGGGCGAGGTGATCGACAAGAGCGGCGCTCGCTGCGACGTCCAGCTCAAGGGCTCCGGCCGCACGACCTTCTCGCGCGGAGGCGACGGCCTGGCCTCACTCGGCCCGGTCCTGCGCGAGTACCTGGTCGCCGAGGCGATGCACGCGCTCGGCATCCCGACGACGCGCGCACTCGCGGTCGCGACCACGGGCGAGTGGGTTCAGCGCGAGACGACCCTGCCCGGCGCAGTGCTCACGCGTACGGCCGCCAGCCATATCCGCGTCGGTACTTTCCAGTACTTCGCGGCTTGCCGCGAGCCGGCCAAGGTGAAGCAACTCGCCGACTACGTGATCGCGCGCCACTATCCCGAGCTCGAGCGAACGGGCGACGTCTACTTCGCCCTGTTCGAGGCCGTGCGCGATCGGCAGGCCACCCTGATCGCGAAGTGGATGCACGTGGGCTTCATCCACGGCGTGATGAACACCGACAACGTGGCGATCTCCGGCGAGACGATCGACTACGGCCCGTGCGCCTTCATGGATCGCTACGACCCGGAGACGGTCTTCAGCTCGATCGACGCGCACGGCCGCTACGCGTACGAAAACCAGCCGCGCCTCGCGGCGTGGAACCTGGCGCGCTTCGCCGAGACGCTGATTCCGCTCTTCGACGGCGATGGAGATCGCGCCGTCGAGCGCGCGACAGATGCGGTGCGGGACTTCGTCGATCGGTACGAGGCGCACTGGCTCGCCGGCATGCGCGCCAAGCTCGGCCTCACGACCGAGCAACCGGGCGATCTGGGCCTCGGGCAAGATTTCCTCGCGGCGATGCAGGCGAGGAACGTCGACTTCACGCTGGCGTTCCGGCACCTGGCCGAAGCGGCGACGGGTCAGACAGAGCCGATCCGCACGCTCTTCGGCGGCAAGCCCGAGATCGATCGCTGGTTGAGTGCGTGGAAGAAGCGACTCGCGGACGAGCCGGCGGATGCGCCGGCGCGCGCCGCAGCGATGCGCCGCGTCAGCCCGGCCTTCGTCCCGCGCAACCATCGAGTGGAGGAGGCGCTGGATGCTGCGGTGAAGCGTGCGGACTTCGCACCGTTCCAGAAGTTGCTGAGCATCGTCCTGCGCCCGTTCGAGGACCAGCCCGAGCACGCGGACTTCGCGGAGCCGGCGCCGCTCGGCGGACCGCCGTACCGGACGTTCTGCGGGACGTGACCTGACCGCCCAAGGCGGGGCGATCCGTGCAACGACGCCGGTGATCGCCTAGGGTCTGGACGCATCGGACGGCATGCCTGTTCGTCCGACAATCCCTCCCTTGCATCCATGCCTGTCCGGCACCGCGTTCACTTCCCGCCGCAGAAGGCCAACGACCTCGCCCAGGACGAGGTCTTCTTCTACGTGATCGAGGACGGGGAGAAGATCCGCCTGCGATTCCACGACTACGCGAGCATCTACGCGCGGCCTGGGCTGTACGAGCAGCTCTTCTACGACCGGCTCAAGTGCACCTCGCCCACCAAGGTGGCCGACATCCTGCGCAAGACCGTCGAGGCCAACGGACAGGACGCGACGGCGCTGCGCGTCCTGGACCTCGGAGCGGGCAACGGGATGATGGGAGAGGCGCTCAAGCGCCACGGCGTCTCGCGGCTCGTCGGAGTCGACATCATCCCCGAGGCGCGCGAGGCCTGCCTGCGCGACCGGCCGGGAATGTACGACGACTACTACGTCGCCGACTTCACGGACATCGACGCGGAACTGCACGAGGACATCTGCGAGTGGCAGGTCGACTGCCTGACCTCGGTCGCCGCGCTCGGGTTCGGCGACATCCCCCAGCGCGCCTTCGTCCAGGCCCTCCAGTTCGTCCGTCCGGGCGGGTGGGCGGCGTTCAACATCAAGCACACGTTCCTCGATCCCTCGGACACGACCGGCTTCTCGGCCCTCGTCCGCGAGCTGCTCTTCTCCGAGTCCATCGAGGTGCACCACATCGAGCGGTACTGGCATCGCCTCTCGATGGAGGGCAACCCGCTCGCCTACTTTGCGCTCGTCCTGCGCAAGGAGGCGGAGCTCCCTCTGGACCTGCCCAGGCGCGTCGGCATCGTCGGCTGAGCGCAGCGTAGGTGCACGCAGCTTCGGGCTCGGGCGCCGTCAGTGCGTGAGGGTCATTCGCTCTACGCTGCGGCCTCGTCATCTCCCCTTGCTCAGGCGTTGCGACGAACCCTCGAGCAGAACGCGACCCGGGGATGAGACTGCCTCCGCGTTTCTTCTCGTTCCGGTGACAGGACTGGAGCCTCGCTCATTAGCCTGAGCCGCGTCGGCTCCTCGGGCGTTCATCGGAGAGACCGGCGATTCGCGTTCGACTGAGGAATTAAGGAGTGCTTTCCATGGAGTCTCGGGCCGCCCTGCTTGGAGTTCTGTTCGCGCTGTCCTCTGGCCTGACCGCCCAGGAGCACGTGCCCCCCGGCATTCAGCGCGGCAGCGCGCCACTCGTTTCTCCGCACCAGGCACGAGCGATCCTCGCCGGGGCGGGCGAAGACGCCGCCCTGGGGTCGGAGACGGCGATCACGCCCGAGATCGAGGAGCTCGCCCGCGGTCTGCGGTACGACCCGCAGCTGATCTACGAGTACGTCAGGAACAGCATCGACTACGTCGCCATCTACGGGTCGCTCAAGGGCGCCACCATGACGATGCACGACCGGCGCGGGAACGACTTCGATCAGACGTCGCTGCTCATCGCCTTGATGCGCGAGTCGGGTTACACGGCCAGCTTCATCCACGGAATGGTCCAGCTCGACGCGGCCACCATCTCGAACCTGCTCGGCGTCGACTCCGACCCGAACGTCGTCGGGTCGTTGCTCGGGTCGGCCGGAATCCCGGCCACGGTCTTCGTCAACGGCATGGGCAACCTGGTCTTCGTCCGGTTGGACCACGTGTGGGCCAAGGTGAACATCTCGGGCACCGACTACGTGTTCGATCCGAGCGTCAAGGGATACCTCGAGACCAGTGGAATCGACCTCGCAACGGCGATGGGGTACGACCAGGCGACCTTCCTCGCGAGCGCCAACTCGGGGTCGACGATCGATCCGGACTTCGTCCAGAACATCAACCACAACAACATCCACTCGGACTTCACCACCTACTCCACCAACCTCGTGAACCAGGTGCGCTCGATGAACGGGGCCACGCTTGCGGACGTGGTCGGTGGCCGGCAGATCGTGGAGCAACGGGGCGCCGCGTTCGTCACGACCCTTCCGTACGAGCTCTCGCGCGACTTCGAGTGGACGGACGTCCCCTCGACTCATCAGACTCGACTGAGGATCCAGCACCTCGGGATCGACGAAGACCTGAGCACGCCGGAGGTCTACGGCAAGCGCTTGACCCTCACGTACAACGGCTCGAACGCGCCCGAGCTCAAGATCGACGGGGTGATCAAGGCGACCGGGAGCTCGGTGTCTCCGGGCAGCTCGAACAGCATCACGCTCACCGCCGACCACGCCTATGCGGCGTTCGGTGGAACCTATGGGGATCAGTCGAGCTCCAGGACCATCCAGGAGGGCAGCACCTACGTGATCGTGAACGGCTGGGGCGAGACCGGTCGCAGCATCGTCGACGAGCACAAGCGCATTGCAACGGAGAACATCGAAGCGGGGAATCCCAACACCTCGGAGCCGGTTCTGGGAGAGACGCTCACGATCGTGGCCCTCACATGGCTCGGCGAAGCGACCGCGGCGGTCAACATCGCGGACGCCGTCGGCGACACCACCACGATTCAGCACCACACCGTCGGATTCTGCGGCCAGGACCAGAGCCCCTCCATCGATCTGCCGCTGGGGTTCTCCAGCGTCATCAGCAATGTCGGGGACTCGTCGGCGGAGGACGCGGGCTTCTTCGTCGGAAGCGGCATCGCCAGCGCGCTGGAATGGGGCGTGTTCGACCAGCTGCAGCCGGTGTCCGCCGTGTGCACCGTGAAGCTGGTCGACATCTCGAGCGGCAAGGGCGACAAGGTCTTCAGCGCGACGACCGCGAACTACAACGCGGTCGTGCTCCCCCAGCTCACCGGATACAGCGCGTTCGAGCTGGCCACGGTGGCGGCGTACATCAACGCCGGATTCAGGGTGATCCTGCCGCAGGACGGCAATCTGGGCGAGGGCAACTGGTCGGGCATCGGCTTCCTGGCCGTCAGCCCGGGTGAGAGCCAGATCGCGCACATCATTGCAGGCGGCCTCAAAGGCGGCGTGGGGATCTTCGCCGGCATTGCCGACGCTCTGTTCGCCGCGGCCGCGGGCATCTTCGGCCTGGAGCCGGGGCAGCACCCCTGGAGCTTCGACCCCATCGACCTGTTCACCGGGGACTACCTGCACCACACCACCGATCTCGCGCTGGGGAGCGGACCGGCTCCGTTCCAGCTGGAGCTCTCGCGCGCCTACAACTCGGGGGCGCGTCACACCGTCGGCGCCCTCGGGCGTGGCTGGAGCCACAATCACTCCTTCACGGCGCAAGGAGCGGACAGCGACGGCTTCAAGGGCTTGGGCGAGGAGTCGCCCCTGGACGCAGCGCCGGCGATCGTCGAGCTCTTCGTGGCCCTCGACCTTCTCGATGGACCGAAGACGACCGAGCGGCTGGTGATCGCGACGGTTGCCCACCGCTGGTTCATGGATCGTCTGATCGACAACGTCGTGGTCTTCAGCCACGGCGGCAACGCTCAGCGCTTCCTCCAGCTGCCCGACGGCACCTTCCAGGCGCCCGTCGGCTCGGCGGACGTTCTGAACGTGGAGGTCGACGGTAGCTACCGCATCCAGCAGAAGGACGGCGTCGTGATCGACTTCGACACGAGCGATAACATCGAGAGCTGGACGGATCCCAACGGCAACCAGGTCACGTACTCCTACAGCAGCGGTGTGCTGCAGACCGTGAGTACGAGCATGGGGCGCACGCTCAACTTCACGTACACCGGCAACCACCTCACTCAGGTCTCGGACAACGCCGGGAGGAGCGTCGGCTTCCAGTACGACGCCAGCGACAACCTGACGGTGTTCACCGACGCCCTCCTGAACGAGACGACCTACGTCTACGACGATCCCGGCAGGATAACGGAGGTCTTCTATCCAGCCGACCCGCTCGATGCCTTCGTGACGAACACCTACGATCAGCTGAACCGTGTCGCCACGCAGACCAATGCGCATGGCGACGCCCATGACTACCACTACGCGGGTGTGCGGACCGAGGAGGAGGATCCCCTGGGCAACACGAAGGTCTGGTACTTCAACCGCCGGGGAAAGGCGGAGCTCGAGATCGACGCGCTCGGTAACGAGACCAGTCACAGCTACGACGGCCACCTGCGCCTGACCGGCTCCACGTTTCCCGAGCTCAACGCCATCGACCGGGAGTACGACGAGCAGCACAACCTGACGCGGGTCGCCATCACGCCGAAACCCAGCTCGGGCCAGAGCTCGGTAGAGAAGCTCTACACCTACGAGTCGAGCTTCAATCAGCTCGACACGATGACCGACGCGCTGGGCCGCGTCACTGACTACGACTACGACGCGAGCGGGAACGTCATCACGATCACGCGGCCCGTGGGCGGGCTGAACCCGGTGTCCACGTACACCTACAACAGCCGCGGCCAGGTGCTGACCGAGACGGATCCTGAATCGATGGTCACGCGGTACACCTACGACGCCGGTACGGGTGACCTCCTGAGCATCGTGCTCGACGATGGCGGCCTCGCCCTCACCAACCAGATGGTCTACGACACGGCCGGCAGCATCACTCACCGGATCGATCCACTGGGCGCGACGACGACCTACACCCACGATGCCAGCCGCCGAATCGACCAGATCACGTCGCCGTCTCCGTTCAACCACGTCCGGAACTTCGACTACGACGAGAACGGCAACCTCACGCGTGACGAGCGCGAGACCGGGATCGCGGCCACTCCGTGGCAAACGACGGACTTCACCTACACGCTCTCCGGCAAGAAGGCCAGCCGCATCGACCCGGAGGGGAACGTCACGACGTTCGAGTACGACGCCCTCGATCGGCTCTGGCGCATCACGGATGCCAACCTGCACCAGACTTCGTTCACGTACGACGCGAGAGGGAACCAGTTCCAGCTGATCGATGCGCTCGGCAACGTGGAGGAGGAGTACGCATGGCACCTGAACGGGCAGCAGCAGAGCACCAAGGACGCCAATGGCAACGTGACCTCGCTCGTGTATGACGGCTTCGACAAGCTCTCGCGGCAGGTGTTCCCGGACACGAGCTACGAGGAGTACGCCTACGACGCCGTGGGGAACCTCCTTCAGAAGCGCGTCCGCTCGGGCGTTCAGATCACCTACACGTATGACGAGCTCGACCGGCTGGACTCGAAGAGCATGCCCGGAGTGGGCGCCAACTCCGTTCAGTACGTCTACGACCGCCTCGGACGCCTGGTGGACGTGACGGACAACAGTGGCACGACTCACCACGACTACGACACGGCGGGCAGGCTCTCGATGGTGACGCATCCCAGCGGCCGCACGGTCAAGTCGAAGTACGATGCCGCCTCGCGGCGGACGCGGCTCACCTATCCGGACGCGTACTCCGTCGACTACCAGTACGACGCGCTCGGCCGACTGAGGAACCTCCGCGAGAACGGGAGGACAACCCTCGCCCGCTACGACTACGACGCGCTGGACCGCCGAGTCGGCGTCACGTACGGAAACGGGACGGCCACGACATACGCGTACGAGATCGACGACAACGTCACGGCGATCGACCACGCCTTGAACGGGAGCGCGGTCAGTGTCGGCTACACGTACGACCTGGTCGGCAACCGCGTCACGCGCACCGACGACTCCCGCACGCACACCTATACCTACGACGACATCGACCGCCTGACGAGTGTCCAGCAGCCGGGCGACGATGTGGCCTACGTCTACGATGACGTGGGCAACCGCCTCTCGAAGACGGTGGGTGCGGTCACGGAGACCTATGCGCCCAACTCGTTGAACCAGTACAGCAGCGTCAACGGTCGCTCCTACACCTACGACGCGAACGGCAACCTGACGAAGAGGGACACGCGGAGCGGCACTGAAACCTACACCTACGACGCGGACAACAAGTTGCTGGCCTTCAGCGGTGTCCGGCACGTGGCGGAATACGGCTACGACGCGTTCAAACGCCGGACGACGGCGAAGGTCACCTCCAAGGTCGGGCCCAGGAGGCTGCCCTTCATGCCCTTGCTAGCGCCGCCGACGGTGGTCCCGATCTCGCCGCTGGGCGCCACGCACACCCGGTATGTCTACGACGGCAACCAGGTGATCATGGAGATCGACGAGTCGACCGGCATGCTGCTTCGGCGCTTCGTCTACGGGACCTACGTGGACGAGCCGGTAGTCATGAAGACCGCCGCCGGGGACCTCACCTACCACTCCGACGCCCTCGGTTCGATCGTGGCGATTTCGGACGGTGCCGGCGCCCCCGCGGGGAGCCATACCTACACCCCGTTCGGAACCGTCGACACCGACGGCAGCCGTGGGAATCCGTACCTGTTCACCGGACGCCGGTGCGACGTCGAGTCCGGCCTCTACTACTACCGCAGCCGGTACTACGACGCTCGGATCGGCCGCTTCCTGTCGCCTGACCCGCTGGGCCTCGCCGCAGGAACGAACTTGTACGCCTACACGGCAAACAACCCGGTCATGTTCGTCGACCCTTTGGGGCTCGATTGGCTCACGAACCTCTCGAACTTCTCGGCCGGCTTCGGCGACAGCCTGACCTTCGGGCTGACTGGCGTGGTGCGCCAGTGGATGGGCACCGACCACGTCGTGGACCGCGGCTCGGGCTACTACCAGGCCGGGGAGTACACCGAGGTGGCCGTCGAGGTGACCCTGACCCTTGGCTCGGCAGCGCTGAAGCAGACGGCCAAGCACGCCAGCCGGAAGGCCGTCCGCAACGAGTTCCGCAGGCGAACGAAGGACATCGCGCGCAACGGCAAGCAGCTGCACCACAACAATCCCCTGTTCGGGCACCCGGGCAACATTCCGACCTTGTTCCCGACCGGCGGTTTGCCGGGGTGGATTCACAGCAGCCGCTTGAACCTCCGGCTGCTCGGCCCCTCCCACACCGCGGTTCACCGTCGCCTCAGGTTCCTGGAACGGTGGGGAAGCCGCGCCGTGAATCCGCTGATGACCGGCGGCCGATTGGCCCGCAACTTGTTGAGCGACTTCTTCAACCGCAAGTAGGCTGATGTCGGGCGAGAGTGCGATCAAGATCTCCGTCCAGGCGGCGGCCGGCATCCTGCTTGCGGGGGCCTTGATCGCGTTCGTGACGACCGACGGCATCGGTGCGAGCTTCTTCGTGGTGCTGGTCGCCTCGGTTGTCGTGATCGGGCTGGGCTGGCTCGCGCTCACGAGTGGGCTTTCGCGGGCAGGTGCTCGTTCGCAGGCCGAGACGCAGAAGGAGCAGGAGGAGCAGGACGAGGTGATCTTCGCGGTTCCTCTCGCCGAGGCCCGCGCCCAGGTCGAGTCGCTGCTGGCCGACCCCGACAAGTTCGAGTGCATCAAGGCCCCTCCCGCGGACCCGGACGTGCTCGAGTCCTTGGCCCCGGGACTGCGCGCATTCTTCACGACCTACGAGCGCGTCCGCATCCTTCACGGCGACACCGACCTGGATCGAGGATCGATCGGGCCTTCGACCTTGAACGCCCGCTACCTGCGCATCGGCAGCGACGTGGAACACACGGAGCTGGTCGTCGAGCCGGGCGAGGAGACGGTCTTCGAGATCGACGGGAGCGAGCGCAGCGAATCCGAGATGCAGGCGTATCCCAGCATCTACCACTCGCTCCTCAGCCTGGCCCAGACGATCTATCCCTGAGGGACCTTGCTGTTCACGCCGGCGGTGCTCTACGGTCCGTGATGTCGGGTCACGCACAGAGTCTCAGGCTCTTCGGCCAGAAACGCGCCCATGCGGTCGGAGAGCGGCTTCGCCTGCGACGCTGGCTCGCCTTGCGGATGCCGTCTCGGTTCGCACCGCTGTGACTCTGCGACGCGGGGTTCTCGTGAGAACCACAGGCGCCTGCTAGGAGAACGGACCTGAACCGCTCCAGGGCTCGTCGTCCGGAGCCGGGCTTCGATCGAGCGCGTCACGACCCACCCTAAGCATGAGCCGGCGAACGAGCACGGCGTAGACCAGAACGCCTATGACCAGTAGTAGTGGATCCACGATTTGTCCGTCCCCGCGATGCTATTCGCGACGGTAGACCCCGAGTATGCGAGCCCGAGTGTTCCCATCGGTGCCCAGCGATCAGAACATGCCCACGAACGGCAGGTCCGGCCCGAACCACGACGGGAACGTCTTCGCCAGCCACGCCTCGACCCCGGGCCGAACATGGTTGGCGCCGTGCAGCATGCCCCCGAATCCCAACACGCACAACACGACCAGGACCGCGCGAGCGGAGGCTCGCGAAACGCGCTCCCGAACCCCGCGCGGGCAGTCGCGGGTCAGCACCCGTCCGTCGGCGCGGCGCCACAACCGCAGGCACAGGCGCCGGCCTTCGTGCGCGCGGACGAGCGCGAGGGCGTCGCGCCGCTCGAGCGAGGCAATGTCGTGGACGTGGAGCGCGCACTCACCGCAGATGCGTGAGCGCTCGTCGCCGACCATGTCCTCCCAGCGGGCGTCGCAGGGAGCGGCGATGCGGATGTCGTCGAGGGCATCCAGGGCGCTTCTCAGTGTAGCCCGGATCGCGGAGATGGGCGCTGCGTCGAGAGTCCGTCCCGGTCTCCACCCGCCACAAGGCGGGGCCAACCGAGGCGCTCCCCCCCCCTACCGCGGCCTACTCACGGAACGGGAGAGTGCGGGGGGCAGGTATCGATCCTCTGCGTACTGAACGGTCCGGCGCACGGAGGGACCCTCCGTCGGACTCCCGAGCGATGTCCCGAGCATTCGTAGCCTTTCTGGTGGGATCGGTTCTCGGTCTGGCCTGCAGCCAACCGGTAGACCTCATCCTGGAAACCTCCGATCCAGCGGCCCTCGAAGACGCGGGCACCTTCGACGCCGTCGCGCGGGCAGTCAGAGGCCGGCTCGCGGCAACGGGCATGACGCCGGAATCGGTCCGGCTCGAGCGGAACACGCTCATCGTCCGGCTGTCGAACTCGCCGCTTCCCGACCAGCTCCCGCTACTCGAGCCCCTGTTGGCCAGAGCGGGGCGCCTCGAGTTTCGGATCGTCACCGACGATGGGGACGCTTCCGATCTGGACCTCGGGGCCGAACGCGACGAGGTGGTCGGGCGGATCGCCGGAGAGATGACCCTCGAAGCACTGAACGCGGAGCTCGCTGCCCGGCCGGCGAGGCCGAACAGCTGGCAGTGGTACCGACGCCGAGACGCCGCCGAGTCCGAACCGCTCCCACTGCTCGACGCCAACGCGGTGCATCCTGGGAAGCACTGGTCCTTTGGAACGAACGACCTCAGCAAGGTCTACATGACCCTGGATCAGACGGCGTACCTCGCCGTTGGTTTCGAGCTCCTTCCCGAGCGCATGGACGCATTCGCGTCCTTCACCGGGAACTACGTCGGCCGCCAGCTGGCGGTCGTCCTGGACGGTGAAGTCCTCTCGGCCCCGAGGATCGACGAAGCCCTCCCGGGCCGCGGGGTCATTCGCGGGAAGCGAGACATGGATGACGCGCGCGTCCTCATGGGTGTGCTACGCGGCGGCGTGCTCCTCCAGCCCCTCCGGGTTCGGACCATCCGACCCGTGAAGTAGCCGACGCCTCAGCGAGTCCGGTCGAACGAATCCCCGCAGCCCGCACCGCGGCCCGTTCTCACTGGATCTCCACGAGGATTCCGCCGGATGCGGACCAGACGCCGGGGGATATCTTCACCACGACCTGGATGAAGAGCTCGTCGCCGGTGGTCACCTGCCCGGGAAGGCGTTCTCCGGAACGCGGGTGCACCGAGTTCAGGTCCCTGACGATCTCGCCTGCGGAGGTGGTCGTTCCGATGAACTTGAAGCCCTCGTCCTTCGTCCAGAACTGGTTCGTCGTGTTCAGACCACCCGTCAGGTCCGACGCGTCCCCGACGCGGATTCCGTAGATCGAACTGGCTCGGGCGTTCGACACGACAACGTCGAAATCGAAGAGCGGGACGCCGGGTATGGTCTCCGTGATCGTGATCGGCCCGCTCAGGTCGATGGAGATGAAGTCTCCCCGCGGCGCCGGGGTCGGGTCGCCGTAGTAGTAGTAGTCGCGAGACAGGCTCAACGTGAGCATCTCGTCGATCGCCGCCGCGTCGGAGTCGATCAGGTCCCCCGCTGTCCACTCGTCCTTGTTGGCGTTGTACAGGGGGGTCGGGCGTTCCGAGTTTCCCAACGGGTGGAGCACGCGCGCCGAGGGTCCGAAGTCGACCAGTTGGGTCCACGCCTGGCCGCCCGACGCCCGGACCGTCCGTTCGTTGGCGCACTCCAGCACGTAGCTGAGGTCGAACGGGCTTCCGCCGGTCGCCCCGAGGAACGTCGCGAGCGACCCGAAACCGTCGTGCTTCTGGTGCTTGAACGTCCGCGTGAGGATTTCGTTCGTGTACACGTCCGACATCGCGATGAGATCGGCCGGCGTCGGGCAGACCGGCGGCACGCCCGTGCATTCGGTCAGGACGGGGTTCACCTCGAGCGCGCCGGATTGGGTGACGAGCCTCCAGGCCTCGTGTAGCCCGAGGCCGATGAAGAGCACGGCCGCCTCGTCGAGTGTGTGGCCATCCGACGGGTCAGGCGGTACGACTCCGAGTTCCGGGAAGAGCTCCGGATCATTGAGGCGGGATCGGAGGTCCTGGAACATCGCGATCAGTCCGTTGTTTCCCGACCCGAACTCGCACAGCAGCGTCTCGCCCACCTCCGGCTGCATCGCGGCCTCCGTGAGGCCCTTGAACTTGGGCTTCATGAAGTGGGCGAGGAGAACGGCCGACTCCGGAGCCGAGGGGTCGGTCGGGTCGAGCTCCATCTTCGCTCCCGCGACGAACCAGCCCTCCAGATAGTCCAGGGCCCAGCGCGCTTCGTCTGTCCAGGCTACGTCGTGCCAGGGAAGGTAGTTCGCCTCGATCAAGAGGCCGAATTCCACGAAGTCCCTCGCGAGGCTCATGACGGTGTCGCGGTGAATGGCTTCGGCTGCGACGATGTCGAGCCCACCGCTCTGTTCGAAAGGTTCCAGGAGCTCACGCAGTCGCCAGGACCGGTGGCTGTCTCCCACACCGGAGACGCCGATCCAGAGCGGATACCACTGCCCCGCCGGTGCCTGGTTGGCGACGATGAAGGAACCCGTCGTCGTCGTCGCACGGGGAAGCAGATAGGGAGGAACGTATCCCTGCCAGTCGTAGGTCGGATCGTAGGAGCCCGTAAGGAGTCCGCGGAGATCGTGCGCCATCCAACCGGCCAAGTGGAGCTCGTTCGAGCGCTGTGGCATGGCTGTGGCCACCGAGTACCCGGCCTTTCCGTTGGCGTCCCCGTAGAACAGGTGAGCGGTCGGTGTCCGCCAAGCCTCGATCGCGCTCTGGAGCTGGGCCGTGTTCCTCGCCTGGATCATTCGGAAAACGGCCTGCAAGGTGTGGCGCTCCCCGTCCCCCTCGTTCTGTTCCCAGAGTCCGATCGTGCGCTGGGCGAAGTGGTCATCCTCCACGAGGTCGAGGTTGTCTGTGGTGTTCGGGTTCAGTGGAAGGTAGTCGTCCGCGACGGGCCCGTAGGGAGTCGTCATGCGGTCGGACTCCTCGTCGTGATCCAAGAGCTGGAGATAGGTCGCCGACTGGTCGTCCGTGTCCAGGACCTTCAGCGTCTTCAACTCCGTGGTCACGGGGACCTCGGATGCATTGACCAGGAACAGGTCGGTGACGTCGGCCCCGAGTGAGGCGATGCCCCAGGCCACGTCGTCCGTGGATCCGATGAAGATGCCCGGGCACCCGGGGAACGTGACGCCGCGGACAGAGAAGCTCTGCCCCGTCAGCTCCACTTCGTGGAAGAGGCTCGGAGTCGTGATCGGGACCTGCGGGTTGCTATAGAGGATCGAGCTGGACCCCGCGGTGATTCCGTCCGCAGCTGCGAACCCGTGGCTGAACTTCGGCGTTCCCCCGCCCGTGGGGGGCGCGTACACAGGATCCGGATCGCCCGCCGGAGGGTTGGTATCTGCGTATGCCTGCATCTCCGCAAGCTTCCCGACGGGCAGGTCCCCGACCTGCAGGACCGCCCCCTCGTCGTGCCAGACCAGGTTCGCCGAGCTCGCCGCGACGGTATCGATCGCCGCCTGCGTCAGCTCCTGCACGGTCGCGGGATCCGACGGAGGCAGATTCTCGAGGTGATACTCGAAGTCGTTGAGGTGCCGCGCCTCGTCCTTGGCCTCGTTCAGGAAGTTCAGCGCGACGACGTCCCAGATCGCGAGGCAGTCCGCCACCGTCCAGTCCTCCGGTCGGTGGACCAGCCGCGGGTGGTTCCCGTTCGGATCCCAGCCCCCGGGGTCGTCGAGCTCGGCGAGGTACTCGTTCACGCCGTCCGCGTAGGCGCGCAGGTACGCCTGGGTCTGGGCGTCGAGCTCCGCAGCCCGATCAACGGCCGACTCGTAATAACCGAACCTCCAGTGCTCCGTGTCCAGTTCGATCACGCTCCCCTTGGATGTGACGATGTTCCCGATCAACTCGGCGAGCCGGCCCTGGAGCTTCCGCCGAGAGTACTGCATCTGGAACAACCGCTCGCGGGCGCAGATGTAGCCCGCGCCGTAGAAGGCTCCCTCGTCGGTCTCCGACGTGATGTGCGGCACCCCGCGGGCATCGATCTCGATGTCCACGTCGACGTCGGAGGCGAGCCACGGCTGGGCGCCGGGAACGGATGCAAGCGATAGCAGTGCAAGACAAGGCGGCACGAGAAGGTGGGGCTTCATGAGTCTCTTCCAGGGGACGAACGGAATGGAGCGCGATCGCGGGTCGGTGCGCGCTCAACGAATCGAGTCTAGAGGGTCGAGTCGAAGTCGCCAAACTCATCGGGTCTACTCGCTTGGCAAGGGGAGGATGCCCGCGAACGTATGGCAAACCGGCGCAGCGGCGACAACGAGGCCCGCCCGTAACGACCGCTCGGAGACATGACTCTCGGTCGAATGCGAGCGCTAACTCTGCTCATCCTCGGCCCCGTTAGCCCACGGCCAGAGCACCGGGGCGGTCGAGGGACAGCTGCACCGCAGCGGACCACGAGTCCGCGGGAATCAGGTCAGCTCTCGACGAGGATGACGCGCCACGCCTCCAGACGGGTCACGCTGTCGCGGCGCCAGACGAAGGCGCGCTTCCCCAGAACCGCAGAAACTCCCCCCTCACGCCGGAATGCGGTTCTTCTGGACCTTCGCGACCTTGGCGACGAACGGGGACGTCATGGCCCGGACCAGAGCGCTGTAGTTGAGCTCGAAAGTGATCTCGGCTCCGACAGGTATTCGTTCCTCGCCGCAGTCCACGATGAGGTGATCGCTGCTCGCTCCCAGGATCTCGATTCCTTCCGGCGAGTGAAGGCCGCAGGGATCGATGTCCTGGCGCCCGACGGCGAGGAGCACCTGGGTGATGGTGCCCCGATCCTCGGTGACCGGCATCTCCCCGAAGGCCGTTTGCGCGAGCTCGCCCCACGGATGAGAGGGCTTCCTCTTCGACTCGATCACCTCGGCGACGAGGAGGATGGCATCGGTGTAGAGACCTTCGATCGGTTCACGGTCGAGGGGATCGCGGCCCAGCAGGATCGACTCACCCAGGCGGAGATCGTTGATTCGCCCCGTCTCTGCCCCGCCGAGCGCCCATTGCAGGTTGCCGGAATTGCCCCCGGATACGACGCTCAGCACCGTGCCGAAGGTCGCGTCGATGGAATCGGCCAGCGCGGACAGCTCGGCCATGTTCCTGGCGTCGGGTGTCACTCCGCTGCGGCATGCGAGGTTGGTGCCGATGCCCTCGAGCTCGAGGTTCGGAAGGCGAAGCGTCTCACGCACCGTGCTCTCCAGGTCGCCGGGCATGATGCCTTCACGGAGGTCGCCCAGCTCGACCATGAGCACGATGCCGTGCGTCTGCCCGGCCTCACGCGCCGCGGACGAGAGCGCGCCGATGACGGCTAGCTCGGTGTTGAAGCTCACGTCGGCGTGCGCCACGACCCGGGTCGCCTGGCTGAGCATCGGAGTTCGAATGAGCGCCATCCTCGACGGCACTCGTGCGCGACGCATCGCTTCGATGTTCTCGAGACGGGAGTCGCCGAGCGAGCTCACTCCCCCCCGCAGCATGGCGCCGGCGATCTCAGGAGAACCGAGCGTCGCCTTCGTGACCCCGGTGACCGATATGCCGCGCCTGCCCAGCAGCTCGACCAATCTGCGGGCGTTGTGGTGGATCTTGTCGAGGTCTATTTCCAGCCGCGGCGCGGTCATGATGCGACGGCCGTCAGCTTCTCCTCGAGCTGCGGGAATGCCGAGACGACCATCTCCACCAGGCGCTCCGGAGGCCGGGCCAGCGCGTCGGTAGCGGGGATGCCGAGCTCCCGCTCGTACAGCGTGATGGCCGCGCTGACCTCGACATCGGTCATGTTCTCGTGGTTGATCGTGAGGCCGATCACCCGTGTGTCCGAGAAGGTCTGGATGAGATGGATCTCGGTCGCCGGCGTCGGCATCGCCATCTGTTCGAAGTCGCAGCGATGGAGCCGTCCCGGTGCGTGCTGCAGCACGACTCCATCGGGGCAGGTGCCCCGGAGGATGAAGGACGAGGTCGAGAAGGCGGGATGACTCAGTGCGCCTTGCCCCTCGACGATGATGACATCCGGCTGCTCGCCCACGAATGCCTCGAGGATGGTGGCTTCCAGCTCACCCGAGCAGAACTGTGACGGGACCGCGTCGAGCGCGAGGCCGTAGCGGGCTCCCTGCATCAACCCGGTCTGGCCGGTGCCGATCATCACGGCGCGGACACCGCGGGCGTTGAGGGCGCGCGTCAGGACCGTGGCGGTCGTGCGCTTTCCGATGGCGCAGTCGGTGCCCAGGACGGCGATGCGCGGACAGGTGACGTCTGCGATACGGCCGGTGAACATCCGCAGGTCCTTCTTCGGGCGAGGCCTCCGGACGTCGAGGATCCGGACCTTGCTCGCCGCGCACGCCGCTGCGAATTCCGGGTCGTCGTTCAAGAACTCATGGAGGCCGTTGACGACGTTCATCCCGAGAGCCATCGCCGCGAGCACGAGGCCGCGCTCGTGCGGCGTGAGCATGCCGCTCGCGGGCGCCACCCCGAAGATGAAGTAGTCGGGGACGGCCCCGGCCTGCGCTAGTGAATCTGCGAGGTCGCTACAGATGGGGATCCCGTTCGGTTTCTCGCCGAGCACTCTGCCGGAATCGAGCCCGGCCTTCTCGCTGTCGATGACCGAGAGGATCTCGTACTTCTCGGAGTAACGGACGAGACCGTTGGCGGTCTTGCCGTCGATGGCGCCGAAGTTCGCTTCGCAATAGACGACTGCCGTCGGGACTCGCTCCCGCCCATTGCTGGCTGGTGGCGAGGACATCGGCGCATCGTCCCTGGAGCGCCGTCCATTGGCACCGTAGTCGCGCGACCGCGTAGAGAGCGGAACCTCGTCGAACATGAGCACTCCTCGAGTTGGGCTCAGAGGAGGCGACGGGATCGTGCCGGCCGTAGATGGCCAGATGTCAACGAGTGGTCCCCGCTAAGTCGGACGCGCCATCCTACCACGGGACGGGTTGGCTCCCGAGGAGTCGGCTTCATTCCCATCGACCGATTGTTCCTCGAGAGCAAGAGTCCTCCGTGAAAAGGCCGTGAGCTCCTGTGGTGACCGGCAACAGCCCCCTGGGAAGGGCCGGAGCTCGAGCTCGAGTCCGCCTCTGGACCAGAGCAAACACACACTCTGCGGAAAGGAGAACCGGCTTACTGCACCCGGAAGGCCCGATCCCGAGAGGAGAACGCACTCCCGACTTCCTAGCGGTGCGTTCTGCTCAGCTCGTAGGAGAACGACCCGGGGATCGTGTGCACGACAATGCTCGGCTTGCCGTCGACCTCCACGGCGTCGACACGCGTCACGCTCGTCTCCTGACCTCCTCCTCCACCGGGAACGGTGCCTTCCCACAGGAGAGTTCCGGCCGTGTCGACGAGGAACAAGTCGCCCTCACGGGTTGCGACGGCGATTGCTCGCGAACCATCCTGGCTTTCGACGAGGGCGAGGCCGGCGGGATCTCCAGGTAGGACGGACTTCCACCTTCGCTCGGGACTCGCATCGATACGCATCATCGAGGGGGCGGCACCCGTCCCGACCACGATGCACGCTGGTTCTTCGCTCTCCCCCGGAAACAGCAACGCGTCGGTTGCATAGATCGCCGATTCCTCCGACTCGGTTCCGAGACCGAACGGCCCGAGGTCCATCTTCTTCGCTCCTGAGGGCGAGTGTTCCAGCAAGAGGAGGTTCCCGCCAACGTGCAGTAACAGGCCTGGGAGCTCTCTGTGAGAGCGCACCCCGTAGGCGACGTGCTGGTTCGGGACATCCCAGAGAACGTCCCCGTCGGCGTCCAGGGCGACGATGCCCGTTGCTCCACCTACGGCGAGAGCCACTCCGTAGGCACAGCTCTCACTCCACAGAGGAGCCATGCCGTTGAGCATCGCGTGGGGGGCTTGGTACGACCACAGTTCCTCCCCACTTGCGCCGAAGCACACGGCGCACGTGGGACCGAATGACAGCCGGTCGCTCATGGGAACGACGAGCCGAACGTCCCCGTCTCCTCCGAGATTCACGACTCTCGGCACGCTTCCCTTCCTTCGGATTCCCTCCAGAGGGCGGGGACCACTCAGCCGGCCTTCCTGCACCTCGCGAGCGGGAAAGACGGCGGCGGGGCGCTTGGCCTGTACTTCTTCTCCCGTGAGAGCCGTCAGCGCTTCCGCGGCGGCCTCTCGCACCGAAAGGTGCTCGTCGTCCAGCATCTTGCGGATCGTGGCAACCGAGTCCGGCCAACCCAGCGCCGCAGCTACGTTCGCGTACGCGGATCGGGCGAGGTAACTATCCGACGAAACCAGCTCGTCGATTGCCGTCTTGAAGGCCGGATCCGCCTCCAACCTCCTGAGCCGAGATGGCTCGTGCAGGATCATCGGAGTCGCACTCACGGCAGCTTCCGTGCGCACGGCCGTCTTCCCGCTCAGGATCTCGACGAAGAGAGCCAGCGCTCGCCGGGAATCCAGAGCGCACAGGGCGAAGACGATGCCGTGGTCGATCTTCTGGTCGTGTGCGCCCCTCGCGATCTCCTCGAGGAAGGGCAAGGCGCTCTCTCCCCACTCGCCGAGCGCAGCCTGAGCTGAACCGCGCTTCGAGGCCTCGCCGGTGAAGTCCGTGACTGCGCGCAGGACGGAAGTGAGATCGGGATGCTGGCTCGGCGCCATGGGCTGTTCGGGAGGAGCTGTCGCGTGTGGGCGTCATGATGCTCGCAGACCAGGACCTGCGCCACCCTGGATGGTCGCCCTCCTCCGCATTGTCACCCGCGTTGTCACCCGGATCAGTCGCAAGGATTCTGGTCGTTGCAGCGGTTCGGCCACAAGAGGTCCCGGATGAAGTTGCAGGACAGGGGGCTGGACTCGACCGGGACGCCGTTCTCGTAGACGACGAGCTGCAGGAAGAACGACGAGCACGCGGCCGTCGGGTGCTCGAAGGACCAGGCCGGCTCCGTGAGCGGAGGGTAGACCGCCGTCCCGATCGGGCTCGCGTCGGGGGGCAGGAGATCGTGCTCGGTGAGCACGGAGGGGTTCACGAGCACCTCGACCCCGTTCTGCAGCGCGACCGCGGAGCTCCGGGAGAAGAGGAGCTTCACGTGGGCGCCGACCGGACCGCAGTACGTCCAGCGATAGGAGTCGTTGAACTGGTCGGTGTAGATGGCGCCCGGCTGGTCGACCACTTGCGGCGCGCACTCGACGTACTCGAACGTCGCGGACGACTGACCACCCGCCCCATCGGTCGTGACCGTTCCCGTCCCGAGGAAGCCCCCGGGCGGGACCGTCAACTCGATCGTGGAGTCGTCCACGAGCGTGAACTCGAAGAGGTCGATGACGGTGCCGCCCCAGTCGATCGTCAACACCTGAGTCAGGTTGCTGCCCACGAGCTGCGCCGTCGCTCCCCCGATGACCTCGACCTGATGCGGTGAGACGAGGAAGGACGGCGGGCTGCTCGCGGTGGTTGTCGTGAGACAACCCAAGCTGACCGCGGCCGCGATGCGATCGGCTATCCGCGTCTGGTTCTCCGGGCCAAAGGTCCAGGTCACGGGGCCGCAGGCGGGATTGCACATGACACCGCAATCGGGATCCTGTGGGCAGATGGAGTCGGGGTCGTTGCAGTGGCAGCCGCCGAGGTTGTGGGCCAGCTCGTGGAGCACGATCTGGTAGCGGGGCCAGTCCCGGTCCAGGCTCACACTTCGCCCCACCCGGGAGCAGATGTTGTTCCGGGCGAAGCCCGAGTACTGGCCCCCGAAGTCTCGACCGGTGAACAGGTGGACGAGATCCCGATGGACGTCCCAGTAGGGAGAGGTCTCCAGGCACCACTCTTGATTCAGGACCGCGAGGAGGCCGAAGGTCGTCGTGGGGCTGCCGTAGGGACCGGGCTGGTCTCGAATCACGTACTCGACCAGCTCGAAGACGAACCCGAAGTAGTACTCGAGCACCGCGTTGACGCGGTTCATCAGGCCCTCGACGGCCGCCACCGTCCCGGCCTCCGTCGAGCCCGCCTCCAGGTAGAACTGGTAGTCCGCATCGAAGGCCAGCTCTCCGACGACCACGGCGCTGGAGCCGTACTTGGGCAGGCCGAGCTCGTCAGCGAGCTGCCTGGAGAGCGGCTCGAGACCCGCGGGCGAGCGGTTCTCGAGCCGCGTGACGGCGTGTCGAATCCCGCGCTCGCTCGGTCTCGTCCAGCCGGGATCGACCAGATAACCCTCCTGTCGAGGCCCCCCGAGAACCATGGCTTCGAGACCATCGGCGGTCAGGGTCGCCGCGACGAGGCTGTCGTCCCAGCCCTTCACCGTGCCCCGGTAGGTCCTCACGGGGTGCGGAGCCTCCACCCCGTGCTCCAGCGTCGCCCGCCGGAAGCGCAGCGACCGGAAGGACCGCTTCTCCAGAACGAGCGTGTGCAGCTCTCCTCCGAGCACCACCTCGAGCTCGAGGCTCTCGGGGCTGCCGTTGGGGACGAGCAGGTCCTGGTGGATTGCAGTCGCGGTCGGGGACGGGCCCGCGACCGGGCCAGGAGCCTGCGATGCGAGCGCCAGCGGACACAGCACGGCCCAGCAGGCGGCGCTCTTCGCGATCGTCGAGACGGAGACCATGTATCGAGACCTCACTATGGCGTTGTTGGAATGGCACCCTCGAAACGTCCGTCTGGCAGCGATCGGTTCTCTCGAATCCAGCCTTCTCGACACGGTTTCCGACGCGAGTCGGAACCGTTGGCTGGTGTTCTCCGGTCGTGAGAACAGCGCAGCAGACCGACCGCGTTCCCGGGCAGCTACCGCCTCGGCAATTCGTCGACACCCCTCCCCACGGAGTCGAGCCGGCGCGTGGAAGCCGGGTGGCGCGCGGGACTCGTGTCACCCGAAGATCGTAGGATTCCCGCCCGGCCGACGCGGCCGAGCTTCCCTTGCCCACCCACCGCTACTTCGCGCTCGGGCTCCTCGCCGTCGTGGCGTTCGCGCTCGTGTTGCGGGCGCGCGGTATCGACCACCTCCTGCCCTACAAGACCGAGCCGGACGGGCACATCGTGTCCCAGGCGGTGCTCATGCGTGCGCACGATCCCGCGCCGGAGGAGAACCGGAACTGGGGTAAGTACCCGCATGTGGTGGCACGCGTGGCGAGCCTGTTCCCGCTGCTCGAGGAGGAAGCCCTGCCGCCCGAGCACAGGAGCACCGAGACGGGGCTCGACGCCCATCTCGCGGCGGCCTCGCGGCCCTTCCTCGTGACGCGCTGGACGGTGCTCGGCTTCTCGCTCCTGGCCGTGCTCGGCACCGGGCTCGCCGCGCGACGCTTCCTGCCCGCCCCCTGGGCGCTCGTCGCGGCAGCGTTCACGGCCACGAGCCTGCTCGCGATGAACTACGCGCAGCAGGCGCGGCCGCACGCGGCGGCGTCCGGCTGCATCCTGATGGCGGTGGTCGCGGCGCTGCACCTGCGTCGCGAGCCGAGCGTCAAGTCGTGGGCCCTGGCGGGCGGCGCATCCGCGGTGGCCGTGGGCTCACTGCAATTCGGCGCCTCCGTACTGGCGTCGGTGGCTGCGGCGTTCCTGCTGCGCGACCGCTCCCGGTCGCCGGGCGCCGGGCGCACCGCGCTCGGCATGGCGCTGTTCGTCGCGCTCCTCGCCGCTTCGGTCCCGCTCTTCCAGAGTTACCTGCTGGACGGCCCCGCGGAGGGCGACGAGGCGGTGTTCGAGGTGCGGGGCAAGCGCCTGCACACGGGCGGGCACGTGATCTACCTCAATGCGTTCGACGGCAGCGGGTTCGGGAAGGTCGCCTACACGCTCGCCACGCACGAGCCCGGGCTGACGGCGCTGGCGGTCGTCGGGCTCCTGGCCCTGTGCGTTCCGCGACGGCGCGCGAAGGGGCCGACGCCCGGCCGCGGCCGCGACCTCCTCGTGGTGCTGGCCCACGCGCTGCCGTTCGTCGTGGTGGTCGGGATGTACCGCGCGACCTTCGCCCGCTTCGCTCTCCCGTTGGTGCCGTACCTCGCGCTCCTCGCAGCCTGCGGTACGCGCGAGCTGGCGCGGCTCGCGGGAGCGGCGTTCGCGCGCGCCGTCCCGGGGCGCGTGACGGTCGTCGCCGTCTGTGTGCTCGTGTTCGCTCTCCCCACGGCGGTCGTGTGGCGGCTCGGGACGGTGCGCTCGTCGCCCGACACGCTCGCGCTGGCAGCGGAGTACATCGCCGGCCTCCCCGACGCGGCGGATGCGCGGATCGTCGCGGCCTATGACGTCGACCTGCCGGCGTTCCGACGCGAACCGCTCGCGGGTTACCACCCCGTGATGCTCGAGGAGATCAACTCCCCGTACACCTGGGTGCGCTACCAGCGCACGATCCCGCTCGAGCTGCGCCCGGAGCCCTGGGACCTGAAGGCCGTGCGGATCGGGCCGAACATGGCCCGGCCGCGCGAGGTGCTGATGGCCGCGGACCCCACCTACGTCGTCCTGCGCCGGAGCACTACCGGCAGCGAGTCCCTGCGCGCGATCCTCGCCGAGAGTGGCGAGCTCTTGACCACGATCTCGCCCCACCGCCCGGGTGTCGCCGACGAGCACCCCTTCGAGTACCTCCTGCTCATGTCGCGATCGAGGGTGCTCTTGACGCCGATCCCCATGGCCAAGCGCGTGTTCGACGCCGAGCGGCCGGGGCCGGTGATCGAGATCTATCGCTGGAGGTAGCGCTCGCGGCGCTTGCACCTCGGGCGCAGGGTCCGAAGACCCGGATCGCTGTCCATTAGCCGTAGCCATGCCTGAAGGGCGCGCGCGGGCGGCTCTACGTTGGAGACGCGACAGGCCCTCAGGTCGTCGCGATCGACTTGTCGAGCGGCAACCGCTCCTGCTGTCGAAGTAGCCGGGGAGGGCGGCCAGCGCGCTCGGAAGAATCCTCCCGGGACTCTGGCTCAAGTCTCTCCCCTCCACGGCCCGACAACCCGATCCCCCGCGCCCCGCAAAGGGTCCGCTCCGAGGGTCGCGGGGGTGGTCGACGACCGGCGCGCAGCGCCGGCACACCCGGGATGCATGAGCTAGAAGGCACGAACGAAGCGCAAGCGTCACGGACGCGGCTCGTCGCCTCGTCCGCCGGGTTGGTCCTGCTCGCCGGGATCGGCATCGTCTTCCTGCCCTGGATCCCGATTCTGCTCGGTGTGCTCCTGCTCGCCGCCGTCGGGGGACACTTCGCTTCGCCGGACGTGCGGCGGTTCGTGCAGCCGCTCCTCGGAATGCCCGTCGCCGGACCCGGCAGGCGCGGCGTGCAGCTCTTCCTCGCCGCGAGCCTCGGCGTCCTCCTGCTCGCCAGCGGTTCCATGGGCGCGAGCATTCGCGGACAGCTCCGAGGCTCCTGGCAGCGACGCGAGCTGCTCCGCGCGGCGGACGAGGAACAGAGGGTTCTGGTCTGGGACCGCGTAGAGGAACACCTCGCCACGGGGAACGTCGAGAGTGCTCGCTTCGCACTGCTGGAGGCCGAGAAGCTCGACCTGGATCCCGAGCTTCGATCGCAGCTCGCCGACCTGCTCGAGCGTCTGCGCCTCTGCAACGAACCCGCGACGATCCTCGACCTCCTGCTCCACCTCTCCGAGGAAGACTTCGACGCCGTGCGGACGGGGGCGTACGTGCCGCAGGCCCTGGAGTTCGGCGAGCCGGCCCTGACGCGCCGGGCCGTCGGCCTGGCCCTCGCGCAGTTCGACGAGGCGGAGCGCCTGCGCGCGCGACCCTGAACGCGACGCGGCATCCCGCCGATCAGCAGGTCGCCAGGACACGGTCGGCCAGCTCGCCAACACGCCCGCGAAGGCGCACGACCTCACGACGCCCCGAGGGACGCTGCACTGCCCTCTGGAGTGCCAGCGTGGCCTCGTCCGGAGCTTGCAGCCGAACGTGAGCCAGCGCCCGCCACGCGTCGCGGACCGGGCGCGCATCGAGCAGTCCCCCACGAGCGTCGGCCTGATCGAGGTGGCGCAGGCCCGGGGCGAAATCGCCGCGCGCGATGAGCACGATGCCCTGGGTCCCCTCCACGAAGTCGAGCCACGGCAGGCGTTCGAACGCGTACTGCGCATGTGCCGCCGCAACGTCGAGGTCACGATCGGCCGCCGCAAGGTAGTAGGCGGCGTTGTTGGCGAGCAGCGCGCGCACTTCCTCCAGCGGTTCTTCGTCATGGCGCGCGATCATGGCGCGCGTCGCCGCGTCCGAATCTCCCCGTGAATGAGCGACCTGCGCCTGGAAGAGCGCGGTCAGGAGGCGAGACGGCCCTCCTCCCGAAGCCACCAAGGCACGTTCCTCCTCCTCGCTCTGCTCCGGTAGCTCCCCGATGGAGGCGGCCTCGAACAGGCGCTCCGCTTCGTCCAACCGATCGATGAACTCGAGCAGTGTTGCCGCGACGAGGCAGGACCATGCGTCGGGATCGGAGCCGACGTCGTCGACGACCCGGACGATCACGTCTTCGGCGTCGATCTCGATGGCGTGCAGGAGCTCGATCAAGACCATTCCGGGGCGCGCATCCGCGAGGTGCTCCGGGTCTCGGAACCGCCACACCAGCAACGCGTCGTTCGCGTGGCGGCTGCCGAGCACCCTGACGTTGCGCGGAATCGCCGACTCCAGGAAGAACACCGCGTTCCACCCGCAGATGATCTCGGCCCAGAGCGAGCCGCCCCCCAGCAATCCCGTCCACCGAACGGTGAACGCCACCATCGCCGCGTGCCACAGGGTAGGCGTGATCGCGTACAGGGGTCATGCGCCAGCGCGTCACGTCTCGACGGTCGAACACCGCCCTCGTGAGCCCCCCCTGCGCGGTCAGACCGAGGACCCAGCGTGTGTGCGCGATCCGGAACTTCCAACCCGACGTCCCCGTCCTCACCTCGAGGAGCCGGCCGCCCATGAGCAGCGCCATCGCCGCGTGAAGCAGCTCGTGCACCAGGGTCAGGAGCCAGGGTACGAGCCAGAACGCCCCCAGGATCTCGAGACCGTTGAATCCGGGATCGTCGGCCACGCGATAGAACACGAGGAGGACGAGCCCCGCGGCGGCCATCAGGGACAACCATCTGGTCCCCGTGGGGCGTTTCGCCTCGCACGGCGGGCAGTACCTCCTCGACTTGCCCGCTTCGTGAAGGTGCCGAGGCAGGCGCGTTCGACAGCCGCACGTGTCGCAGCTCTCGAACCCGGTCTCGGAGGTCGTCGCGTCGTCGCTCATGCCCGGGACAGACAGACGGTGGGCGGCGCTCCGTGGCCGGTCGGCCGGATTCGTGCGCCAGCGCCCCGGAAGACACGATACGGTGGTCGCGCTCGACCAGGGCGACTCACATCCCCAGAGGAAACGAAGGATCTCCCATGTTGCAAGGACAGTGCTTGTGTGGAGGCGTGAAGTACAAGGTGAACGGCGAGGGCTCGCTGATGGTCCACTGCCACTGCACGCGGTGTCAGCGGAGCGGCGGAGCAGGCCACGGGACCGTGATCGCCGTGAAGCCCGAGGACTACGAGATCACGCAGGGCGAGGACCTGCTCAACCGGTACGAGGAGAAGGGCTTCACGGCCCGCGTCTCCTGCAGGAAGTGCGGTGGAAGCCTGTACCACGGTGAGACCTTCATCGAAGCCGGCACACTCACCGCCGACCCGGGCATGCGCCCGACGGCCCACATCATGGTCGCCTACATGGCACCCTGGGCCACGATCACCGACGACCTGCCGCAGCACGCGGAGTTCCCGCCGAGCTGACCCTCGCGCTTCGCCGGCGCACGGGGGGCCGTGCGGTCGGTGGCAAGCGTCACTCCTCCCGCGAGGCCTCCAGTCCTTCCATCAGGAGCGAGAGCACGTCCTGGTACTTCTTCGCAGCATCCCCGAGCGTGGAGGCGGAGCCGCCCAGGAAGTCGCGACCGAGCTTCGCAGCCTTCGCGCGGGCGTTCTCCTGACGCCGTAGCGCAGCGGCTCTCTCCTCGGCAGCGGTCGCGGCCTTGGCGAGCGCGTCCCCGGCCTCCACTTCCTTCTCCTGCTCCTTCTGGAGCGACTCCACCGCGGCGTCGAACTTCGCGCGGGCGTCCTTCTCGTCGGCACTGTCGTCGTCGGCATCGTCGCGCGCGTCGTCCCATGCCGTCCGCGCCTCCGCTTCGGCGTTGCGCTTCTCGGAGACGGCCTTCGCGGCGGCGTCGACTTCGGCCTGCGCGCTGTTCTTCTTCGCCGTGGCCTCGTCGGCGACCTTCCTCGCGTCCCGAACCCGATTGGCGAGCTTGGCGTCGAGCTCGTCGTGGAAGGACAGGACGAGCTCGAGCCCGCCGATCAGGAGCGAGAGCTCGTCGTCGTTCGTCGAGTCGTCGTCGGAGTCATCGACCTTGGCCGTAACGGTCGTGCGGGCCTTCGTTAGCGTCGTGCTTCCAGCCGTGATGTCCGCCTTCCATTCGGCCTTCTCCGAAGCGACCGTGGTGAGCGTCGCGAGAGGCTCCTCGATCGACTCGGCATAGGAATCCC
Organism: Planctomycetota bacterium; assembly: GCA_029259655.1. Taxonomy (GTDB): domain Bacteria; phylum Planctomycetota; class UBA1135; order UBA1135; genus OFTM220. Next base: position 41,883 of record JAJDET010000004.1, read on the forward strand.
CGTTGAGCTCGTCGCCGACGCGCTTGCGCTCGTTCGAGACGACCTTCGCGTACTCGGCCTTGTGGTGATCCGAGACTCGCTCGGACACGGTGGTGTCGGGGGCGTCCGCGGACTCCGTCCCGTCCTTCTTCGCGAGCTTCGAGAAGATGCCGAGGTCCTCGTCCAGCCCGATCGCGAGCGCGCCCAGGCTCTGAGCCGAGGAGAGGACCTTGTCCATGTTGTTCTCGTAGCTCTTGACGTACCAGTTGCCGATGTCGTCCTTCGCGACGACGTAGTTGGCGTTCCCGGTCCCCGTCAGTCGGACGCGGTTGATGTTCTGCCAGAACTGCTTGTCGATCCCGGCCTGGATCTCGGCTTCGGGGAACGGATCGGGCACCAGGAAGCGCCACAGGGATCCCAGCAAGGGCAGGCTGCGCAGTCCGGACTGCTCGAGGCGGTTGCTCCACGCGAGCCCCGGGTCGTCCTGGAGCGCAGCAGACGGATAGCTCGTGCGGAGGTAGGCGCCCGCGGGGCGAATACGAACGAGCTCGGCGCGGCGTGCGATCGCGAGCTTGCGCGCCTTCGCGAGCCGGCGCGACCTCGGCGTATCGTCGTCACCGGCCAGGACGCTCTCGATGTACTGGTGATGGAGCGCGCTGATGAGGAGATCGAGGACCTCCGCCGGGCGCTTGGCCTTCGCGAGGGTGTCCTGGTCGAGGGTCGGGATCGCGAACGCTCGGGCGTCGACGACGGCGTGCGCGATCTTCGACTCGCGTTTCTCGAGCTCAGCGAGCAGGCGCCGACGGGCGCCGGTGGGACTCTCGGCCCGCGCCGCGGCGTCGAGGTCGCCGAGGTGCGCGGTCACGACCTTGCCGGTTGTCGCGACGCCACTCCGCTGGTTCTCGGCAGCGAGCTTCTCCCCCTCGGCCTTCAACTTGATTCGCGTGGCTTCTTTCGTTGCGGCAGCGATTCGCACCTCCTCCTTCTCGGCGGCGGCGGCCTTGACCTTCGCCTCCTTCAGGTCCTTGGCCAGCGCCTCGCAGGTCTTTCGAATTCGCTCCACGAGCTCGGTGGGTTCATTCGATAGCGCGGAGGGCGGCGGGCAGCCGGACACCGGGTCCAGGGCCTTCGCCTGCTTACTCTGCCACTTCTTCAGCTCGGCGATCCAGCCGTCGTCGTCCGCTGCCTTCGGCAGCTCGCCCAGGGCATCGCTCGCGGCGGACGCGCGCTCCTCGAGCGACTCGAGCTTCTTCGCGAGCACCTCGAAGACCGCCCTGTCGCTGCCGGTGTGCAGCGCATCCACCTGCTTCGCCGCGCGCTTGGCGAGCTCGTCGTCCTTGAAAACCGCAAGCGTCTTCCGCTCTCCCTTCCGGGCGTGCTTGATCGCCTTCCGCAGCTCGTCGAAGACCTCCGTCTCGACGTCCTCGGCTAGCACGTCGAGCTCCTTCCTCGCCTTATCCGAGGAGGTCGTTAGGCTCTCGCGCTTCGGGTCGAGCTCCTTCTTGCCGGAGGAGGCTAGTTGCAAGAGCTTCTCCAGCTCGCTCTGGAACTCCTCGGTCGCCTTGCCGGCCTCGCAGAGCTGGCGCTCGATTCCATCGAGCCGCTGCTTCGCCTCCTCGGCCAGCTTGCACGGGGATGCCTTCTCCTCGACGATCACGACGAGTGTGTCGCGAATGCAGGTCAGATCGGCGACGGCCTTGTCGTTCGGGCCCTTTTCCACGAGGAGCTTCGCGAGAGCCTTTCCGGCTTCTTCGGCCTTCTCCTTCGCCGCCCTGGCCTTGGCCTCGAGCGCCACCTCTTCGTCCTCCAGCGCCTCGATGACCTTCTCCAGGTACTGGCCGTAGCTCGTCGTGAAGAGCCGGGACACGCCTTGCCGCTCGACGTCCAGGCTGAACTGCTCGTCGCGCGAGCGGTGGCGGTACTCGTCGGCCTGGACGAGGATCGAGCTGCCGACGGCCTGCAGGACGCTGATGTAGTTCCGCTGCGCCTCGGGGACGCTGATGCCGGAGCGCTCCATCCACGGGACGTTCTGCACGATCCCCTTCTCGACCATGGTGCCGCCCAGGAGGTGGTGCCAGACGACGTAGAGCACACCGGGAACCAGCGCGGGCGGGGGCGGCGGGTTGAGCAGGCCGTCGTTGTTCGCGAGGAACAGGACCTTCTGGGAGAATCGCACCAGGGCGTCGACGAGGGCGTCGAGCTGCCGCTTCTCGTCCTCGAGTGCCGTCTCGCGCTCTTCCTGAGTCGGCCGAGAGCCGTCGCGAGCCTTCTGTGCCTCGAGGTGAGCCTCGATCATCGTCTCCAATCCCTCGGCCAGGCGTCCGCCGCCGAGGCCGAGCGCGGAGGCCACTCGCAGCGACTCGAGGGAATCGAGCATGTCGACAGAGAACTCCCCGCCCTGAGAGGCGCGAACCCACGGGGTAACGGTGATCCCGAATTGCCTCCGACCATCGTCAGCGATCCGATCCCACAGCTCGCGGGTAACGGCAGTGATGTTCCCACGCCCCACGCAGCGCTCTCCTCCTTCGAGGGAGGAGCGCGCGGCGGAGTTCGCATCCAGCAACAGGCGAGACAGGATCACGGGCTTGTCCGCGAGGGCCTTCGACATTCGCGCACGAACGAGCTCGAAATCCTCCCGGTTCCACTCCTGGTCCCGCGCCTGGTCCTTCAGGGTCTCGAGGAGGAAGCTCGACAGCTCGCGCCGCAGCGGTGCGGACGCCGTCGGTGAGTGCGCGACCCAGGTCAGGAAGAGCGGGTCGATCAGTTCGACGGTCGCCTCGGCCAGCGCGATTCGATCCGAGTCCGAGAAGTCCTGGCGGTCGTTGAGGAGCAGGAGCTGCAGGCCTGTGACGAGGAGCTCATCGAGGCTCCCGCGGGTGTTGAGATAGAGCCGCGCGATCTCCTGGATCCGGCCGACGAACCAGGCGCGTTCCTCGGCGACGCGTTCGGACCGTCCGGGGTAGACGAGGAGCCCGATGCGCTCGGCGACGTCGTCGCGCTCGAGGAACCGGAAGGCCTCGTTGGTCGACATCTTCTTGTCGGCGGCTCGCTCCGCTGCCGCCCGGACATCCTCCGGGAAGCGGCCCTCGTCCTTCAGGAGACCGAGGAGCGGCTTCACCTGGCGGTAGTCCCGCGTCGGAAGAAGGAATCCGCCGACGATCTCTTCGACCTTGTCGGCGCGATCTCCCGTGGTCTCACGCCGGAGCGCGAAGGCCACGTAGGCCGCCTGGTCTGCACGCAGATCCTGCGAACCCGGCCCCGCCTTGACCTTGGGCAGGTGATCTCGAAGCGCTGCGACCAGCCCTCGGTAACGTGCCAGGAGCTCTTCGGCCTCGTTTCCGACATCTTCGTACAGGCTCAGGATCGCGTTGACGCGCATCGCGCCCGGGATCCGGAAGCTCTGGGGCGACCCGGCAGGCAGATCGCCGGTCAGGTCCACCCGCGGAGGATCTCCGGGTTCGCGCACGCGAAGGTCGGCGACGAACGCGTCGCTGTACCAGCCCTCCTGGATCGCTCGCTCGCGGCACTTCTCCATCCGAGCGCCCCACTCCAGACGATCGCGCAGCTCCACCAGCATGGGCTTCGCCGCCGTGGCCAGGCTCAGCATCTGCTGGACCTGAACCTCTTCCTCGTTCGCGAGCGGACCCTTGTAGACGTCCACGTCCACCGTCAGGACCGCACAGCTCGCAACGAGGAGCGTGACCGGCATCAGATACCCCGTGACCCTCCTAACCATGGTCAGTCCGCCTCCCCGGGGAGCTCGCGGTCGAGACCGCGCGTGAAGGCGGCGAGGCGATCGCGATCGCGTTGCACCGCGAGGTTCGCGCGCAAGAGCAGCAGGGACAGCTCGGTATCCCCGCGTTCGAGCAGCGCTTCGTTCCAGGCCCCGACCGCTTGGTCCATCCCCTGGAAGAACTTGTCCGGATCACTCCCCATCACGATCACGAGCCGGTGGTTCGCCGGCGACTCGCGAAACCCCTCGGGCCCGAACATGATCATCCGGCGGCCCACCGGAAGGACGCTCTCGTAAGCATCGTCGGCCTTCGTGAGGGTCACCTGCGTTTTCTTCTCGCCCTGGAAAGCCACCGATCCGCCCAGGGAGTCGATCAGCGGCGCCGGCACCCACCCGGATGCGAAGCGCGTGTTCGACAGGGTGCTGGCCTGCCCCCGGACCCGCACGCGGTAGATGGTCGGCGGAACCTGCTCCAGCGGATCGAACGCACCCAGGTAGTAGATCTGCTCGATCTCGCTGCTGGGGGCGATCGCCGCGTAGAGCGTGGCTCCGGCAGTCGCGGCGAGATTGCTGCGCGTCGATCCGCAAGCTGCGAGAGAGAGGCACACGAGCCCGACGATCCTCCGCCAGGGGCCTGCATCCATCCACGCCTGCGCGCCGCGGCCTGCGAGGGGCCGCTGAACACTCGGTTGTTGCATCCTCCCTCCCTTTGTTCGGTGCAAGCTCCACGTTCGGAGCGGCCCGATTGTGCCAAGCGCTTCGCGATTCGGGGGGGCGCGAGACCGGAACTGTCGCCGTCGGCTCCGGTCGAGGGCTCACCCCGGGGCGCACGGGGAGCCGGAGCGCCGCGCGGACTCCCCTGTCGCTAGGATCTGGGACGAGCGGAGCGGCAGGACGCCAACCGCACATCGGTCGACAACCTCGGAGGAAGAATCATGAGCTCGACGAACTCGATGCAGAGGCGCGGGATCCGGATCGAATGGCTCGCCGTCGTGGCGCTGGCGGTCGGAGGGCCGGTAGCCGCTGCGCCCGAGCCCGACGGCACCAGCCTCGGCGGCTGCAAGATCGCGGTCGATCGCGAGCTCTGGATCCGAGACCTCTCCGTCGTGAACGACACGGTGCGCACCACCTGGGTCGCCGAACCCACCCAGCCGTCCCAGGGCGTCTGGTCCTTCGGGCGACTGATGAGCAACATCTCCGGCAAGAAGGACCCCTCGGACTTCGTGCTGAACCTGTTCGATCACTTCCGGACCACGCAGCACGTCAACGGCTTCGACATCCCGCCGCACCTCTTCATGCTCCAGGAGATCATCGATCCCTGGATCGCGGCCAGCCAGGCGAAGGGGCACACGGGGCTCGACTTCTCCATCGCGCCCTTCCGGCTGAACGGCTTCGTCAACCGGATCGACCTGCGCACGAACGCGACCTACGGCACCGCGAACAGCGCAGGAGAGGGGCGCATCGTGTTCTCGGTCCTGCGGCCCGGCGGAAGCACCTCGCTGTTCACCTTCATCCTGGAGTACGAGCTCCTTGCGGCCGATTGCGACGAGGTCAAGGCGTGGGCCGAGGACTGGCACGCCCTGGGCGCGATGAAGTTCGGCAAGAAGTACAACTCCGCGCTGGAGAAGCTCGTGAACAGGTTCGCCGGACCGAATGCCGCGCCCGGCCATCCGAACGGGAGTGCTCTGAGCCAGGCGCGAACCAACGAGTTCTTCGGCGACGACTTCTGGCAGTGGCGGGAGTTCCAGCTCTCCGCGACAACGGGCATGCTCGTCCAGACGACGGTGGCGCAGACCGTGCAGACCGAGACCGTGAACCGCACGAAGCTCCTGGCGGACTTCGTCAACGACAACGAGGCCGCCATCCTGGCCGGCGAGCACGTCGTGCCGCTGACCTACCAGGGACAGCCGTTCCGCGGCGGCTCCTCCAACGGCGAGGGGATCCAGGCCTTCTTCGAGGCGGACGGCATCCTGAACAACGACGCCCGCCACCTCTTCTCGCTCAACAACTGCGTGGCCTGTCACACACTGGAGACGGGCACCAACTTCTTCCACTCGTTCCCGCGCAACGCGGACAGCGAGACCTTCCTCTCGGGCTTCCTGCTCGGGACCACGATCCAGGACCCCGTCGATCCCAAGGTCACGCGGACCTTCAACGACCTCAAGCGTCGAGCCGAGGACCTGTGCGGCGTCCTGTGCTCGCCCTGCAGCGTCATCTCGACCCAGAAGCCGCTGCTCCGAGTGCACTGACGGCGGGCCGGCGCGATGGCGATCCTGCGCGAGCAGGTTCACCTCACGAGTCTCCTGGCTTCGATCGAGTAGACGGGCGCCTGCACATGACCTTTCCGGCCCGGCTCAGAGCCGGATCTCGTAGTAGTCGTTGACCGGGTTGTCGAAGTCGTGCTTCTCGAAGCGGGTGAAGCCGGCCTCGCGAGACATCTCCCGGGCAACGGGCTCGCAGAAGCCGAGCGTGCCCAGGCCCTCTCCGTCGGGCGTGGACAGGGCCGAGCGCATGCAGCAGATCACCGAGAAGCCGTAGAACATCGCCGAGACCTCGCCCTGCTCCAGGTTCTTCTCGAAGCTCGGGTGTCCGTGCACGTCGGCCACGAACCACGTCCCGTCCGGCGCCAGTGAGCGGCGGATCGCACCGATCGTCTCCGTCGGATGCGTCATGTCGTGGATGCAGTCGAACGTCGTGAGCAGATCGTAGCTCGCGTCCTCCTCCAGACGTGAGTGCGTCGTGTCGTGGATGGTCAGGTTGTCGAGCTCGGCGGCCCGGCTGTGCGCCCGCTTGAGAGCCATGCGGGAGTTGTCGAAGCCGTGGAACCGGGACTGCGGGAAGGCACGAGCCATCACCTCCAACGCCAGTCCCCCACCGCAGCCGATGTCTGCGACCTTGGCTCCTGCGCGGAGCTTGGCCTCGACGCCGTCGAGAGCCGGGATCACGTCCTGCACCAGGCGCGTCCGGAAGAACGGCCCCATCATCCGCTCGATGCCGCGCGCCGTCTGGGACCCAAAGGAGTCGTAGGGCTCGCCCATGCCGGTCTTGAAGCACTCCTCGAGCCGGTCCGCCGTGGCGACGAGCCCCGCGACGAGCTCGAAGATCCCGGCACCGAACACGCCGCTCTCCTCCGTGCCGTAGATCTCGGCCGCCTCGTCGTCGAGGAAGAACTGGCCGCCCTCGTGGGACGTGATGCCGGCAGCGGTCTGCTGGTACAGCCACTCGCGCACCCAGCGCTCGTGCAGCCCCGTGGCCTCGGCGAGCGCGGCGCTGGTCGTCGGCCCCGACTCCTTCAGTGCTGCGTACAGCCCCAGCTTGTCGCCGACGTGGCCGAGCACGCAGCTGAAGGCTCCCTCCACCTTGCCGAACAGGTGCCCGAAGCGTGCCTCCACCTTTTCCTTGTTCAACGCTGCCATGGTCTCGCTCCTCCTGATTGCGCTTGATCGGACCTACAGCTTGCTCGGGAGGACCGAAGGTCTCTCGGGTTCGCCGTTCTCCGGCGGTCGCTACGGCCATCGGCTTAGTGTGCAGGACCCGCTGCCCGCCTAGCGTGCAAGGGAATGGGCGGGCTGACTCTCGTTGCCCGCGGCGCCGAGGCCTCGACGGCGCTGCGGCGGCTTCATCGGATACTGCGCGAGCACGGGGGCGACGCCGCCGATCGGAAGCTCGCGTTGCTTGCTGTGCTGGCCCGGGCGAGGTTGCCGCAGGCCGAGGACGTGCTGCAGCTCCACGAGGCGCTGTGCTACCTGAGCGCCTACCCGGACAGCCGGGCGCTACTCGAACGCGTCCTTCCCATGCTGGCGTCCTTCGGGCGCCGGGCCGACTTGCACGCTCACCGCGAGGAGCTCGCCAACTCCGGCATCGCCGGCACGGCGATCCACTGCGACTTCTACTGGTTCACGGCGGCGTGGCTCGGTCGGCGCTGGCCCGAGCACTTGACCGTCGACTGGGACGAGTTCCAGACGCAGGACAGACTCGACGAGCTGATGTATCCGATCCTGCAGGAGCACGAGCGTCTTGCGTACGAGGGATCGTCGCGTTCGCTGCGCGAGATCATCGACGTGCTGCGAGCGCCCGGCCAGACGGATGCCGCCTTCCTGACCGAGACCTTCCGACGGCTGCATGCGGACCCCATGGTCCTGGAGCACGTCTACGACGGCATAGGACTGGACATGTGCCTCTCCCCGGGCACGGACACCCCGTCCAGGACGAGGGCCCGCTTCCCTGTGTCGGACCTGGCGTACCAGACGCAGCCGCTTCAACGGCCGGTGGGCACCGTCCGCGAACGAATCGAGCAGGACCCCGTCGAGATCCGATCGCTCTCTGCAAGCGAGGGTCGGAAGATCGTCCAGCTCGGTCGCGAGGCGATGATCACGCGCAACCGGGATCTGTTCGCCTTCATGCACGCCGACCATCGCGACGCGCATGTCGTGGACTTCGGCGAGGGGCTGCAGTTCTCGTGCGTCGGGCTGATACCCGAACAGCGGCACCTGCTCTACGGCCAGTACATCCTGATGGCGCTGCGGAACGGCATTCCGGTCGGCTACGTGCAGGCGTGCATGCTGTTCGACTCCGCAGAGGTCAACTTCAACGTCTTCGACACGTTTCGAGGTGCGGAAGCCTCGCGGATCTTCACGGGCTCGCTGGCCCTCATCCGTCATCTGTTCGGCGTCGATGCGTTCACGATCAACACCCAGCAGCTCGGTCAAGGGAACCGCGAGGCACTGACGAGCGGTGCGTGGTGGTTCTACTACAAGCACGGCTTCCGCCCAGGGCATGCCGATGTCATGCCGATCGTGAGACGTGAGTGCGCGGCGAAACGGCGCGACCGGAAGCACCGCTCCAGCATCCGCACGCTCGAGAAGTTGAGCTCGAGGGAGCTCTACTACTTCCTGGACGAGCCGCGCGGGAACGTCATCTGCCAGATCTCCACGCCGAGGATCGGCGCCGCCGTCGCCGCGCAGGCCGGTATGCGCGTCGGCAAGAGCGGCGCGGAAGCCTCGAGGGCCTGCGCTGCCGCCGCGGGAGAGCTCCTGGGAGTGCAGAGCCAGCGGTCCTGGTCGCCGGGGGAGAAGCTCGCCTGGCAACGCTGGGCTCCGCTGGTCGTGGCGCTGCCCGGCATCGAGAACTGGACGCGCGCAGAACGGAAGGACCTGGTGGCGGTGATCCGCCATAAGGGTGGCCCGAGCGAGAGCGACTACCTCGAGGCGTTCCGCCGGCACGACATGCTGGCCGGAGCGATCCTCCAGCTCGCACGCTCCTAGGTCCAGGCGCCGAGGACAGCGGCGGCATCGCCGGGCCGAAAAAAAGGGCACTCGCCTCTCAAGGCAAGGACCAGCCCCATCCGAACACCCGGCGGGGCCCCGTGCCCATGACCGCCCGCTTCTGCACCATCGAATCGAGCTCCGAGGACGGCGCCCGCAAGGCGGGAGCCCAGGAGCTCGGCGTTCCTTCCGAGGATGTGTCCGTCAGGGATCTCGAGGGGGGGAGCTTCCGCGTCGAGGTCGTCCGCGCACCCTCGATCATCGAGGTGGCCCGGCGGAACAACGACATGGAAGCGGTGGTGACGAGGATCACGCCTCCGCTCGGCGACTACCCACCGGCGACCCGTGAGTCGGTCGAGGCGGCCTTGGCGGAGATCGGCGTGACAGCCGGACTCCTGTCCGACGAGATCGATGAGCTGGTGGCCGCCGTCTCCGAGTCCAAGAACGAGCGGAAGAACGTGACCGTGGCCCGCGGTCTGCTGCCGCGCGCCGGGACGAATGCGAAGATCACCCGCCACTACCTTTGCGCCACAGAGCAGGCTCCCGACCGCCGCAAGCTCGTCGTGCGCTCCGGCGAGCTCTTGATCGAGAGGGAGCCGGCGACACTCGGCGAGGCAGGGCTGACCGTGACCGGCCAGACCCTGCCGGCCGCCGCCGGCGCCGAAGAAGAGGTACCCCACGGCGAAGGCATCGTCAGCGACGAGGACGGGCTGCGCTGGACGGCGTCGGTACCCGCGTTCGGGTACCTGGAGCTCGACGAGGCCAACGGCCCGAGCGTCGTGCCTGCGGTCACGGTCAGCGAGGACGGCCTTCGAGCCCGTCTCGATCTGCGCCGGCCCGGCGCCGATGAGCCGCCGATCCCGCGGCACGAGGTGGACGCCGCCATCGAAGCATGCGGTGTCGTCCACGGTCTCTCGCCGGAGCGTGTCGAGACTGCCTGGAGCGCCTTCGAGGAACGCGCCCCGCGCGAACCGGCTCTCATCGCGGAAGGGACTCCATCGGTTCCGGGTCGCGACGCGGGGCTCGCCCTCGAGGTCGACACGGACATGCTCATCGGTGACCTGGGCAAGGAAGTCGATCAGATCGACTACCGCGAGCGCCGCATGGTCAAGAACATCCAGGCCGGCCGGCGAATCGGTACCTGGCTCCCCGAGACCGCGGGGGTTCCGGGCCGAGGCGTCGACGGCCAGGAGCTTCGCGCGCGAGCGGGAGAGCCGGCTCCCTTCACGGCGCGCGAGAACATCCTGACCCACGAGCTCGAGGACGGCACGCTGGTCTTCGAGGCCTCGATCGACGGAATGCTCCTGGTCAGACCCAAGAACGAGCTGGCGGTCGTGGACGTGCTCGAGATCTCCGGCGACGTCGACTACCAGACCGGCCATATCGACGCCAAGGGCTCCGTGCTGGTTCGGGGCACCGTACGCAGCGAATTCCGGGTGACGGCCAGGCACGACATCGCCGTGCAGAAATCGGTCGAAGACGCGTCCATCGAGGCTCGGGACGCCCTCGACGTCGGAATGGGCATCCTGGGGGGCCAGCTCGGCCGCGTATCGGCCGGATCGCGCGTGAGCGTCAAGTTCGCGCAGAACGCGAACATCACCTGCGGCGGCGACGTCGAGATCGGCGACTCGGATACGAACAGCGTGATCGAGTGCATCGGACAGCTGCTCGCCACCGAGGGTCGCGGCACCCTCCGGGGTGGTCGCTACACGGCCGTGCAGGGACTCAAGGCGAAGGTGCTGGGCTCCGAGCTCGGTGCGCCGACCGTCGTCTCGGGCGGCGCCGATCCGGTCCTGGATCGCGAGCTGCGCGAGGTGCAAGAGGGGCTGCGCGGGATCCAGGCGAAGAAGCGCAAGCTCGAGGGCTTCCTCAGCCGGCCCATGATGCAGAACACGTCGAACATGAGCCGGGAACAGAGCCTGGCCGTCCGGAAGTGCATCAAGGCCAAGCGGGAGCTGGTGAGCTCGGAAGCCGCACTCAAGGCGCGGCGGCTACGGGCCGAGGAGAAGCTCTTCGAGGGCGAGCCCCCCACCGTCGAGGTTCAGGGGACCGTGCACGCCGGTGTCGACATCTACATCCGCGGAGCCCACCTCCAGACCGAGGAGTCCGCGCAGCACGTTCGTTTCTACTACGACCCGGAGAGCCGGGACATCCAGGCCGAAGCGTTGTAGCCGATGAGGAATCCGATGCCCGACTTTCGAGACGCAACCGCTCGCGAGGTGATGCACAGCCCCGCTTCCACCATCCGGCCGACGGCCTCGCTCCGAGAAGCCGTCCGTCGGATGTACGACGACCTGTCCTGCCTCGTGGTCGACATGGACGACCCCTCCCTGGGGTACGGGATCCTGACGCGGAAGGACGTCCTGGCGCTTCTGGCCAACCCGGGCTCGAGCCTGGACGGTCTCACGGTGGCCGACGCCATGACCCATCCGATGGTGACCCTGCAACCGAACTACTGCATCGGCACCTGCATACAGCTCATGAGGATGGTCGGCGTTCGCCGGGCCGCCGTCGTGGAGGGAACGGAGCTGCTCGGCCTCGTCAGCTTCACCGACATCTTCCGCGTGGCCGTAGAGTCGGGGGGATACCTCCAGCCCCTGGAAGCCGCCGCCTTCGAATAGGAGGACGGGTGTCGCGGGTCGGGCGCCGTCTACAATCGGGCCGATGCCGAGCGGCGAGAAATCCACGAAGGGCTATGTGCACGGGTTCACGAACGAGGAGCAGGACCGGCTGCGCCGCCAGGCGCGCTTCCTCGAGCACCGCGTGCACGACCGGCTCCCGTTCTGGAAGTGCCGCCGACTGCTCGAGGTCGGCTGCGGAGTCGGCGCACAGACCGAGATCCTGCTGCGCCACTTCCCCGACCTGCACGTGACCGGCATCGACCAGTCCGACGCCAACCTCGCGCGAGCGGCGGAGAACCTGCGCGAAGTCGCCTGGGCAGAAGGTCGCTACGAGCTCTGTGTCGAGGACGCCACGCGGCTCTCGTTCAACGCGGGCTTGTTCGACGGCGCATTCCTCTGCTGGGTGCTCGAGCACGTCGGAGACCCGCTGCGCGTCCTGTCCGAGGTGCGTCGGGTGCTGCGCCCCGGCTCGCCGATCGTCGCGACCGAGGTCCAGAACGCGGCCTTCTTCCTCGATCCGTACAGCCCGCACACGATGGCGTACTGGCTCGCCTTCAACGACCACCAGCTCGAGCTCGGCGGCGACCCGTTCGTCGGCGCCAAGCTCGGGAACCTGCTGCTCGCCGTCGGGTGCCGCGACGTCACCACCAAGGTCCGCAACATCCACCTCGACAACCGGGCGCCCGGCGAACGCGCCGAGTTCCTCGCGTTCTGGTCCGAGCTGCTCCTCAGCGGGGCACCGGGACTCCTCGCGGCCGGCAAGGTCGCCGAGGAGACCGTCGAGGGCATGCGAGCGGAGCTGGACCGCGTGGCGCACGATCCCAACGCGGTGTTCTTCTACTCCTTCATCCAGGCCCGCGCCCGGGTCTGGTAGTCCGACCTCCGCTCGGGGGTCCCCGCGTGGTAGGCTGCGCGGCTCGCACCTCTCCGAGAAAGTCCTCGGACACCCTCGCGAGCGTCACCGGGACCGTGAAGGTCCTCCCCAAGGCAGCCCGCTGCCTCCCTGTTACTGGGTCCAAAGGACCCTGCGTGGACCTCATGGAACTCCTGCTCCCGGACTCGCCCGAAACCGTCGTCCCCACCCCGGACGACACGGCCCCGACCCTGGGCTTCGGCGCCCTCTCCCCCGTCCTGCGCACGGCCCTCGAGGGTCGCGGATTCACCGAGCTGACCGCCGTTCAGCACGCGGTGCTCGAGGCGGAGGTCGAGCACGGCGACCTCCAGATCTCGTCCCAGACGGGATCGGGCAAGACCGTGGCCCTGGGCTTCGTGCTCGCCGCGGCGCTCTCCGAGTCCACCGAGGGGGCTCCCGGCCCGGAAGCGCTGATCATCGTTCCGACGCGAGAGCTCGCCAACCAGGTCTGCGACGAGCTCGGCTGGCTCTTCGTCGGGCTCCCGGGCGTTCGCGTGGCCTCGGTCACGGGCGGAACGCCGGTGTTCAGGGATCGCCAGGTCCTCGGGCGACGGCCGCGAGTCCTGGTCGGCACACCCGGACGCCTGCTCGACCACCTGCGGAGCGGCGTGCTCGACCTCGGCGGCGTGCGCGAGCTCGTGCTCGACGAGGCGGATCAGATGCTCGACATGGGCTTCCGGGAGGAGCTCGAGGGAATCCTCGACCTGGTGCCGACGACGCGCCGGACCCACCTCGTCTCCGCCACGTTCCCCGAGGGCATCCGACAGCTCACCGCTAAGTACCAGCGGGACCCGATCGCGATCGAGGGCACACGGCTCGGCGTCGCTCACGACGATATCGAGCACGTGGGCCATCTGGTCGATCCCCGCGGGCGTTACGCCGCGCTCGTGAACCTGCTCCTCCTGGCGGGCAACGAACGGACGCTGGTCTTCGTCGAGCGCCGATCCGACGCGCTCGAAGTCGCCTCCCGTCTCGAAGGGGACGGTTTCGCGGCCATGCCGCTCAGCGGCGAGCTGGCCCAGAGTCAGCGCGAGCGCACGCTGGCCGCCTTCCGCGGCGGTCGGACCACGGTCCTCGTCGCCACCGACGTGGCCGCGCGCGGTCTGGACGTGCCCGACGTGGCGACGGTCATCCACACCGCTCCGCCGATCGACGCTCAGGTCTACACCCACCGCAGCGGACGCACGGGACGCGCGGGCAAGCGCGGCCAGAGCGTGCTCTTCGCGGCACCGAGCAAGAAACGCAGGGTGGCGAGGCTCCTGTCCGAAGCGGGGGTCAAGCTGCGCTGGCTCTCGATCCCGAGCGAAACGGAGGTGCGCGAGACACTCGCCGCGCGCTCCCGCGCGGAGCTCGAGTCGGAGCTCTTGACGGCCCTCGCAGCCGGTCCGTCGGCCGCACACGTCGAACATGCCGCCGCGATCCTCGATGGCCGGGACCCGGCCGCCGTCGTCGCGGCGTTGCTCGCGCGCCTGGAGCCCGCTCGGCGCGCGGCGCCGCAGGACGTGCGAGCGCGTGTGGAATCCCACATGCCCAGCGCACCGCCGCGGCGAACGCAGCGCGAGCGCCCGGAGAGGCCGAGCGCGTCCCCGCGGCGCGACTTCGGTCAGACGGTGCGCTTCTTCATCAACTGGGGGTCCAACCAGGGCGCCAATCCCAGTCGCATCCTGGCCGCCGTCTGCCGCCGGGGTCAGGTCAAGGGCTCCAGCATCGGCTCGATCGCGATCCATCCGAACGCGAGCACGTTCGACGTCTCGGCCGAGGTGGCAGAGAGCTTCGAGCGACTCGCCGGCCGCCGCGACTCACGCGACCCCCGGCAGGTGATTCGCAGAGATCGCGGTATCCGGCCTTCCGCACACTGACCGCGGACGCAGCTCACTCGAAGCGCCGGCACGGCTCGCAAGTACAGCCGAGCTCGTAGAACACGAGCTCGGGGGGCGCTTCGGCGGCGCCGGCGACGTACCCGAGGGCCTCGAGATCCCGGAGCGTGGCGGCGTCCGTCCGGCGCTCGCCCCGCCAGCCGAGGTCTTCGGCGGAAACCAGCCAGTGCACGAGCTCTGCTCGCATCGTGTGCGCGCGCGCGAGCTCCTCGTCCAGGAGGTCGACCTCGCAGTCAGGGTCGTTCTCGAGGTTGTAGAGCTCGACGGCGTGCTTCACGGACGGGACGAGGCGGGATGTCCCGTGCGCGGCGTGCAGGTTGAGGACGAGGTGCCAGCCATTGCTGCTGATGGAGGCCGACAGGCCGTGTGCCCCGATGGCGAAGCGCGCACCCTCGGCACGGGTGTCGCCGTCGGCGATGCGCGTCAGGTTCCGTCCGGGAAAGTCGACGGCGGCGTTGCCCGAGAGGTCGAGCAGCGTGCGCCCAAGGTCGATGTGCTCGACCGGGACCGAGACGCGCTGTCCACCTCGCGCTCCGGGGTAGACGAGGATCAACGGGACGCGGATCGATTGCGGGTAGAGACCGGCGTGGTTGTAGAAGATCCCGTGCTCGCCGAAGGACTCGCCGTGGTCCGCCGTGAAGGCGATCACGGCGTCCTTCATCACCGGGGCTTCCAGGAGTCCGCGGAGCTCGGCATCGAGGAAGGAGACCTCGCCGCGGTACATGGCCTCCGGATAGGCGAGATCCCGGAGCCCGAAGAACTCCTTGTCCTCGAGGATCGGCGGCACTCCCTCGAGGGGCGGCGCGGCGGGATCGAAGGCGTTCCGCTCCGCCGGATAGTACCGGGCCGCGAACTCGGGCGGCGGATCGTAGGGCGTGTGGGCGTCGAAGACGTGCACCCACAGGAAGGTCGGTACGTCGGGAGACTCCTCGAGCCAGTCCAGGGCCTCCCGGATCGCGAGCGCACCGTCCCGGGCGTTGCGACGCTCCGGGAAGGACACGCGATCGAACCCCTGCCCCAGGCCGCTGGTGCGATCCTCCAGGTGCCGCGCGCTGAGGGAGGCGTACGTCGCGAAGCCGGCGCTCTTGAAGGCCTCCGCCAGGGTGGGCGCCGCGTCGGCCAGCCGCTCGTTGTTCTCGAGGATGCCGATATCGCGCGGATGGACCCCGGTCATCAGCGCGATGTGCGAGGGGTTGGTGACGTTGGTCGAGCTGAATGCGTCGAGGAAGAGCGTCCCCCGCGCGGCGAGCGCGTCGAGGGTCGGCGTTCGAACGTCGACGCCCGAGCCCGAGACTCCCAGGTAGTCGGCGCGGTGCGTGTCGGACGTGACGAGGAGAACGTGCCGCGGCGACGCAGCCCGGCGGATCAGCGCGGGCTCGGCCACGACGCACGCGATCGCGCGCGCGCTCTCGAGCGTCCAGGTCACCGTGAGGGGCGCGTCGCCGAAGGAGTCGAGCGGATAGCGTGCGCGCAGCCAGGTGGACTCGGCTCGGAGCGGCAGGCGGTGAACGACAGCCTCGCCCCCTGCGGGCTCGAGAGTCACCGCGAGGACCGGGGTCTCCTCCGGTCGACGGAAGTACCCCGGCAGTCCAAAGGTGAAGGCGAGCTCGTGCCCCGTGGGATTCTCGACGCGCGCTTCGAGGGGCTGCCCGGGGACGAGGCCGACTCCCCTTCGCGCGTCCCCACCCATGCGAACCAGCTCGGCCCCGCTCGATGCGCTCGGCAACAAGGACTCGGGCGCTTGCCAGAAGAGATCGAGCCAGTCGATCGTCAGCTCGCCGGCGCGTCCGCGGGTCCGGAGCGTGATCATCTGGATCGGACCCTCGACCGTCGCGAGCTCGGGACACGCGAAGCGCAGCACCTGCGGGCCCTCGCGCGCCTCGGGGGAGACGAGGACCGTGAAGGGGAGCTCCTGCCGGTTCTGGACGAACGCCAGAACGAGCGCGACCGGTTGTCGGACGCTGAGCTGTAGTGCGACACCGTTGAAAGCCCGGGAATCGAAGTCGCCCGGGATCCTCAGCAGCGCTTCATCGGCCCCGCGCAGGACCAGCCGCTTCGATTCACCCCCATCGAGAGTGGTGGGCCCAGGTTCGTAAGAAGCGCTGGCCCCGCGTTTGACCCAGGGCGTGTCCGGTTCCGGGTAGAGCCTGCGGTAGCGGCGAGGCTCACGGTTCTCGGAGCCCTCGCCGACCGCCTGGAGCACGAGCGTTTGCAAACGGCTGCGCACGCCGCCGCCGTCCAGCCCGGAACCGCAGGACGGGATGAAGACCAGCGCCACCAGGAGCAGGCCGCGGAGCTCCGGCGATGACGCGAACCACCAGGTTCGCCGAGAGCAGCTCGGGGAAGGAGAAGGCTCCATCGGGGCAAAGAGCTTGCGATCGCCTTCGGGTCCTGACAAGCGGACCGGACCGTCGTGGGCGATCGAAGCGTCCCGATCGCGGTCCGGCGTCACGCATGAAGCTCCCCCCTCGGTGGAGCTGGCACGGGGGGAAGACGCCCCGCGAGACAGCTCCTCAATCCCGGATCTCGAGCTCCTTCACGGGCCGGATGCCCACGAACGCCAGCTTCGCGTCCGTCGCGTGATACGCCTTGGCGCCGATTCGCGACTGTGATGCACTCGTGTGGAAGCCACCTCCGCGGATCGGCGTCCGCACGATCACCCAGCCCTCCTGAAACTTCCCGATCGTCTCGTGTTCGAAGAGACCGGGATTGGCGGTCTCCTTCTCCTCTGCGTTCAACGTCTTGTTGACGAGCCGCTCGTCGACCTCGAGGCACATCTCCTGCAGATTCCCGTGTACGTGGTGCAGTCCGAACCCGTTGGGGCGCAGCGCGTCGATCGGAGCTTGCCGGACGTACCCGTCCTCGAATTCCGGCCAATCGGAGGCCGCGGGCCAATCCCCGGCCGTATCGGCAAGGTTGGCCGCCCCGATGAGCGTCTCGCGAGTCCCTCCCGTCGCCCACGGCGTGGACGTCCCACCTCGCGCCGCGTACTCCCACTGGGCCTCGGTCGGCAATTCCATCCCCCAGCGAGAGAGCACGCGTCTCGCCTCCACCCACGACACCGACTCGACGGGCAGGACGGGCTTCCCACGGACGCGCACGTAGGAGCGGTAGCTCGGTCGCGAGTTGGTGGCGAACTGCCACTGCGCCTGCGAGAGCTCGTACTTCGACATGAAGAACGGCGGAAGGGTGACCTCGAGGACAACGCCCTTCTCATCGGCGCGAGGGTCGTAGTTAGGGGCGCCCGGATTCGCCCCCTGCGAGCCGATCAGGACCGTGCCTCCGGGTAGCAGAACGAAGACGACCCCCGACTCGTTCGTCACGAGGAGTCGACCGGTATCCGGATCCCGCTTCGAGGTGTTCAGCGATAGCTGGTGGGAGAACTCCCAGAGACCCGAGTCGGGGTCGCGGCCGACGGGGAAGAGCCCGAGCTGCGGGGTGATCCGGAGCCCGCCGTACATGGGACAGCGCTCCACGTCGGCGATGGACTCGATGGCTTCGGCCCAGGGCCCCGTCCACATCTCCGAGGTCTCCAGGAACTCGATCCCTTCCGCGAAGGCGATCCGGCGCTCCATCCCCCATCCGTGCACGCGCGAGACGCCCTCGATGAGCCCGCTCGACTCGTCGGTGAACGCATCCAGGTCCCGAAGCAGCTCCTCGAGGGTCTCCTGCCACCAGAGTGTCTCCGTGGCCGGCGTCGCTTCGGAGCGAAGTTCGACGAGCCGCCCCGCATGCGATTCTCGGCGAGCCAGGAGGTCGTGTGCGTCCTGCATCCACTCACGCATTTCATCGAGTCGCGCGGGAACGACAGGCCAGAGCGCCTCGGCTCGGGTCTTCAGGTCTCGTAGACGCTTGACGTCCGAGAGGCGCAGGACATCCGCCGCATGCGACTCGGCTATCGAAGCGCTCTCCTTCGCCGCGACAGCGAGGAGCTCGGCTCGTTCCCATTGGTCGCGCGCGTCGTCAGCCGCCCGGGTCGCGCGCAGAGCCTGCCATCCGGTTCCCGCGAGCCCGATCAAGAGGGCCACGAGGACGGCCGCAAGAGCGAACAGCAGTTTGCGATTGCGGCGCACGAGCTTCTCGAGCTGATACCGCGTGCTCGCCGGCCGCGCTGCGATCGGTTCGTCGCCCAGGTGTCGTCTCAGGTCCTCGGCGAACGCCCTCGCCGACGCGTAGCGCCTGGCCGGGTCCTTCTCGAGCGCCTTCTGCGTGATTGTCGTCAGGTCGCCGCGCAGGCCGGGGTCGCTCTCGCCCAGGGGCCTCGGTTCGGTCTCGACGATGACCTTGACGGCGCGGTGCAGGGGGAGATCCTGCAGCTCGTAGGGAAGCTCGCCGGCAAGCAGCTCGTACAGGACGATCCCCAGGGCATGCACGTCGCTGCGCTCGTCGACACGCGCCAGCTCGCCCGTGGCCTGCTCCGGGCTCATGTAGGCCAGGGTTCCGACGAGGTTGCGCCCACCTTCCTCGAAGGTCGTCGCGGCGATGTCGGAGTCGGTCGTTCGTGCGATGCCGAAGTCGAGCACCACGGGCGACCCATCCGGCCGGACGAGGATGTTCGCCGGCTTGAGATCTCGGTGGACGACACCGTGAACATGCGCGTGCTCAACGGCCTCGGCGACTCGCGCCAGGAGCTGGACGCGTTCGCGGATCGGCGTTCGCTCCTCCTCGACGTAGGTATTCAGGGGGCGCCCGTCCACCAGCTCCATGGCGAAGTACGGCTGGGGGCCGACGTCGGTCTCCGCCGTCCCCGCCTCGTAGATACGTGCGATCCCCGGGTGCTCCAGCCGACCGAGGAGCTCGATCTCATTCCTGAACCGCCGCTCGAGGGTGGACGTCGCAACGGTCCCGCCGCGCACCAGCTTGAGCGCGACCCGGCGGCGCGGATGATCCTGCTCCGCCAGATAGACGAGGCCCATCCCTCCCGCCCCGATCACCCGGATCGGGCGGAAGTCGCCGATCTTCTCCGGGAGCCGGGCCGGATCTCCGGGGAGGTCGAGGTCGATGGGATCCTCGTAGAACCCGTCGAGCTCCCCTTCGTACCGTAGGAGCTCTTCGACCTCCTCTCGCAGGGCGGCATCGGCTCCGCAGCGCTCCTGGAGGAAAACCCTGCGTTCGCCTTCGGGTCGATCCAGGACCTCGTCGAACAGCCGACGGACATCGAGATCGCCGGCGCGCTTCACGCCCGCTCCTCCCCCTGAGCGGACGAGTCGGACAGACGCCGGCGGAGCCACGACCGCGCAAATCGAAGGTCCCGCTCCACGGTGGACCGAGACAGCCCCAGCGTCCGCGTCATCTCCTCGAAGGAGAGTCCGAGAACGATGCGGAGTCGGAACACCTCCGCGCTCCTCTCGTCGACGCCCTCGAGGCCTTCGAGGGCGAGCTTCAGGTCGACGAGATCGGCGTGGTCTACCGCCGGGGATGCCAGGTCGTCCGGGAGCGGCACGTTGCGCGGTCTCCGCCCGTTGGCCCGGGCGAGGTCGATCATCACGTCGTGCATTACGAGCGCCGCTGCGGCGTAGAAGTGCCGCCGGCTTCGAGGGGTCGGAACTCCGTCGCGACCGAAGAGGCGCAGGAAGACCTCGCCCACCAGCGCAGTCGTGTGGAGCGCGCTGCCCGGCTTCCAGCGTACGAGCTCGCGTCGCGCGAGGCCCTTCAGCTCCCTCTCCACGCGCGCGAAGAGCTCGCCCTGTGCCTCGAGATCGCCGCGCCCCGCGGCCTGTAGCAGGTCCGTGATGTCCCTATCCACTCTGTGTAGGGATGCGCTCAGGAGTTGTCGCCACCGATGAGGCGGCCGAGACCCCCGAGGACCGACCCCTCGCCCTTCGACGAACCGCCGTGACGCGGAGCGCTCGCGAGCACGCGGTCCGCGAGTCGGGAGAACGGGAGGCTCTGCAGCCAGACCTTGCCGTGGCCACTCAGCGTGGCGAGGAAGAGACCCTCGCCGCCGAAGAACATCGACTTGAGATTTCCGGCGCGCTGGATGTCGTATTCCACGCCGGGCGAGAAGGCGACCAGGCAGCCGGTGTCGACGCGCAGGGTCTCGCCCGCGAGCTCCTTCTCCACGATGGTCCCGCCGGCGTGCACGAACGCCAGCCCGTCGCCGATGAGCTTCTGCAGGATGAAGCCCTCGCCGCCGAAGAAACCGGCACCCAGCCGGCGGTT
This sequence comes from Planctomycetota bacterium, assembly GCA_029259655.1. GTDB lineage: Bacteria > Planctomycetota > UBA1135 > UBA1135 > OFTM220. The sequence goes on from JAJDET010000004.1 coordinate 62,432, forward strand.
GAAGGCGATCGAGACCTCCGTGCCGAAAGCGGCGCACAGGAAGGCGTCCTTCTGACACAGGATCTGGCCGCCGATCTTCGCCAGGTCGAGGGCGATGATCTTGCCCGGGTACGGCGCAGCGAACGCCACGCGCTGCTTCCCGCCGCCCTGGTTCTTGAAGTGCGTCAGGAAGATCGACTCCCCCGTGATGACGCGCTTCCCCACGTCCAGGAGCTTGCCGAGGACCCCGCGATCCGGCTGCGCTCCGTCGCCCATCCGGGCCTCGAACGTGATCCCCTCCT